>DAOUHT010000048.1:0-21105 GCA_034428375.1 Dehalococcoidia bacterium | reverse complement strand
GAGGGGTCCACGCCCCTCATTCTAGCAGGGAGGCTCTAGGAGCCATCAGCGTCGCCGGACGGCTCGCTGCCCTCCGACATCATGCCGCTCTCCGCCAGGGTGCCGATGAGCCCGAAGATGTCGCCCAGAAGGTCTTCGCCATCGGAGTCGTCCGTGCCCTCGGCTGACTGGAGGTACCGGAAGAGATCGGAGTTGGCGGGGAGGACCAGTGTCGTTTGGTCGCCGAGCACTGCCCGGTACGCCTCGAGGCTGCGCCGGAATGCGAAGAACTCGGGGTCCTGCTCGAGCGCCTCGGCGAGGATGCGGATCGCCTCACCTTCGCCTTCACCGCGGAGCCGGTTGGCAGCCTCGTCAGCCTGGGCGGCGATGATCTCCACCTGCCGGTCGACGTCGGCGATGCGCTCGCGGTACAACTCTTCACCCTCGGCGCGGAGACGCTGCGCCTGTACGGAGCGCTCCGTCCTCATGCGGTTGAAGATGTTCTCCTCCGTGGCGGGTGGAAAGTCCGCGCGCTTGATGCGGATATCGACGATGTCGACGCCGTAGTCGTTCTCGGCGGATTTGACGACTTGGTTCGCTGTCGCCAGGGCGCGACCGACGATGGCCGCGCGGGTGGGGATGCCCTGTGCGTTCACCAACTGCTCCACGTCGGTGCGGTCCTCCTGGATGCCGATCAGCCGACCGCCGATGATCTCCGGCTGCGTGCTGCGCCCGATCTCGTCGCGCAGCGCCGCGATGACGATCTGCTGGATCCTCGAGTTGGCGGTGGTTTCGGTGCGCAGGCGCGTGATGAACTTGCGCGGGTCCTCGATACGGTAGCGGACGTAGGCGTCCACCTCCAGGAACTGGTTGTCCTGGTCCGGCATGGACGTGGGCGTCACGTCTATCCGCAGGATGCGCTTGTCCAGCACGTTCGCCGTGTCCACGAACGGGGCCTTCACCTTCAGGCCCGGTGAGCGCACGACGGTCTGTATCTCACCGAATCGGGTGACGACCACGTACTGCGTCTCGTCGACCGTGTACAACGCCTGCGGTACGACGATGACCGCCGCGATGATGAGTATGAGGAGAGGAACGAGGAGTTTCATGTTAGCCCCCGCCCCCCGAAGCCACAGCAGCCGGGCCGCTGGTCGACGAAAGAGCGTCTTCCGTCAGCGGTAGGAACGGCACCACGTTGTCTGTGGATTCATCCAGGATGAAGAGAGTGACGCTGGGCAGGATATCCTCGATCGCTTCGAGGAAGAGACGCGTACGCGTCACTTCCTGGGATAGCGCATATTCGGTGAAGACCGCAGTGAACTCAGCCGCCTCACCTTGCGCCCTGGCGATACGAGCATCCTTGAACGCCTGCGCCGCCTGGGTCACCTGCTCTGCGGCGCCCCGCGCCCGGGGGAGCCTGTCCTGCTCGTAAGCGAGCGACTCGTTGATGCGGCTCTCCCGGTCGACGCGCGCCCTGTTGACGTCGTCGAAGGCGTCGCGCACCTGGTCCGGCGGCTGGACTTCCTGCAGCTGCACGTTCAGTATCTCTATGCCCGCGTTGTAGTCGTCGACGATCTGCTGCAGCAGGTCCTGCGTGTCAGTCTGCACCGCCTCCCTGCCAACGCGCAGGGGGTCGTCTATCGACCGCTGCCCGACGACCTGCCGAAGCGCGGCCTCGGCTGCGTCCTTGAGCGTCCGCCCGTCCGGGCGGCCCTCCACAGCCTCCGGACGGGCCGGGTCGCCGGGGTCGGCAACGTTGAAGAGGAACGCCCCGAGGTCCTTGATGCGGTACTGGACGACGAGGTCGATGGTCACGATGTTCAGGTCGCCGGTAATCATCTTGGACTCGACTACTTCGTCCGTGACGACACCGCCGGCGGTAGTCATGAAGCCGAGCTCCATTCCCCGGGTCTCCTCGACGGAGACGACATCCACCGTACCGATGGGCGTCGGAGGATACCAGTGGAGTCCTTCGTCCTCGGTGCCCCGGAACGCTCCGAAGAGGCGCAGCGCCGCCTGTTCGGACGGCTGCACAGTGTAGAAGCCCGTGCCCAGCCAGAGCGCAATCGCAACTACGATGAGTCCGAGGATGAACAGACGGGAACCGCCGCCCGGAAGGCGTGAACGTATGCCATCCCAGCTCTGTCGGAGGTTCTGGACTACCTGGTCCGGATCGAATTCGGGTCGGCGTTCGCCGTACATCTAACGCAACTTCTTCCGTAGACCCCGCGAAGGTAAGCCGTCCTCTGACGACCGCGCTGTGAGTGGACTCCAGCGCTCCGGGGGACAAGACGAGTCTATCCCCCACCTCAAGGCGTGTCAAACGAGAGCGCCAGACGAACGGATAACAGGCAGGTATTGCAGTCGATGGTAAGATTCTCCCGCCCCGATGAGCGGCACCCTTCGCGCATGCGCATGCTTCCTGTTGACGCTCCTCGCGTGACGCTCCTCGCGCTGGTGCTTGCGCTCAGGTAGAGTGTGCCGCGACGGTTCGCAGCACGCGAAGATACGCTTGATAGTCGGCTGGATAGTCGCGGAACAGCGCAACGCAGGAGGAGACCGATGTACATCCACCGTTTCCTGACCCTTGGCGCGCTAGCAGTGATCCTGGCGCTCTTTGCGGCGTGCGGCGGCGATGACGACCCAACCGCAACGCCGCGTCCGGCAGCCACGCCAACGCCCACTCCGGCGGAAGCGATGATGGCAGACCCAACGCCCACTCCCGCAGGGACTATGACGGAGGACCCGACGCCCACTCCCGCAGAGACGGCGATGGCAGCAGACCCAACCGCAACTCCGGTGCCTCGGCCAACCCCTACACAAGTACCCCCACCCCCTGGCTTTGACGCGGAAGAGTACTTCGGCGGCAAGACCATCCGCATCATCACCGGCACCAGCCCCGGCGGCGGCTTCGACACATTCAGCAGGATTGTCGCTGCAACGGCCGAACGGCACTTTCCGGAAACCACGCGCTTCATCGTGCAGAACCTCCCCGGCGCGGGACAGCTCCGCGGCCTGCGCGCGGTGCTCAGTTCGGAACCTGACGGGCTCACGGTAGGCCCCGTCCATTCCCGCTGGTTCGCACGGCAGATGCTGGTCGGCGACGTCGACGGGTTCGACCTCGACAGGATTTACATGCTTGGCTCCCCAACGTTCGCCATCAACGAGGACGGCTTCTGTCTTGACAAGAACTTCGCCTCCTCTTGGCAGGAAGTGCTGGACCGGGACCTCACCATCAAGGTCGGGTCGGTGGGACCGGGCAACGAGCCCCACATCGAATTCATGGTTGAGAACGGCGGTCCCTTCAAGCTCATCTACGGCTACGGCGGCTCTTCCGAGATTATGGCGGCGTTCGACCGCGGCGAGACCGACGGGACGGGCCGCTGCGGCCCGGGTAACGCGGGTCGCCTTTACCCTGAATGGATCGAGCAGGGACGCCTCATTCCCATCTTCTACAGGACCAAGCCATACAGCGAGGAGTGGCTTGCCAATCTTGGACACACCGGTCCGATTCCCTCCTTCCGCGATCTGCCGGGCCTCACCTTCAATCAGGCCCAGGCAGAAGCGCTCGAGTTGAACCTGCTCATCGTCGAGATTTCGCGCGTCTTCGTGCTACCCGAGGGCGTACCGGCAGACGTGGCCCAGTACTGGCAGTCGGCATTCGACCAGATTGTGGTGGATCCAACCTTTATCGAACAGCTCACCATTGCCGGATACGAGGACTCCTATGGCTACGGCAGGGCAGAGGACATCTGGGAGATCATCGACCGCGTCCGGAGCGCCAGCCAGGAGACGCGCGACATCGCGCTCGAACTGAGCGGCGTCGGCACCCTGACCGTCAACTAAGACGCATCTTGCCGGTGCGGACGGAATGTCCGCACCGGCCTGCCAGGGCCGGGTGGTTTTGTCCGATGTAGGGGCACCCCTCGTGGGTGCCCTTCTCTTGTAGTGCCCGCGAAAGGCTCCTCAGCCCATCCCCCGTTCAATTCACATTTGTGACATCCGCCCGTTGTGCGGACTATGCACCCCTGCTTACCCTGTCCTTCACCATGAACGGTAGGCGTTGCCTGGGCAACGCGGATGGAGGGTTCCGATGGGCTCGAAACTGCGCAGAAAGGCTCACAAGAAGGCTCGGATGAGCCCACTTGAACCCCCGAAGGGCTCACCAGAGAAGCCCGATTTACGAACGGAGGAGCATACGATGAGCCAGAATGAGCCGGTTTTTCAGGAAGATCTCTCTGACAGGCAGATTGTGGCGCTCCCGCACGTCGCCGCTGCTGCTACGAACGCCGAAGGCGCAAGAGCTGCGGATATCAGCCTCGCGACGCTCAAACGATGGCGGCAGGACCCTGTCTTCCGGGAGGAACTCCGCCGGCAGAGGCAGGAAACTTCGGACCTCGCTCAGGTCGAACTCGACGGTCTCGCGCTGAAGAGCATCTCCGCACTGGCCGAACTCCTGGAGGACCCTAACCCGCGGGTCAGGATGCAGGCCGTTCGCCTTGCGCTCGTCGTGGGCATTCAGGTCGGCAAGGCCAAAGAGAATCAGCGGCGCCTCAGACAACTCGAAAAAGCGCTCACCCTCCTTAAGAACCTCAAGTAGGGGCCGCCCCCGTCGCGCGTTGACGCTCCGGCTGAGGGCAGTGTAGGTTCCCCCCTTGTGCGACAACCAGAACGGATGAGGTACAACGGATACGATGGCTAACGAGTACGACGTCTACGGCGTCGGCAACGCGATAGTGGATACGGAAGTGGAGGTGGAGGACTCGTTCCTCTCGGGGCACGGTCTGGACAAGGGCATCATGACGCTCGTATCCGCTGAGTCCCAGGCGGAACTCCTGGAGAGTCTCGCCGGGCATGCCCAGCACGGCTCCGCCGGAGGCTCGGCGGCGAACACGGTGACCGCCGTGGCCCACTTCGGCGGCAGCGCATTCTTCACCGGCAAGATCGGCAACGACATGCACGGCGCGCTCTACCGCGAGAGCCTCGCAGAGGCCGGGGTCGAGTTCGACATGACCCCCGCGAATGCCGGCCCCACCGGCGCGTGCGTCATCCTCGTCACACCGGACGGGGAGCGCACGATGCGGACGAGCCTCGGCGCAGCGTCCACCCTGGAGCCGGGCGACATCGCCTCTGGCGCGCTCCGGTCCAGCCGCATCGTCTACGTGGAGGGATACCTGCTCAGCACCCCCTCATGCGCGGAAGCTGCCGAGTGCGCCATGGCCGTTGCATCCGAGGCAGAAGTGCAGGTCGCGCTCAGCCTCTCCGACCCGGCCATAGCGACGCTATTCATCGACGAGTTCCGGCGCGTCACCCGGCAGTACGTGGACATCCTCTTCTGCAACGAACACGAGGCGGGGATATACGGAGGCGAGGGTTCACGGGAGGAGCGGCTTCGGGCCGTTGGCATGGACGCCCCACTGGTGTTCATGACCTGCGGAGCGGACGGCGCGCTGGTCTTCGACGATGGCGCCATCACGCACGTGCCGGGATACGTTGTGCCTGTCGTGGACACCACTGGAGCAGGCGACGTCTTCGCCGCAGGCGCACTCTACGGGCTCACGCATGGCCTGAACCCCACCGATGCTGGTAAGCTCGGCTCGTTCGCCGCCGCGAAGGTCGTAACCGGATTCGGCGCGCGGTTGCGCGAGCCATTGCACGAGACGCTGGAAGCCATTCTCAACGGAGCCCATCCGCTCGGTTGACCAGAGAGGAGACACGGACAATGACCACCGACCGCCACCAGAAGGCTGCATGGGCGCAGACGCACGACGTGCCGGAGCAGTGGGAGGAGCAGCAGTTCGTAGACAACTGGGTCACGCGCGACGATGGCAGACAGGACCAGCGCGGGCCCATGATCCAGGCCGCGGTGGACGCCGCGCCCTTCCCCACAGACCAGTCCATCCGCGCCCTGGACGTCGGATCGGGCTACGGCCTGCTCTCCGGCCACCTGCTGGCGAAATTCCCCAACGCCCACGTCACGCTGCAGGACATATCCGAGCCGATGTTCGGCCACGCGAAGGAGCGCCTCGCGGCGTATGCCGACCGCACCGCCTACGTCAGGAGCGATTTCTCACAGCGCGATTGGGCGTCCGGGCTCGGCGGGCCCTTCGACTTCGTGATGTCCGCCATCGCCATCCACAACATGTACGACGACGGCCTCATCGCCAGCATCTACAAGGACATCCACGACCTCATCGCCGACGGCGGCATGTTCGCGAACCTGGACTACGCCGCACAGGCGGGCGGAGTGGACATGCACGTCCAGTGGCTGAAGGAAGCCGGCTTCACCACCGTGGAAACGGACGAGATCAACGACCGCACCGTCCTCCTGAAGGCCTCCCGCTAGCCCCCTCGTCATTCCCGCACCCCTTCTCGTCATTCCCGCGAAAGCGGGAATCCAGGAAGTGCGCGCCAGCGCACACGGCGGGGGCGGGTGCAGAGGATGATGCCCGATGTAAGGGCGTCGGTCGTGGGTGCCCATCCGGAGTGCAGAGGGGCAACGCCCTCTGCCACGGGCGAAGGCCGCGGCGTGGGGGTGTCCCCCACCAGCATCCGGGCGGGTGGGTGGGAAGAACAGCGTCCAGCAACGCAACCCTACTCCCAGAGCCGCTCGGAGGCGATGGCCGCGCCTTGCGCCAGCGACTCCAGCTTGCGGAAGATGATGTCCGGGTCCATCTTCCCGTAGCCCGCGAACGTGCCGAAGCCGCAGTCCGAGCCCGCGAGCACCCGCTCGCGTCCGACGATAGCGGCGAACGTCTCGATGCGCTGAGCGACCAGCTCCGGGTGCTCCACGAAGTTGCTGGTGGAGTCGAGCACGCCGGGGACGAGCACCTTGTCGTCCGGGATGCGGGCGTCGCGCCAGTCCTTCCACTCGTGGGCGTGGCGCGGGTTGGACGCCTCGAACTGGATGGCGGTCGGCTTCCCCCGAAGGATGATGGGCATGATCTTCGACACGGCGATGTCGTAGTCGTGCGGGCCCTCGTAGTTCCCCCAGCAGACGTGCATCCGCACCGACTCCGCTGGCACGTTCTCCAGCGCCCCGTTCAGCACGTCGATATGGTGCTCGGCGCGGCGGAGGAACTCCTCCTCGGTCAACCCCTGGAAGCCGGTATGGAACGCCATCGCGAGGTCGGGGCAGTCCACCTGCAGCACGAACCCGGCGCCGACGATGGCCTCGTACTCCTCCTGCATCGCCGCGCCCAAGGCCTCGATGTACGCCTCGTGCGTCGGGTAGTACGCGTTCGGCATGAACACGGAGGCCACGCCCGGCGAGGACGAGGTCATGAACGCATCGGTGACGCCCGCACCTTCAATCGCCGCCTTGAAGTTCTCGAGGTCCTTCCGCAGCGGCTCCCGGTCCTTCACTTCCACCGGCCCCACGCACTGGGGACGCCGCATCGGCTGGTCGCCCGTCATCCGCGCCATCTTGGCACGGAAGTCCGGGTACGGCGCCACGTCCAGGTTGGGGCGGCGCGCGCTGTCGCCCTCGAAGCCGGTGAGCCGGTCCTTGGCGTAGGTGGAGTAGGCGACCTTGCTCATCTCGCCATCACTCACGATGTCGACCCCAGCGGCATGCTGCCGCGCAACGACGTCGGCAACCCCCTGCCGCACGAGGGCGTCCAACTCTCCGGCGTCGTACGGCTCCTCGCGCTCCTTGTTCAGGAGCAGCGCGGCGACGTCGTCCGGGCGCGGCAGGCTGCCGACGTGGGTCGTGAGGATACGGTCTGTGGATAGTTTCATAGGAACGCTCCGGGGAAGAGTGCACGCGGATTATAGCGGCGCTCCTATAATCGCGGCATGGCAGAGGAACGGAACGTCCAAGTACGAGTGGCGTCGGGCGATGCGGACATGCAGGGCGCGTTCGCGGTGCGGCACGAGGTCTTCATCGTTGAGCAGGACGTGCCACCGGAGCTGGAGCGCGACGACGCGGACGACAGCGCGGTGCACGTCGTCGCGAGCGACGGAGCGACGGTCATCGGCACCGCGCGGCTAACGCGGGACGGAGAGACGCGGATAGGGCGCGTGGCCGTCCTGCCCGCGTGGCGGCGGCGTGGCATCGCGGGGCTGCTGCTCGCGGCGCTGGAATCGGAAGCGCGGCGGCTCGGCATCGCAGAGGTGAGCCTGCACTCACAGACGTATGTGCAGGCGCTCTACGAGCGGCATGGGTATGCAATTGCGGGACCAGGGTTCGTGGAAGCGGGCATAGACCACGTGCCGATGGCGAAACGGCTCGACTAGCCAGTAACGGGTGCCGGCGTCCTGACCTACGAGGAGACGTGGACTCGCTTAGGACGAGGCGGCTGCTTGAGCACGAACGACCCGCGTACGTCCCGCAAGCTCAGGGCGCCGCTCTCCAGCAGCGCGCCGCGTATGCCGGGGCGGTGGCGCGTTCGAACGTCCACGGCGATGAGCGCGTAACCCGAGGCTAGCAGCGCCTCGTATTCGGCGGCGTGCTCGTCGTCGAGGCCTTCCTCTCCAGCGGACATGGCCCCGATCCAGGAGCCGAACGCCGCGCCGAACTTCCAGACCGTCGCCGCCAGCAGGATCTTCACGTTGATGTCCATCGGGTAGACGAGCAGCGCGATGAGCGACGGCACTTCGATGATGAGCGAGCCCCAGATGCCCCACTTTATCGCCGCTCGCAGCATGCTCTCGCCACGGCGCGCGAGACGCGGGGGCGCAGGGCCGTCATCCGGCAGCACGTAGGTGACGCCCGTGCGGTCGCCGAAGCCGGCCTCTTCCAGCAACTGCTCAGCGGCAACGGCAGCCGTGCGGTGCTCGAATATGCCAACGACGGCGGTCATGCGACCGGCTCCCTCGCTTTCAGTGCGCTGTCGAAGAAACCGATGAGCTTCGGCCACGAGTCGGCGGAGATCTCCGGATCGTAGCGCACGGGATTGTAGGGGTCGTTGAAGGCGTGCTGGCCGTTGGGGTAGCGGTGGAAGGTGAACGGCTTGCCTTCGGCGCGGAGCGCCGCTTCCAGCTTGTCCACGTCGGGCGGCGCAGGGTTCGCGTCGAGGTCGCCAAAGAAGCCGATCAGCGCGCAGTCGAGCTCCGCGGTGAGGCTGAGGGGAACAGGGCCGTCGCCCCAGGGCAGGTCGACGTCCACGCCGTAGAAGTCCGCGCAGGCGGCGAACTCCTTCGTCCGCACCGCGAGCATGTAGGCGACTCGCCCGCCTATGCAGAAGCCCGTGACGCCAAAGGGACCGGACACGTCCGGCAGGCCGCGCAGGCATTCCAGCCCGGCGAGCATGTCCTGCAGGAGTTCGTCGTCCCGCAGGCTGTCCTTCAGTGGCATCGCAACCTCGCGACGCACAGGGTCCTCGAAGGCGTAGCCCGTCAGCTGTTCGTTCGTCACGTCAGAGCGGTGGAATAGGTAGGGCACGATGGCTGCGTAGCCCGCCTCGGCGAGCCCGTCGCACTTCTCCCGCACGAACCGGTCAATGCCGAAGACGTGCATCGCCACGACGACACCGGGGTGCGGACCGGGGGCATCCGGCAGGGCCAGGTATGCGTCCACCGGCTTGCCATCAACGTCTATGCTCACCCACTCGGATGCCATCGCCTTCCTCCTTCGTGCGCGGGTCAGTTCTCGTCGCTGATGACGAGTGCGCTCTTGCCCTTGATCTGGCGGGACTCCTGGTAGCGATGGGCTTCTGCGGCCTCGGCGAGGGGCCAGGTCCGGTCGATGGTGGGTTTGAGTTTGCCCTCACCGAACCAGCCGAGGATCATCTCGAAGTCCTCTCGTGGCGTTTGTCCACCGCCCGCGCCCATTATCGAGACGCCGTTGCGGTAGAGGTCGGCAACAGGGAAGGCGGTCTCCCGTCCGCCAGCGCCACCGAAAACCGAGAGCCGTCCGCCGCGAGCAAGAGCGGTGATGCCCTTTGCGAGAACGTCGCCCCCGATGCCGTCCACGATAACGTCGACGCCACGCCCATCGGTCAGGCGCTTCGCTTCAGCAACGAAGTCCTGCTCCACGTAGTTGATGCCGTGGTCCAGCCCGTACTGTGCTGCCCATTCGAGTTTCTCCGCGCTGCTGGCAGTGCCGAGCACGGTCATGCCCAACTGCTTCGCCAGTTGGATGGCAGCGACGCCAACGCCGCTCGCGGCGGCCTGCACGAGAACCGTCCCTCCAGCCTCGCCGCCGCCGCGGACACGGAGCGCCGACCATGCAGTCGTATAGATGATGGAAACGGTCGACGCCTCGACGAGGCCGAGGTTGGCCGGCAGAGCGTAGATCGAGCGTTCAGGGACAGCGACGTATTCCGCGTAGGAGTACGGCGGCTGCCGCACGATGACGCGGTCGCCAACATTCACCGATGCAACGTCCTTGCCCACCTCTGCGACAACACCTGCGCCCTCTATGCCGAGCATCGCGGGGAAGTCGACCACTTGTCCCATGCGCCCAGCGCGCCGCGATACTTCCGCGGGGTTGACGCCGGAAGCCGCGAGCCGTACGAGTACGTCTCCGTCGCCGGGCTCGGGGTCAGGGGCCTCTTCGAGGTGGAGCACCTCGGGGCCACCGAGTTCGTGGTACCGCACGGCCTTCATCTGTTCACCCTCCTACGCAACGCGATTATCCGCCTGGGGAGCACAGCAGGCAAACCCGCGTGTCCCGGTCACGAGATGGCATTGATACCGGTCAGATGGCGCCCCAGGATGAGCTGGTGCATGTGCTGCGTGCCCTCGTAGGTGTGCACCGTCTCGAGGTTCATCGCGTGGCGCATCGGCGGGAGGTCGTCGGTGATGCCCGCTGCGCCGAGCAGGTCGCGGGAGGTGCGGGCGATCTCCAGCGCGGCGAGGGTGTTGCTGTACTTCGCCATGCTGACGTGCGACCAGTGCAGCGTCCCCGCAGCCTTCAACCGTCCGAGTTGCAGCGCAAGCAACTGCGCCTTGGAGAGCGACGTGGCCATGTCGGCGAGCTTCTGCTGCACGAGTTGGAACGACGCGAGCGGACGCCCGAACTGCTCCCGCTCCTTCGTGTACTCGATGGCGGTGTGCAGGCAGTCCGCGGCGGCGCCGCAGACCCCCCAGACGATGCTGTAACGCGCTGCGTTGAGGCACGCCAAGGCCGAGCCGAGCCCGCGCGTACCGGGAAGCAGCGCGTCTTCCCCCACGCGTACGTTCTCCAGGAAGAGTGCGCTGGTCACGCTCATCCGCATGGAGAGTTTGTTGTGGATGTCTTCCCGCCGAACGCCAGGGAGGGTCGTATCCACCAGGAAACCGCGGATCGCATCGCCCAGTTTCGCCCAGACCACCACGACATCGGCAATCCCGGCATTCGTGATCCACATCTTGCTGCCGTTGAGCGTGAACCCATCCGCGGTTTCAACGGCGTGCGTCTCCATACCGCCGGGATCGGAGCCGTGGTCGGCCTCGGTGAGGCCGAATGCGCCCAAGATGCGACCCGCGGCCATATCCGGCAGGTAGCGCTCGCGGTGTTCCTCGGTGCCAAACTCGTAGATGGCGGTCATCGCCAGGGATGACTGGACGGACGCGAAGGAGCGGTAGCCGGAGTCGGCGCGCTCCAGTTCCTGCATAACAAGGCCGTAGGCGACGGGGCCGAGGCCGGCGCAGCCGTAGCCCTCCAGGTGCGCGCCGAAGAGGCCGAGCTCCCCCATGCGGGGGACGAGCTCCAGCGGAAACGTGCCGTCGCGGAAGTGCGGAACGACGGCGGGCAACGCCTCCGCCTCGACGAAGTCGCGGACGGTGTCGCGCACCTGGCGCTCGTCGTCGGTCAGTTGGGACTCGATGTCCAGTAGGTCTATACCGCGATAGGGCTGCATACGGGAACCTCGCTGCTTCAGTTTCCGGGGAGTGATTCCAGCAAGCGCGGGAGCCGGCTCGCCCTGTGTGATCAAGGATGCCAACCTGCCCGAGTTTTGGCACTCTTGATCCGTGTTCCACGAGTAAACCGTCCGCGCCGTTTGGCATCCTTGAGATCCTTGATCGGGGTGTTTCCGTGGCCGTGGCCTGCTTCCCGGACGCCAGAGCATCAAGAATCTCAAGAGTGCCATCGTTTTCAAATGTTGAGGGAGCGGACAAGGTGGCCAATGAATCCAAAGAAGTTGGGGCAGGACCATGGGTGGTGTTGGGGGTTTGCGCCTCCAGTTCGCGGGCGCGGTCAACGGGGAGTGTGAGACGCCGAGCCATGCAGCCAGCGTAACGGACGCAGGGGCGACCGGGGAAGGGGCAGATGTCGCAACATCACCATCTGCGCGTCAGGCGGGGTTCCTGCCTCCGCAGGAACGACGAACGCTATTTCCCAGGAATGGCCCAGGGCCTTGTGAGGCCGTGTAAGGGAATGAAAAGAGGGAAGGGGCAGGCCACGCTCGTCCCGTACTTGTCAGCCCGCGTCACGCAGTAGACAGCAGGACGCGCCCCGCCCTTCCACTCCACCCCGCGTGCGCTGCCCGCGCACCCTGGATTCCCGCTGGTGCGGGAATGACGAAGTGTGCCGCGTAGCGCTTTTCACAGGAACGACAGAAGGAGCGGGCAAAGAGAAGCCCTCCGGGTTCTCCGGAGGGCTTCCAGGTATCGCCTATGCTTCGTGTGGCCTAGGCGGGGCAGTGGTCAGGAACGCCCAGATTGCCCTTCTCAGTCTCTATGTCCGCCGTCAGTTCGGCGATCTGCGCGTCGAGTCGCGCCTCGTAGGCAGGGTAGAACGCGGTCGCGAGGGCCCAAGCCGCAGCGGAGACGTTGACCGGCTTCTCGCCGAGACCTTGGTCCCTGTCGGCCTGGTCAAGCGCCAGGTCGGACTCCATCTCGGCGATGTTCGCCGCGATAGCGACGCGGTCGCTGACGCGGCAGAAGGCCAGCGGCGTGCTCGTGATGACATCGAACGAGCCGGGGTCGATGACGCTCAGTGTTCGCATGCGCTCCACGTCGCCGTCGCCGGGGCCGATGCCGGAGCGCTGGCGGGTGAACCGGCCAAGCGTCCAGACTGTTGTCCATGCACCTTGCTCGTTGGCGACGAGCGTGTTGTTGTCGCTCCTGTTGGTCACGTAGTTGGTGATGTCGGAAGGAGTGCCGGGGCCGTCGTTGATGACGAGGATGACCTCCTGCCCCGGAGCATAGCCCGAGCCCCAGATGCGGACCCTTTCACCAGACGAGCCCGCGCCCAACTGGTGGTTGACGACCACGTCTCCTGTGACGACGTTTTCGACACCGGAGATGTGTCCATCTGCGGATGCCCTCGGGGTGAGGATGGCATTGCCCGCCACAAGGCCGAGCAGCAGCCCCGCGGCAATAAGCGTGAGAACCACGGCCCGGGGGTGAGTTGCGATTACCTTAGTCACGATTACCTCCTGTGGACCTAACGCTTACTTCGAGCAGAAGTTCGGAACTTCCGCGGGTTCCGCGCCTTCTTCAAGACCGTCATTCCGTTCGTGGTTGCAGAGCCCGAGCGGCGCACTTGCGAGACTGTCGTAGGTCTCGCCGTCCACCGCCCACAGCGTGCTCAGGCGCTCTTCGTTCCCTTCACCAGCGCCCACGTTCGGGCGGGTAAAGCGGCCGATCCGCCAGCTCGTTGCGAACGCGCCGTCGTCGTTGACGATGAGCGGCCACACGCTGCCTCCGCCGTCCCGGCGGTTTCCAGGGGCACACTCACCCTCGTCGTTCAAACGGCAGTTGCTGATGATGTAGAGAGCGCCCTGGAAGTCATCCAGGAGAAGCACCACTTCTCTGCCTGGCGTGAAGCCGGAGCCACGGATCCAGACTTCTTCCGATGACCGGCTCGTACCGGCTACGAAATTGACCTCATTCGTGGAGAGCACGATGCTTTCGGTTCCTGTGACGTGCCCGTCTGCACGTACGCCCTGGTATGCCGAAAGGGCAATGGCGAGCGCCAGACCGGCGATGAGGCCGGCAGCGATCAAGATGGTCGCTGACCGCCTGGTAACTGTTGTCGTAACACCTGTCACTGAGTCCTCCTGCTCAACGAATCTTCAATGGGACCGGGTCACGCCGAGCAGTGGCTCGGGACTTCCGCGTCCTCGGCACGAGCGCTGAGGTTGCAGAGCGCCAGCGGAGCGGTGGCAAGTTCGTCGAACGAACCTGCGTCCACTACACGAACCGATTGCATACCTTCGCCGCCGACACCTGCACGGGTGAAGCGGCCGAACGTCCACTTGAACCCGAACGCGCCGTCATCGTTGGCGGCCACGTCAATGCCCGAAAGAGCGCCGATATCCGTAGCGACACCACGCTGGTCAGCGATCAGGACGAGAACGCTCTGACCGGGGTTGAAGCCTGAACCGTAGACCCACACTGACGTGGGAGAACTGCGATTCCCCGGCTCGAAGTCTGCTTCGGATGGGGTTACGACGAGGGTCTCCCCGCCGGTGGCGTGACCGTCGGCGCGCGCGCCTTCATTCGTGGAGAGCGCCGCCGCGAGGGCGAGCCCCACCAGAGCGGCAGCGGCCAATGTAACCAATGCGAACCGCGGCGACAGTAGTGAATGCGTTCGAGTCACGGCTTTCCTCCTTCAACCCGATGCTCACGGCCAAACAACTCGTGCGTGCCGCGAGTGCGGCGCAGAGGCTATAAGGGTTTGCCGCTGCGTGTCAAGCGTTCCGCAATCATACCCGATTCTCGCTTTGCAGGGAATGTGCAACTCCTCACAGTAACTGTTCAGAGTTAGCGGGAGGCCCCGTCATTCCCGCGCAGGCGGGAATCTCGCCCCCCTGTCTGCGGGGATGGGCGAGGCTCCACTCTTACACGAAGGCTGCGGGGTTCCTGCCTCCGCAGGAACGACGAACTCATAAACTCTGAATAATTACTCCTCACATCGTCAGGGACACTTTGAGCGCGCCTCCGCTGGGTTCGTGCGCCAATTCGAAGGCATCGCCCACGCGTTCCAGCGGCAGCGTGTGGGTGACGTAGGGAGACATATCGATCTCCCCCTCGGCTATGAGTCGAAGTGCCTGCCGGAACGACACGAGGCCCGGCTCATCCTGAGCACCAAATATGGTTCGTACGTCGAGCCTCTTGAGGAAATAGGTGCCCAGGTCGAACGGGACGGGGTCGAAGCCTGTCGGCAGACCGAAGACGTGCACGTGCCCCTCCGCCTTCGCCATGCGCACGGCCTGGTCCAGGGTCTCGTGTCCGCCCACGGCGTCAACAACCACCTCGGCCCCCTGCCCGTCCGTCAATTGCAGTACGGCGTCGACCGCCGCATCGCCGGTCACGTCCAGCGCATCGTCCGCGCCGAGCGCCACGCCCGCCGCACGCCGGTCGTCGTTGGGCTCGATGGTGATGATCCGCTCCGCGCCGAGGCGCCGGAGATAGAAGTCGTGGAAGAGTCCGGCGCTTCCTTGCCCGATGACGACGGCAGTCTTGCCCGTCATCTCGGGCAGTTTGCGCGCGGCGAATATGACGGTGCCCAACTGCTGGGCCATCATCAGTTCCGCGAGCGGCCGGCCTTCAGGCAACTCGATGATGAAGTGCGGCGATACCGCCTGGTACTCGGCGAAGTTACGCGCCTCCCAGATGTTCGGCACGGTGAGGACGAGCGCTCCTTCGGCCAACCCTGTGGCTCCGGGGTCCACGATGGTGCCCACGCCCTCGTGTCCCGGTTCACCGGGCTCCATCGGGTACTTGTTGCGCGGCCAGCCGTGGTAGACGTAGTGCAGGTCCGTCCCGCAGATGGAGGCCATGTGCATGCGCACGAGCGCCTTCTGGCCGTCCGATCCCGGCGCGGGGACCTCATCGCAGACGATGTCCCGCAGACCTCTGAGGATGGCGGCTCGCATGATGGGCATGGTTCCGGCTCCGGCTTCTCACGAATGGCTGCCTAGCCTATCAGGCTGCGCGCTGGTATGATGAAAGGCGCGATGGTCAGCGACCCCGAACTCATCGTCTACACCCGCCCCGACTGCACGTATTCGGATGCGCTGCTCCACGACCTCAAGAAGGACGGAGTGGAGTACCGGGAGATCGACCTGGAAGAGCATCCCGAATTCGTTGAGGAGTTGGAGCAGCTGACCGGCGGAGAGCGGGTGACCCCGGTGATGGTGGAGGGAAGCCTCGTCATCGTGGGGTATCATGGGATCGGCTGAGCGTTCTGACCGCCCCGGTGTAGCCGGGGCAAGCTACCGCGGCCCGGTGGTGTAGCCTGGTTTAACACACCGCCCTGTCAAGGCGGAGATCGCCGGTTCAAATCCGGTCCGGGTCGCCAGCGGCGGCAGCGAAGGAAGCCCCCGTGCATTCAGCACGGGGGCTTCTTGTTTGTCATTCCGAGCGGAGCGCAGCGGAGTCGAGGAATCTCTCGGGCGCACTCTGCTGTACACGAACGTTCCCAGAGAGGATGTTGCGCACTAGAGCGCGGGCTGCGCTCAACATGACAGGGGCACAGCGGAACGCCCGGCTACTGGCTGGGGTCCTTCACCTTGCGGAGGTAGGGCTTCACCGTCTCCCACCCGTCCGGGAAGAGCTCCTTAGCGGCCTCGTTATCGACCGCGGGCAGGATGATGACGTCCTCGCCCTTGTTCCAGTTCGCGGGAGTCGCCACCTTGTGGCCGGCGGTGAGCTGGCAGGAGTCCAGGACGCGCAGCAATTCGTCGAAATTGCGCCCTGTGCTCATGGGGTAGGTCAGGTTCATCTTTATCTTCTTGTCCGGGCCGACGAGGAAGACGGTTCGCACCGTCTGGTTCGTCGCCGCGGTGCGGTTCTCTCCGGGCTCCTCTTCAGCGGGGAGCATGTCGTAGAGCTTGGCGACGTTGAGCTGGTCGTCGGCGATGATGGGGAAGTTGAGGGCAGTGCCGCCGATCTCCTCGATGTCGGCTGCCCATCGCTGGTGGTCCTCGACCTTGTCGACGCTGAGGCCAATGACCTTGCAGTTGCGCCTGGCGAACTCGTCATTGAGGCTGGCGACGTAGCCGAGTTCGGTCGCGCAGACGGGGGTGAAGTCCTTGGGGTGGGAGAAGAGAACAGCCCAGCCGTCCCCAGCCCATTCGTGGAAGTTGATGGTGCCGGAGCTTGTCTCGGCGGTGAAGTCCGGGGCAGTGTCGTTGATGCGTAGCGCCATGATGTGCGTCTCCTTGTAATCACCCGCGGCGGTCCGCCACCACGGGGTTCAGTCTCTCGCGGTCGCGTCTTGGCTCTCTCCGTTGGGTTTCAACATAAGCACATTCTGTTTCACTCTCCTTGGCACAGAGTTCGATGAAGGTTGGCTCCCGCGGTAGGACTCGAACCTACGGCCAATCGGTTAACAGCCGACCGCTCTACCACTGAGCTACGCGGGAACGCGCGCGCTATCGTAGCGCGAAGCTATTGTAGCAAACGGCGAGCGTCACAAGGCAAAGGGGGAAGCAAGCACCGGCCAGGAACGAGCGTCGCCTGTGCTATAGTAGGCATGCGCACCGGCCCACATGGCCAGGCAGCGCGCAGTCGTGGGGATATAGCTCAACTGGGAGAGCGCCGCGTTCGCAATGCGGAGGTTGGGGGTTCGAGTCCCCCTATCTCCACCACTCTCATATGCCCTCACCACAGGTCCCTCATTCAGTACCACGGCGACGCAAGTTACCCGCGGAGACGCCTTCATGAAGTTCGGCCTGTTCCTCGGCACCGAGTATCCGGCTCGCCGCTCGATGGCGGCGAGGGTCAACGCTCTCATCGAGCAGGTGCGGCTGGCGCGTGACCTCGGTTTCGATTGTGCCCTCGCCGGCCAGCACTACCTCAGCTATCCCGTTCAGATACTGCAGCCCACGCCGTTGCTGGGACGCCTCGCTGCGGAGGCCGGGGATATGCGGATCGGGACAGGCATCGTCCTGCTGCCGCTGCAGCACCCGGTGGATATGGCCGAGCAGGTCGCCACGCTCGACCAGATAACCGGCGGCAGGTTCATCTTCGGCGTTGGTCTGGGATACGAGAGGGAAGAGTTCGAGGCATTCGGACTCGAAGTATCGGACCGCGTCGGGAGGTTCGAGGAGTCGCTCGCCCTGATGAAGCAACTGTGGACCGAGGACGAGGTGCATTTCGAGGGGAAGCACTTCACGCTGCACACGCGGCCATCGTCCTGGCCGTTGCAGAAGCCGTACCCGCCGGTGTGGATAGCGGCGAACGGGCATGGGCCGGTCAGGCGGGCGGCGCGCCTCGGCGACGTCTGGTTCGCCAATCCCCACGCCCGGTTCTCGACGCTTGCCGAGCAGATGGACATCTACGAAGCTGCGCTCGCCGAATACGGGACCGAACGGCCTGAGGACGTGGTCGTCAGCCGGGAGGTATTCGTGGCAGAGACGCGCGCGGAAGCGATGCGCATCGCACAGCCCGCTCTCCACGAACGGTACCGCGTGTATGCCGTGCAGGGTCAGGACGAGCAGCTGCCGCCTGGCGACCGCTTCGAGAGCGGGTTCGAAGAGTTGGCTGCCGACCGCTTCGTGCTCGGCGACCCGCGGCAGTGTGTCGAGGAGATCAGGCGGTACGAGGAGCTCGGGTTCAACCACTTCATCATCGACTACCACTGGCTCGACCTCGACGACGCCACAGCGCTCAACACGCTGCGCCTCTTCGGCGAGCGTGTGCTGCCGGCGTTCCGTTAGCCGGCAGAGGACAGTCGTCTTCGAGGGGACTCCGGCAGTCCGCGAAACGAACATCCTGACGGAAGTCTTCCTCGGCAAGGTGCAGCGAGCCGACCCCGAGGAGCCGCAGGTCCCCTCTACAGGGCCATAGCGTCGATAACTCCCGGGACGGCTGGCTCTTCTTCGAACGCCCATAGCCTCGACAGCAGGGAATCGACCTGCGCCTGTCCCATCACGCCGGCCGCGAGCGCTCGGAACTTGGCCTCGACCTCCTCGTCCGAGAGCGGGTTCGCGGCGTTCCCCTTCGAGTTCTCAATCTCAACCACGTACGTCTCGCCACCCGCGACAGCCTCGATGCGCGCCGCCTGCGCCCGGGGAAAGAGCGCGGTCATCTCCGGGTCTTCGGCCACTTCCACGCGCGCCATCAGCTCACGCACAGCAGGGTCGGCGATACGCTCGTCCGTGAACTGCCGCACGGTGACCTCGCCGTCGAGGAGCGCCGCCGCGACGACGTACGGCATAGAGTGGTCGGCAGTCTCACGGTCGTGGACGCGCCACTTCTCGGGGTCTGCGGAACTCGTGACCGCCTGGCGGTAGCTGGACACCATGATCCTGTCCGGTAGCGTGCCTCCAAGCCGCTCGCGCAGCCCGAGCGCCGCCCATATCGCCGCCTGCGCGTTGAACTGTGCAGGGAACGCCTTGATGCTGCTGAGGCTCGTGTGGAAGCGGTGGGATGCGCCGCCCAGCGCAGGAAGCGGCGTTCGCGCGCCGAGCATCCCCGCAAGTCCGCTGTCGGCGTAGAAGGGCTCTTCCGGGCCCGTCATCCCCCGCTCGGCGAGCCTCGCCGCGAAGACCCCGGCCTGCGCAGAGTTGGCGGCTGAACCCGCTTTCCACATCGACAGCCGTCCATCGCGGGAGATGCGCAGCCCCAGGTTCGACGTAAGCGCGATGGAGATGGCGTGCGCCGTGCGCTCAGCATCCAGTCCGAGCACCTTCGACGCCCCCGCAGCCGAGCCGATGGCAACGTGCAGCGAATGGTCGATGAACTTCGTCGAGGGCTTCTGCACCTCGCCCAGTCCACAGAACACCTCATACGCCGCCACCAATGCAACGAGCGCATCCCGCCCGCTCAGCTCGAGTGCTTCCGACAACGTCAGCGTCGCCGCGATCGTGTCGCTGGGGTGCCCGCCGTCCATCGCGAAATACGTGTCGTTGAAGTCGAGGTAGCGCACCATCAGTTCGTTGGCGAACGCGGCAAGTTCCGGCGTCGTGCGTTCGCCGGTGAACCACACTCGCGCTGGAGTCGCGGCCCCCGCTTCCCGCGCCAGCGCACGCGCAACCGCCACCGGTTCCCCGTCCTGCCCCCCGATGGCACACCCGATCGTGTCGACCAGGCGGACCTTCATGCCATGCAGCGCGTCAGGGGGGATGTCGTCGTAGGCAAGCCCGGCAACGTAGGAGCTGAGATGCTCGGTCAGCGCGTCCATGACATTGCTCAAGAGCCTGGTTCGGTTTGGCCGCGCTGTCCGATGACGCCTTCCTGCCTGAGAGTCGCTATCTCGTCCGCGGTGAAACCAAGGCGCGAGAGCACCTCTTCGTTGTGCTCCCCAAGGCCGGGTGGCGGCACGTCATAGGTGAGCGGCGTGCCGAGCAGGTTGAGCGGGTTCTTGGCCGTGACCGAATCGCCCTCCGGGTGCGAGTGCTCGATGCGGATGCCCTGGTGCGCGAACTGCGGGTCCTCGACCAACTCGCTGACCCGGTACGCCGGAGCGCCTGGCACGTCGTGTTGTTCGAAGAGGGCGAGCCACTCGTCGCGCGTGCGCTGCCTGAAGAGCGGCGTCAGCTCTTCGTACAACTCGTTGTAGTGCTCGGCGCGGGCGTTGCGGTCGACGAAACGCGGGTCGTCCCGAAGATCGGGACGCCCGACGGCGTCGGTCAGCCCTTCCCAGAACTTGGGCGGCGACGACAGGTGGATGGCCAACTGCTTGCCGTCCGCGGTATCGAACCCGTACACCTGCGCGAGCCTTGGTCGCGTCCATGCGTTGGAGACCATTCCCTGCGCCTCGTAGAACGTCAGCGTCTCGCCGACGAACGCGGCGACAGACTCCATCTGCGAGGTCTCGACCTTCTGTCCGACCCCGGTGCGCTCGCGCGCCATCAGCGCGGACAGAACACCGAACGCGCCGAAGAGGCCGGTGAGCGAGTCCGCCAGCGCAGGACCCCTCGGGCGCGGGTCGTCCGAGTCGGTGAGCAGCGCGAGCAGTCCGCCCATCGCCTGCCCTACCGTGTCGTAGCTCGGCCTGTCGCGGTAGGGTCCGCTCTGCCCGAACCCGGACAAGGAGCAGTAGACGATGCGTGGGTTGCGGGCGGAGACGGTCTCGTAGTCGGCGCCGAGCCGTGCCATGACGCCGGGCCGGAAGTTCTCGATGAGCGCGTCGGCCTGATCCGTGAGACGGAGCAGTACCTCTTTCCCGTGCTCCTGACGAACGTCCAGCGTGAGGCTCTTCTTTCCGCGGTTGAACGCGCAGAACGCCGGGCTGTACAAGCCCTTGCCCCACGCGCGGAACGGGTCGCCGGACTTCACCTCCTCCACCTTAACAACCTCCGC
>DAOUHT010000047.1:0-43369 GCA_034428375.1 Dehalococcoidia bacterium | reverse complement strand
GGATGCGCTGCGTTCGCGACAAACGGAGCAGGTCGACGTGCAACAGCCGCTCGATCACCGGGTGGCGCTGGATCTGCTGCACCATGACGAAGTGTTCCTCGCCACCCACCTGTACCGTCATCGGGCTCGTCTGCCCGACGACCCCCAGCGCGTGCACGAGGTCGTACGTGTCGGACTGCAGCGAGAGCGACGGCCCCCCGGGTCCGTAGACGTGGATGGGGGTGATGCCGGAGCGCCGGAGCGCTTTCACTTTCTTGCCGAGCGCTACGCGCTCCTCTGCCGCGATCTGTACTTCGTCCATGATGCGCCTTCCATAAATGTGCCCCGTTCCTCAACGGGGCTAACGACAGATGATAGCAGACCGGCTTGTCTCCTGCTACCACTGCCCTCTCCCGAGGGGCCCATTGTCGACTGCCTAAGTGGACTTTACCCTTGAGGAGCGGGTATCATCAGTCCGTTAAGGCGGGTGATGGCTCGTGTAAGGGGACGGCGATGCGGATCCCGATGAAAGTGGACTACGGAGTGAGGGCGCTGGTGGACCTTGCCGGACAGCCGGATGTTCACCGCCCTGTTCGTACCTCGGACATCGCTGGACGCCAGGGCATCCCCGAACCCTATCTGGACCAGGTGCTGACCACGCTCAACAAGTTCGGGCTCATCACGAGCCGGAGGGGCCCCCAGGGAGGCCACGTCCTTGCGCGCGCGGCTGCTGCCATCACCCTCGACGAGGTCGTCGCGACGCTCGATGGACGCAATCCCCCGCTGGAATGTATCGACGACGCAACCGAGTGCGCACTTTCGGGCTGTTGTGCTCAGCGCGACATCTGGCGCGATGTCGAGGAGGCCATCCACGCCGTCCTGACCACGACCACCATCGCGGATCTGGTCGAACGCCAGCAGGCGCGTACATCAGCCCCACTGACATTCGTATCCTGAACCCGCACGACAACAGCTCGGCAAGAGGCACGGCGCGCCGCCGAGCGCGTTATGAACGAGAGGAGAAGAGATGACTACCACCGCCCCCCAGCTGACGCCTGAACAAGTCAAGCGTTACAGCAGGCACATCATCATGCCGCAGATCGGCAGCAGCGGGCAGCGCAAGCTGATGGACGCGAAGGTGCTCGTCGTCGGCGCGGGGGGCCTCGGCGGCCCGGTCGCGCTCTACCTCGCACTCGCGGGCGTCGGCACTATCGGGCTCGTGGACTTCGACGTGGTGGACCTCAGCAACCTCCAGCGCCAGGTCCTGCACAACAGCGAGACGGTCGGCATGCCCAAGGTAGAGTCTGCCATCCAGACCCTCAACCGCTACAACCCGGACGTCAACGTCGTTCCCCACGAGTTCCCCATCAACGCGGAGAACGCCATGGACCTCATCGCGCAGTACGACATCGTCGTGAACGGCGCGGACAACTTCGCCACCCGCTACCTCGTGAACGACGCCGCCTACCTCAGCGGCAAGCCCATCGTGGACGGCAGCATCCTCATCTTCGACGGCCAGGTCTCCGTCTACGAGCCCGGCAAGGGCTGCTACCGCTGCCTCTTCCCGGAGCCTCCGCCGCCCGGCCTCGTCCCCAACTGCGCAGAGGCCGGAGTGCTCGGGGCCCTCACAGGCACCATCGGCAGCATCCAGGCGACGGAGACGGTCAAGCTCATCCTCGGCATCGGCGAGACGCTCACCGGACGCCTGCTGCTCGTGGACGCGCTCAACATGGAATTCCGCGTCGTCCGTGCGCGCCGGAACCCGTCGTGCCCGCTCTGCGGCGACGAGCCTACCGTGACCGAGCTCATCGACTACGAGGTGTTCTGCGGCCTCGCCCCAGCGCCTGACCAGGAGGGTGTCGCAGCGGCTCACTAGCGGCGCCCCCACGCGGGGCCGCGCCTGCATGAAGACCGCCTACGGCTATGCGCAGCGGCAACCTCATCGAGGCCATCGGCAACACCCCGCTCGTCGAACTGCCAACCTTCAGCCCCACGCCCTCCGTTCGCATCCACGCGAAGTTGGAGGGCAACAACCCCACGGGCTCCGTGAAGGACAGGATCGCGCGTGCCATGGTGCAGGCTGCCCTGAGCGACGGCCTTCTCTCCCAGGACAAGATCCTGCTGGAACCCACCAGCGGCAACACCGGCATCTCCCTTGCAATGGTCACGCACCGCCTCGGCTATCGCTTCACCGCCGTCATGCCGGACAATGTCAGCGTGGAGCGCAGCCAGCTCCTCTCCGCATACGGTGCGGAGATCGTCTATTCCCCCGGAGATGGCGGCTCCAACGGCTCCATCGCTCTTGCACAGGAGATGGCCGCTGCGGACGACCGGTACGTGATGCTCTACCAGTACGGCAACCCCGCTAACCCGCAGGCTCACTATGAGACCACGGCGCCGGAGATCATCCGCGACCTGCCGGAGGTAACGCATTTCGTCGCCGGACTCGGCACCGGCGGCACCCTCATGGGCGTGGGGCGCCGTCTCAAGGAGTTCAACCCTGCCATAGAGGTCATCGCTGCGGCTCCGGAGATAGACGACCGCATCCAGGGGCTCCGCAGCCTTGAGGAAGGGTTCGTCCCTCCCATACTGGACCTCTCTTTGCTCGACGGTCGCATCATGGTCAGCGGCGAGGAGAGCTTTCAGAAGACCGCTGAAGTGCTGCATAAGGAGGGCGTCTTCGCTGGCGTCTCCTCCGGCGCCGTCCTCGCGGCAGCGCAGCGTGTGGCCGCCCGCGTGTCGGACGCGAACATCGTCTGTCTCTTCGCCGACGGCGGATGGAAGTACCTGAGCACCGGCCTCTGGACGGACGAAGACCCCGCCGGGCTGCGGGAGAAAGTGCAGGGCAAGGTCTGGTGGTAGACGCGAGCGCATTCCGGGACCACGCGGCTGCCTGGCGCGCTGACCTCACCGTCGGCATCCTGTACGACGCCCGCACACCGAATGCCGACCTGCTGGAGAGCCTTCGCCGCGAGGGAGTCCGCTTCGGCCCCGCGGACGAAGTCGACGAACCCCACGCCTTCGTCCTCGACCTCGTCGACGCTGACCGCCATCGTGCGGAATCGCTCTCCCGGAGCTACGCCAAGAGCCCGTGTCCGGTCATCGCGGTGCTCTCCCGGAGCCACCTGCAGGCCCCCGACCTCAGCATCTCCGCTGACGACTTCATCGTTGCCCCCTGGGAGACCGGCGAACTCGCCCTCCGCATCAACAAGCAACTGGAACGCAAGGCTCCGCCCGACGAACCCGGTGTGATCCGGGTCGGCGACCTCGTCATCAACCCCAGCCGCTACGACGTCTATCTCGCTGGCAAGCCCGTCGTTCTCGCGTTCAAGGAGTACGAACTCCTCAAGCTCATGGCTGCCAACCCGGGCCGCGTGTACAGCCGGGAAGTGCTGCTGGAGCAGGTCTGGGGCTATCAGTACTTCGGCGGCACCCGCACCGTGGACGTCCACATCCGCCGCCTCCGCAGCAAGATCGAGGACGCCTCCCACACCTTCATCGACACCGTCTGGAACGTCGGCTACCGCTTCCGCGGCTAACCGCCGTTCCCGCCCCTCCCGCCTCCCTCCTCGCCATTCCCACCCCTTCCCGTCATTCCCGCGTAAGCGGGAATCTCGCAGCCCGGATGGGCTTGGTGTACCATGCCGCTGTTGGCAAGGAGGGAGCCATGCCCCTGTACGAATACCTCTGCGACGACTGCGACACCCGCTTCGAACGGCTGCAGCCCATGTCCGCCGCTCACGTGAGCGACTGCCCGGACTGTGGCGAGGAAGCGAAGCGCGTCCTCTCGCTCTTCGCCGCTCCCGTCGCTGTGGGCGCTGGCGCAGGCCCCTCTCCCGTTGGGCCGCTCAGCGGCGCATGTTGCGGCGGCAGCTGCGGCTGCGGCTAGCAGACCCCTTCCAGCACAGCCTCCGCTGTCTCGGCCTCCGCACGCAGCACCCACAATCCGTGTGCCGCGAACTGATGTTGCCCCCACAGGCCGTACCCCCCGTAGTCCGGACGGACCACCGACCTGACTCCCCCGTCCCGCAAGATGCCCTCCGCCAGGCGCGCCTCGAGTTCGTTCTGATACGTGCGCAACCGCACGAGCTCATCGCCATCCGGCCCCGCGGGAGGCCCGCTGCGCGCTAGCAGCGGCATCTTCCTTCCCACGCCCCACAGCACGGCCGTCCCCAGCAGGATGAACGCGCCGATGAGCAGCGTGATGTCCCGCCAGAAGCCGAAGGGGAAGACCTGCACGAGATACTCCGTCCGCGGGTCGAACACCCAGTTCCCCTGCGGGAACCCGATGTAGTGGAACACGATGAACACCTGCCGGAACGCCACCACGCTCAACAGGCCCAGGACGAGGATGATCCCCGCGGTCAGCGCCGCGCCGCGCCGCAACCACGACGCGATGACGAGATACGCCTCTCTGCGAAGACGCCATGCGGCCAGCAGCGTGAGCACGACAAGCAGAACAGCCGCAATCCACTGCACGCGGTAGACGCGGAGGAAGAGCGCCTTCACGTCCGCCATGTGCGAGACCTCGTTCTCGTTGAACAGCGTGCGTGGGACGCCGTGGATCTGGACTGTCACGTCCAGCGGATCGTCGCTGCCGCTCGCGAAGTACGCCTGCACCTCCCGGCCCGCATGCGTCAGTCCTTCCGGCGTAATGCCCGTCCGCTCCGAGACGGAGTGCCGTTCGAACAGCGCCTCGTACAGCGTCAGGCTCTCTGCCGCGCACCGCACCGTCGTCGTTACCAGCAACAACCCCAGCGCCACCGCCGCCACCCACCCCGCGATGCGCCACGGCTCTTTGAGCATCTGTCCCATGACCGGATTCTATCCGCGCCGCGTTACCATCGTTCCCGCACCGGTCCGCGCTTTAGCGCACAACCTCGCCCCTCGGTTGTCATGTTGAGCGGAGCCGGAGGCGGAGTACGTGCTTCAGCGCGCAACATCCTCTCGGGAGACATCGGCGTACTCAGGGGCTCGCCAGTGTCTGATCCCTTCCCCCTTGATGGGCGAAGGTTAGGATGGGGGTGAATAGGCGTGACCCCGCCGAACCACGTCCGAAGTGTGACATCTACCCGTAGCGCCTGCGAGCACCCCTGTGTACCCTGTCCTTGACGCCCGCAGTGCCCCTGCCCTGCGCCCCGGCGGCACCCCTGTTGCAGATCGTTGCATTTCCGTTGCATTCCCGTTGCTTTGGAGTTGCGCTCTGTACGAGTCGCCGATGCGGAACGCAGCCCGATCGTTGCAGGGGAGGGGCCGGACTTGCGAGTGGACTACGCCTGATGCAGCAGAAAGCAACAGAAAACAGAAAATCGCTGCCGCGCGGGCGTCCGCTCGGCCCTTCGCTATAATCCAAGCCGACTCCCGCTGAAGGACGCCATCTTGCCCGACACCTTCGACGCCCTCCTGGAAACGATGCGCCGCCTGCGCGACCCCGTCGCCGGCTGCCCGTGGGACCTCGAGCAGACCCACGACTCCCTCCGGGGCTCGCTGCTGGAGGAGACCTACGAGGCCCTCGACGCCATGGCCTCCGGCGAGCGCGCCGCCCTCGTCGAAGAGCTCGGCGACCTCCTCCTCCACGTCATCTTCCACGCCCAGATCGGCGCGGACGAGGGCGCGTTCACCATGGACGACGTCGCCGCCCAACTCAACGAGAAGCTCATCCGTCGTCACCCCCACGTCTTCGAGGACGCTGCGGCCCGCACCGCGACCGAGGTCACCGGCCAGTGGGAGCGCCTCAAGGCGGAGGAACGCTCGAAGAAAGGCGAGGGCGACCGCTCCATGCTCTCCGGCGTCTCCCGCGCCATGCCCGCCCTTGCGTATGCCCAGTCCGTCCTCAGCCGCGCCCGCAGGGCCGGGTTCGACTGGGACGACCCGGACACCGTCTTCAACAAGGTTGCCGAGGAAGCAGCCGAACTCCGGGCCGGGGAGACTCCCCAGCGCCGCGAGGAAGAGTTCGGCGACCTCCTCCTGGCGCTCGTCGCCGCTGCGCACCGCATGGACATCGACGCGGAGCAGGCCCTGCGCGGCGCGAACGACCGCTTCGCCACGCGCTTCAAGCACGTCGAGGATGCCGTGCGGCGGGACGGCGGCACGCTGGCAGAGATGCCGGTCGACGCCAAACTCGCGCTCTGGGAAGAGGCCAAAGCCGCAGAGTGAAGAACCGCCAACGCGAGTCAGACGTACAGCACATGAAGGGAGCACTGCCGCCAGCCCATGGCAGCATCTCTCCCATCCTGCTGCACTAGCGGTATAATTGGGAGTTGGACGCTCATTGCAGAGCGTCCCGTAGAACAAAACATCGTGAGGTAATCGGAAGTATGCGTATCGGTCGACTGCTACTGGTGCTTACCACGCTCGTCTTCGCCCTTGGCCTCCTCTCCCCTGCGGTGTCCGCCCAAGAGCCCAGCGATGTGCGGCTCGACTCCGCCGTGCGCTCGCTGGAGATGGGCCCGCGCGAGACCCGGACCGACCTCACCGTCGACCTTTACAACACCACGTCGGATCGGCGGGTTGTCAGGATCGAACTCGACGATATCCCGGACGGCTGGGACATCGCCGTGTGGGACCGCTTCTTCGACTTCAAGATCGGTGAGATCGTCGTCGAACCGCCCGCTGCCGATGACACCGGCGCAAGCCAGAGCCTCCGCCTCCGGGTCGATCTGCCGGACGTGCGTCCGCCTTCGGGGAGCTACTCCTTCGGCCTGCGCATCACCTCGCCGGACGGCAGCATCGAGTACGACAGCGCCCGCTACACCATCATGGTGCCCGAGCCGCCTGCCAGTACGGACAGCGGCGTGGCCATCACCGTGACCTACCCCGCCCTGAGCGGTCCTTCCACCAGCGAGTTCGAGTTCGAGATCGTAATCGACAACGACACCGGCGGGGACACCTCCTTCAACCTTACCGCGGCGGCGCTCGATCAGAACGGCCAGGTGCTCCCCGGTTGGGATATCACCTTCTCTCCCTCCTTTGGCCAGGAGCGCGTCATCTCCAGCATCAGCGTCGGCGATGCGCTCAACGAGCGTGTCGACGTGCGCGTCACCCCGCCGCGCAACACGGCGCCGGGCGACTACCTCATCCCGGTCCAGGTACAGGACGACGCAGGGTTCGAGGCGGATGCGCTGCTGCTCGTAACCATCCGTGGACGCGGGGAGGTGTTCCTCGGCACGGACACCGGCCTGCTCAACCTGGACGCTACGGCAGGCGAGGAGGCCTCCACCAAGCTCCGGCTTACCAACTTCGGCACCGGAAACCTCGCCGGCATCGGCCTCCTCGCGGACGCACCCTCGGGCTGGGAGATCAACTTTGAGGTGGATTCCGTCGCGGACCTGCCTGTCAACAACCAGATAGACATCACCACCACCGTCCTGCCGGCAGCCGACGCCATCCCCGGCGACTACCTCGTGACGCTGCGCGCCAACCACCCGGACACGAACGCCTCCCTCGAGCTGCGCGTGACCGTGGCCCAGTCCACCATCTGGGGCTGGCTCGGCATCGTTCTCGTTGTGCTGGTCATCGTCATCCTCGGCGCGCTCTTCGTGAGGCTTGGCAGGCGATGAGTACCGCCGGTCCGCTCATAGAAGCCCAGGGACTCACGAAGCGCTACGGCGCGTTCACCGCCGTGGACGGTATCGACCTGACCATCGGCGAAGGTGAGGTGTTCGGCTTCCTCGGCCCCAACGGCTCCGGCAAGAGCACGAGCATCCTCATGATGCTCGGCCTCACCGAGCCCACGGACGGCACGGTCCGCGTCTGCGGCCACGACCCCTCGCGCAACCCGCTCGCCGTCAAGCGCCAGGTCGGCTACCTGCCGGAGTCGGTCGGCTTCTACGGCGACATGACCGGCGCGCAGAACCTCCGCTTCACTGCCGAGCTCAACGGCATCCCACGCAGGGACGCCGAGCCCCGCATCGCTGAACTGCTCGATACCGTCGAGCTCGAGGACGCAGCCAACCAGCCCGTCGCGCAGTACTCGCGCGGCATGCGCCAGCGGCTCGGCCTCGCCGACGTGCTGCTCAAGCAGCCCCGCCTCGTCATCCTGGACGACCCCACGCTCGGCCTCGACCCCGCCGGCATCGTCTGGCTGCTGGGGATCATCGAGGAGCTGAGCGCCCGGCAGGGTATCGCCGTCTTCCTCTCCTCGCACCAGTTGCAGGAGGTGCAGCGCGTCTGTCACCGCGTCGGCATCATGTCCCACGGCAAGATCGTGCTGGAAGGCACCGTCGCGGCGCTCACCGCCCAGACCGACGCAGGAGGGTTCCGCATCACCCTGAAGGTCGAGGGCGCGAACGCTGCCCTGGATGCTGCGCTCGCCGCGCTCCCCTCGGTGCGCGAGGCCACGCGTTCCGGCATCGACGTGGTCATCGAGAGTGACGAGGACGTACGCGCTGCTGCTGCTGCCGCCGTCCACGAGCACGGCTCCCGGCTGCTGGAGATGCGCGCCAACGACCGCACGCTCGAGGACATCTACCTTCGCTATTTCCAGGAGACCGTCGCATGAGCGCCCTGTTCTGGAAGGAACTCGCAGACCACTTCGGACGGCGCAGGTTTGCACTGCTCCTCGGCCTCGTAGCGCTCGGCCTCGTCTGGGGCGCGTTCGTGGACCTCGGACAGCTGGCCAGCTCAGGCCGGCAGTTCTTCTTCCTGGACGTCTTCAGGACCACTGCGGGCGTCCCCATCTCCCTGCTGTCGTTCCTCAGCTTCTTCGGACCGGTCATCGGCATCGCGCTGGGGTTCGACGCGATCAACGGCGAGCGCACGCAGGGCACGCTGGCGCGGCTCCTCGCGCAGCCGCTCCACCGAGACTCCGTCTACAACGCCAAGTTCCTCGCCGCGATCCTCACGCTTGCGCTCGTGGTCGCGAGCATGATGATCGTCGTCATCGGCCTCACCATGTTCCGCATGGGCATCGCCCCCAGTGGCGAAGAGGTCATACGCCTCGTCGGGCTCGGCCTCGTCACCACCGCCTACCTCGCCTTCTGGCTGGCGCTCGCCATCACCGCATCCGTGCTCTTCCGGAACACGGTCACCTCCGCGCTTGCCTCCATCGGCCTGTGGTTCGCGCTCGGCTTCCTTATCACACTCCTGGGCGGCGTCCTCGCCGACCGAATCGTCCCCGACATCGAGACGACTGACGACGCCGTGCGCCACGTCAACATCGAATCGTGGGCCAACCGCGTCTCGCCCTCCGGCCTCTACTCCGAGGCCACCTCCATCCTCCTCGATCCCATCGGTGGCCGCGCGCTCAACCTCTTCACCATCGAGCAGGGACGCCTGGAAGGACTGCTCTCGACGCCGGTATCGGCTGCTCAGAGCCTCCAACTCGTCTGGCCGCACATCGTCGTGCTCGTCGGGATGATCGCCATCCTCCTCGCCGCGTCCTACGTCCGCTTCATGCGCGAGGAGATCAGAGCGTAACTGCACAATTCCTTCCCCTTTGATGAGGGAAGGGGCCAGGAATGCTCTGAACAAGCCCGCTTCCGTCGTTCCTGCGGAGGCAGGAACCTCGCCCCCCTGCTGTCATGTTGAGCGGAGCCGGAGGCGGAGTCCGCGCTTTAGCGCGCAACATCCTCTCGGGGAACGTTCGCTTGTTCAGGGCATTCCTAGGATGGGGGTGACCGCCGCCGCCACCCGTAGACGATCAGCGCCACCCCCGGCACCCCAAAGATGATGGCCGAGAGCACCGCCACGAGCACCTGGCCGCTCTGCGGCTCCGCGATGATGTCCTTCTCCACGGCGTCCGACGCCCCCCGGAACAGCGCAAGCGTAAGCCAAAGCGTCACCACCACCCACAGTACCCCGCCCGCTACCGAGACGCGCCACATCAGGCGGAGTGCCTCACGACAGGGTCGATGGGAACATTGCCCGCGAGTCCGCACGCCTCCTCGAACAGCGCCGCCGCTGAAAGCAGCGCCGCCTCGTCCGCGCGCGGGGCCATCAGCTGCAGCCCCACCGGCAGCCCGGACGACGTGAACCCGCACGGCACCGAGACCGACGGGCACGACGTGAGCGTCAGCGCGAACGACATCACCAGCCAGCTCACGTACGTCTCGAACCGTACGCCGCCCGCCTCCTCCACGTACCGCTGATCGACGTCGAACGGCGGCACGAGCACCGTCGGCGACACGAGGATGTCGTACTGCTCGAAGAACGCCGCTGTGCGGTAGTAGAGCGCCCCACGGGCCGCCTCCGCCCGGCTCACGTCCTCCGACGACAGCGCCAGCCCCGCCTCGACGTTCCAGATGACCTCCGGCTTCAGCAGGTGCCGGTTCGTCTCCATGTGCTTGCCGTACAGCGCCGCGAACTGCGCCGCACGCAGCGCCTGGAATATCGGCTCCGCGTCGTGCAGGTCCGGCGCATCCTCGTCCACCGATGCCCCGGTTCCCTCGAACAACCGCACGGCGCGCCCGCATATCTCCCGCACCTCCGAGTCCACCGGCGCGATGCCGAGGTCCGGCGAGTACGCGACGCGCTTCGGCGCGCGGGGCGCGTCCACCGCCTCGACGAACGGACGCTCGGGGCGCGGCAGACTGATCGGGTCGACGGCTTGGACGCCGCTCGCCTGCGTGTCGAGGAACATCGCCACGTCGCCCACCGTACGTCCCATCGGCCCCTCGACCGACAGCCCGGCGAACGGCAGCTCCTTGGGTCCGTGCGGGACTCGCCCCGGCGAGGGCCGAAGCCCGACCACCGAGCAGAAGCTCGCCGGGATGCGCAGGCTCCCGCCGAGGTCGCTCCCCGTCGCGAGCCACACCTGTCCCGTCGCGAGCGAGACCGCCGCCCCGCCCGACGATCCCCCGCACGTCATCCGCGTGTCCCACGGGTTGCGCGTCTTGCCGAACACCTCGTTGAACGTATTGGCGCCCGCTCCGAACTCTGGCGTGTTCGACTTCGCCAGTACCACGCCGCCCTGCGCTTCGATGTTCTCGACGAGGTAGTCGGAGCGCTCCGGCACGTGCTCTGCGTAGATCGGCGAGCCCTTCGTGGAGCGCACGCCCGCGACATCCTTCAGGTCCTTCACCGCGAACGGGAGCCCGTGCAGGTACCCCGGCGGCGCGTCGTCGGGCGCCCCGGATGCCATCAGCCGCGCCGCGTGCTCGCGCGCCCGCTCGACCGCCAGTGTCGGCAGCGCGTTCACCGCCCCGTCGACCTCCGAGATGCGCTCCACCGCCGCGTCGATCAACTCCAACGGCGACACCTCACCCGCAGCAAGGCACGCCACCGCCTGCCGCGCCGTCATCCGCACCAGATCATTCATGCGCGCCTCGCCCCGGTGTCCGTGTGAAGATAGCGTCCGTCGTTCCTGCGAAGGCAGGAACCTCGCAGCCGGACAACCTCGTCATTCCCGCGCAGGCGGGAATCTCGCAGCCGAACAACCTCGTCATTCCCGCGCAGGCGGGAATCTCGCAGCCTTGGGGGGCGGAGGGCCGTGAGGGATGCCTGGTTCCCTCTCCCTTGAGGGGAGAGGGTTAGAGCCTGCCCCGCACTTGATGCGGGGGTGAGGGTGAACTGGTGGGGTGCAGGGTGGTGCCTGGTGTAGGGGCGCCCCTTGTGGGTGCCCGTTCGGACGCCGCGCTGCCCCTCTGGGTCCTTCCCCCTCGATGGGAGAGGGTTAGAGCCTGCCCCGCACTTGATGCGGGGCTGAGGGTGAACCGGCGGGGAGAGGAATCGCATCCCCCTCACTCTCGTACCTCTATCCCTGCGCGCTCCTCCGCCAGCATGAACGTCGCCAGGTTGTCCCAATCCCCCCAGCCGCGCGCGATGCCCTCTTCCATCACGCGCTTCGCCATCGCCGCCAGCTCCATCGGTGCGCCCATCTCGTGCGCGAGGTCCTGTCCGAGGCTCATGTCCTTGTGCGCGAGCCGCAGCGAGAAGCGCGGCGTCTCGAAGTCGCCCTTGAACACCACGTCCGGTATCTGCCTGAGCAGCGTCTGCTTCCCGAACGCGGCGTCCCACAGCACCTGCAGCATCACACCCGGCGCGACCCCCGCCTTCACCGCGAGCGTCATCCCCTCCTGCACGACCACGCGCGTCGCCAGCGAGATGGAGTTGTGGACCAGCTTCGCCACCGTTCCTGAGCCGATGGGCCCGACGTAGCTCACGCCCGTGCCGATGGCCTCGAACACCGGGCGCATCGCCTCGAACACCTCCTTGTCGCCGCCCACCATCACCGCGAGCGTGCCCTGCTCCGCGCCGATGGTGCCGCCGCTCACCGGAGCGTCCAGCATGTGCGCGCCGAGCGCCTCGATGCGCTCCGCCACCTGCCGGATCCGCGTCGGCGACCCCGTCGACAGGTCCGCATACACCGACCCCGGCGACAGCCCCATCGAGAGCCCCTGCGGCCCCAGCGCGACCTCCTCCACCTCTGCGGGCCCCGGCAGCGACGTCAGCACGATCGGCGCCTGCCGCGCGACCTCCTCGGGCGTGTCTGCCCACGTCGCGCCCATCTCCCGGTGCGGCGCTGTCTTCGCTTCGTCGATGTCGTTGACGATGAGCTCGTGCCCTGCCTTCTGCAGGTTCGTGGCCATAGGCCCGCCCATGTTCCCGAGGCCGATGAATCCGATGCGCATGCCCACTCTCCTCTCCGCCGCCTGACGGCGTACAACGCCGCGCAGTCTAGGCCGCCCCTGTGGAAGGGTCAACGCGCCTGTTCTAACGCAGTGAGCGCTGGAGTCAGCAGGTGGGGCCGAACCTTGACCGATGTCGATTTCCGCTGACATAAGGCAGACAATGGCCATCTATCACTCTGCTTATGCTATGCTTGGCGCTGCTTTTCGCAACGTTAGCGTTGTCAGGCAGAGGCACTTGACTAAGGCAACTTCCAGATATGCAGACGGCAACCGTAGGAGGAGTTCCATGAACGCAGACCATGAGCACGGCCGACTCGAAGGGGCACGTTGGTGGAAACTCTTGCTCGCGGCGGCGCTCGCCGTTGTGTTGGGTGCGCTGATTGCCGCCTGCGGCAGCGAAGAGCCGACGGCAACGCCTGTGCCGCAGGCAGCGCCGACGCCGACGCCCGTACCACAGGTGCCGTTCCCGGAACGCGAGATCGAGTGGATAGTGGGCTGGCCGGCTGGAGGGGGGTTTGACTTGGCCGCCCGCACCATCGGGAACTTCATGGGCGACGAACTGGGCGTCGACGTTGTGGTCCGCAACCACACCGGTGCTGGTGGTAGGCGTGCGGTCGACGCGGTGCGGAGAGGCGCCCCTGACGGCTACACGATCTCGATCATGAACATGCCCATGCAGTTGATGGCGGAGAAACTGGACCCTGCCGGAGCCAACTTTGAAGGCTTCGAGTGGATCGGCCAGGCGGTCCGCCAGGAGAATATCGTGCAGGCGCCAAAGGCCGCGTCATTCAACACTCCCGAGGAAGTCGCAGCGGCCGAGCCGCGCATCTGTATGCCCGGGCTTGCTGGTCACAACTTCCTCGTTGCGGCTGTTTCGACAGAGGTCATGGGCATCCCGTGGAAGGTCGTCTCCGGCTTCGCGGGAGGCGCGGACACGAGGGCGGCCATGCTTCGGGGGGAGTGTGACATCTCGTGGACCGTCGCGAACCCGCAGGTTGTCGCATCGATATCCCCGGAGGATGACTTCAAGGGCCTGTGGGTCTACTCGGATGAACGCCTTGACTGGGCTCCGGACACACCAACGGTTGCTGAACTGGGCTACCCCGAGCTTGGTGGCCCGAAGCTGTTGAACAGCGGACTGGTGGCCGCACCGGCTGGGACTGCACCTGAGATAGTGAAGCTCATCGAGGACTCCTTCCAGAGGGCTCTGAACGACCCGGATGTGATTGCCCGGCTCAAGGAAGGAGGCATGGAAGTCCTGCCGATGTCCGGCCAGGCGACGGACGAGGCGGTTGGAGGCATGGATGCCCTGCTGACCGAGTTCACCGATGTGGTGAAAGCTCGACAGGAGGCGCAATAGGGGTGGTGCTGCCATTCGGAAGTCTTCCGGAACGCCTCGCAGCGGACTGAGCTCGAGGTAGGTTCGGTATGATCGAGGCGTTTCTGGAAGGACTGGCGCAGCTGGGCCAGCCGGCGGCGATTGCGGCCATCGTCGCCGGCACCATCGTTGGGGTGCTGTTCGGTGCTATACCCGGCCTTGGCAGTGTCATTGCGATGGCCGTCCTGCTCCCGTTCACGTTCGGCTGGGACGCCTACATCGCCATGTTCCTGTTCGCCGGGATCTTTGGCACGGCAAGCACTGGCGGCGCCATCCCTGCGATCCTGCTGAACACCCCGGGCACTATCGCGAACGTGTGCACCACGCTCGATGGTCACCCCATGGCGAGGCGTGGCGAAGCAGGAAGGGCTTTGGGCCTTGCCGCGATGGCTTCGGGGTTGGGCACGTTCTTCAGCATCATCGTGTTGGCGATGCTGCTCCCAGCGGCGAAGCTGTTGATCCTCGCCTTTGGAGCGCCTGAATTCTTCTGGCTGGTAATCCTGGGACTGTTCGCTGTGACGCTGGCCTCCAGGGACAATCTGGTCAAGGGGCTTGCGGCTGGCGGCGTAGGGATACTCCTGAGCTTGATCGGCCTGAGTCTGGTCTTCGGTCAGGTCAGGTTCGCCCTGGACAGCGAGTTCCTCTACGACGGATTGCCGGTTGTGCCGCTGGTAGTTGGGTTCTTCGCCCTGAGCGAACTCATGGTGTACACGTCACGGGGCGGTTCCATCGCGACTGTAGGGGAAGGGTTGGCGCAACCGGGGATCCGTCAGACCGTGGGCGGAGCGCTGGAGGTGTTCCGGTACAAACGGGTGCTCCTGCGAGGGTCCATCATTGGAACCGTGCTGGGCGCTGTGCCGGGTGTGGGTGGTGCGGTTGCCAACTTCCTTGCGTACACCACGGCCAAGCAGGCGTCAAAGACGCCGGAGCTGTTCGGCACCGGGTACCCGGGCGGCATCGTTGCGTCTGAGTCCGCCAACGATGCGAAAGACGGCGGGATCCTGCTGCCCACGCTGACGTTCGGCATACCGGGGAACGTTGAGATGGTGATTCTGATGGGGGCATTCGTCCTCCACGGGATAACCCCCGGACGACAGCTGCTGGTGCATAACCTGGATATCGTCTGGGCCATCATCCTGGGGGTCATAGCTGCCCAGTTACTAACGACGATTATCGTGGTGAGCGGTGGCGGGTTCCTGGCCAAGATAAGCCTGGTCCCCGTCCGGTACCTGGCTCCTATCGTGGCTGTCGTGTCGTTCCTCGGCGTCTATGCCATCCGCAGCAATCCTTGGGACCTGCTGCTCGCGGTCGTTGCAGGATGCATCGGTTATCTGATGCGGAGGGCAGGGTTCCCGCTCATCACGTTTGTGATTGGCTTCGTCCTGGGCAACACGGCGGAGAGGTCATTCGTACAGTCCCTGCAGGTTTCGGAGGGAAGTTACACCATCTTCTTCTCCAGCCCCATCTCTATCATCATCATCATCACCATCCTCATCTTTGCCGGCTCCCCGCTGATCAAGTACTGGTACGAGAGATTCACAGCCAAGAGAAAGGCACAGCTGTCAGAACTATGAAGAACGTGCAGCCGGCGGTGCTGATAGTGAACATACTCCTGCTGGTTCTTGCTGGCACGATAGTCATCGCGTCACTACAGTACGGCTTTCGCCAGCGGATCGTGCCGCTGGTGATCGGCATCCCGACGCTCGCTATGCTCGTAGCGATACTGCTGAGCGATTTCTCGCCCAGGCTGAACCGCATACTGGCCATGGCGAGCCTGGGCAGCTTGCAGGACGCGCTCAATGAAGACGTTGCCGCAAGCTGGTCGCGCATCTTTGTGATTGCCGGTTGGCTGGTCGCACTGAGCATCGCTCTGTTCGTGTTCGGCTTCTATGTGATTGTTCCGCTGTTCCTGTTCGCATTCTTCCTGGTGGAAGCGAAGACCCCCGCCGTCGTCGCTGTCCTGCTGAGTCTTGTGATCTCTGCGGTGCTCTACATTGCGTTTCCCTACACCCTGGGTATCGAGATATGGCCAGGCATCACACCGAAGGTCATGCACGGCGTTTTCGGAGGAGGGTTGGTTCCAGTGCTTTAGGCTGGACCGCGGCTGACGGAGCGATCCGTCCATAGGGGAAAGAGAGGCGAATATGGCAGGCATCGTCGACGCTGACACGCACATAATCGAACCCCCGGATATCTGGACAGAGATCCCTGAAGCGATGTACGCGCGGAGACCGATACCCGTCTCGGTCCCCACGGATACGTTGTACAAGGAAAGCAACGCCTTCTGGCTGATCGATGGGAACATCATCCCTAAGCCCGGTGGACGCGGCGGCATATTCCTCCACACGCCTTCCCTGGCTGTACGGGAACAGAAGCGCGACGACATTCCACTGGGGGCTAGGGAACTGACAGACCCGCTGGCCCGTGTGGCCGAGATGGACAAGCTGGGGATCGATATCCAGGTGGTCTATCCGACCCTCTTCATCATCTACCTGACAGACGACCCCCAGCTCGAGGTTGCCCTCTGCCAGGCCTACAACCGGTGGATGGCCGAGGCCTGCCGCGAAACTCAGGGGCGCATCAGGTGGATTGCGGTGTTGCCCTTGCGTTCCATTGAGGATTCGATACAGGAAGTGGGCTTTGCCAAAGATAACGGCGCGGTCGGCGCTCTGTTCCGGGGTATCGAGAAAGACCTCTCCTTGGCCGACCCGTACTTCTACCCTGTCTATCGAGAACTGGAGCAGGCGGACCTCCCCGCGTGCGTGCATACAGGAGCCGGGTGCCCCGTTTGGACGAGCATCACGGACGTCGCGCTCAGCGCGACCTTCCCGCACGTGAGGTCGTTGCCCATCTTCGGCTTCCGCGATATCGTGGCGAACAGGGTTCCGGAGCGCTTCCCCACGCTCCGGTTCGGCTTCATCGAAGCTGGTGCCTCCTGGGTTCCCTATCTGTTGCATCAGCTTCACCGGTGGTCGAGAACTCCCATGGAAGAATGGGGGCCGCAACTCTTTCGCGACTACCGCCTGTTCGTCGCTTGTGAGGCGGACGAGGACATCCCCTATCTGATAAGCCATATCGGGGAAGACAATATCGTCATCGGGTCGGACTACGGCCACCAGGACCCGTCCGAAGAGCGCCAGATGGAACAGGCGTTGCGCGGTCGCGGCGACCTTTCCCCTGCGGTGGCGGACAAGATCCTCTGTGATAACGCCCGCCGCCTGTATGCGTTGCCGCTTGAGTAGACAGGTTGCTTGAACACGGGTGGCTGTGCGGCTCGGCTGTGGCTGGCGAGGAGGCATCATGGACAACGTAGGCGTTATCGGGGTCGGCAACATGGGCGGCGCGATGGCAAGGAATCTGTTGAAGAACGGATACCAGGTCACCATTCATGACGTCGTTGCATCGTCGGTTGATGCACTGGTCGAGGACGGAGCGCACAGCGCTGGGAACCCGAAGGAGGTGGCTCAGCACTCTGACGTGGTCGTTGTCATGGTGATCAATGACAGACAGACGACGGATGTGGTCACAGGCGACGATGGAATCCTTGACGGAGCGAGACCCGGTACTGTCGTGATCCTGTGTAGCTCGCTTCGGCCGGCCACGGTAACCAGTCTGGGCGCGTTGGCGGAGGCGAAAGGCGTCAGTGTGCTGGACGCGCCGGTTACGGGAGGCGAACGAGGAGCGATCGACGGGACGCTCGCGTTCCTCGTGGGAGGCGATGAAGGGGAGATAGAGCGGGTGACGCCGGTCTTTCAGGCCATGGGCGAACACATCGTCTGCGCCGGACCCCTCGGGACCGGCGAGGTGGTGAAGAACGTCAACAACGTCTTGCTCTGGACAACGCTCGCTGCTACCCGTGAAGCCTTGCGGTTTGCTGCCGAGCATGGCATGAGTCCGGAGGCGGTGAGAGACGCTCTGCAGTTCTCTCCCGGCTACAATCGATGGGTCAAGGATTGGGGAAGCCTGGGGCCGACGCCGTGGGTGCACAAAGACCTCGAAACAACGCTTGGTATAGCGAACGTCCACAACGTCCAGATGCCCATCGCGGCGCTCTGCTTCGAGCTTCTGAAGGACTGGCCGTCGGTCAGGATGGACTAGGAGTTGCTTGCGGGAAGGGTTCGCTGAAGTGGCCGCGCAGGAGAACTGAGGAGGCGCGTTATGATTCAGATAATCGATGCTGACACGCACATCGCTGAACCGCCGCAGATGTGGGAACACCTGGACCCTGATTTCTACGACCGCAGACCCGTGCTCATCCAGATCCCGGGCGATACCGTCTATGGCCACTTCAATGCGATGTGGCTCATAGACGGTAGCATCGTGCCCAAGGCGGCAGGCCGGGCCAGCAACATCCTGGTCACGCCCACGCTCCAGGACTTTGTACAGAAGAATCTGGACGTCACGTCGCGCGACATGACTGACATGGACCTCCGCTACAGCCACATGGACTTCATGGGCACCGATGTGCAGGTCATCTACCCAACGCTGTTCCTGGCTTGGCTCACGGACGATCCCACCTTGGAGTCAGCTCTGGCGCAGGCCTACAACCGTCACTTGGGCGGCATATCAGACAGCTCGGAAGGGCGCATCCGTTGGGCGCTGGTCCCGCCGCTGCGGGACATCGATGCCACGATCCGTGAGATGCATTTCGGCGCCGAACACGGAGCGGTGGGCCTCTTCTTCCGTGGTATCGAGAAGGACCTGATGTTGGATGACCCCTACTTCTTCCCCGTGTACGAGGAAGCCCAGTCGCTGGGCCTGACCATCTGCGTGCACCAGGGACAGGGTGCGCCGGCCCTGAACAACCTGGTCGACATCCGCCGCAGTTCCAGCTTCACGCACGGTCGGCTCCCGCCGTTGTCGGCCTTCCGCAACCTCGTGGCAAACAGGATCCCCGAAGAGTTCCCCCGGCTGCGCTTCGGGTTCATCGAGACAGGAGCTTCGTGGGTGCCCTTCGTGTTCCACTGCCTGCGGACCCTGTCGACTGAGGAGCCGTGGCGATGGGGCCCCCGGCTGTTCGATCAGTACAACATGTGGGTCTCCTACGAGGTCGATGAAGACCTCCCGTACCTCGTGGACTACATCGGCGAGGACCACATCGTCGTTGGGACGGACTACGGGCACCATGGGAGGGAAGGCGTTATCGCCGACCCCTCGGCGCAACTGCACATGGTGAAGACCCTGCGCTCGCGGGAGGAGTACCCCTCAGCGTTGGTCGACAAGCTCCTGTCGGACAACCCCCGAGCGCTCTACGGGATATAGTCGCGAAGGTCCGGCGTAGAGGCGCCCTCATGCGCCCCGCGGCATGGGAGTGCAGAGGGGCGTGCCCCTCTGCTTAGTGACATCCGCCCCTTACCCGATGGCCCGCCTCCGCTACGCTGGTTGCATGACTGGCGTACAGGCCCCACCCATAGACCACGCTTATAACTCAGGGCGCAACCTATAGACAGGGCCTATGGCTCCGGCGGCAGAACTTTGTTCTCCATGGCCGCCTTGCCCCCTTAATCGCGGGAAGCAGGCCGTGGCCTTGGAAACGCCTCGAATTAAGGTGGCCAAGTGGCCAGATTGGACATGTGGCTTACTCGTAATCTCAGGTTAACATGGCCAGGCTCGGGGGCCGGTTGGCCACCTTAATCGGGCCGGTTGCCCCGGCAGCCGCGCCCCGCATAGCATGGCCGGGTTCAGGAGAATCGAAGGAGCGGAGCGAAGACATGGCAGACAACATCAGGGTAGGCATCATCGGCGGCAACGTGAACGGCTGGGCGGGGCGCGCTCACATGCCCGCGATGGCAGCGGGGATCCCCGGCGTCGAGCTCGTTGCCGTCTCCACCACGAGGCAGGAATCGGCGGACGAGGCCGCTGCGAAGTTCGGAGCGAAGTTCGCCTACGACAACCACCACGACCTCCTCGCGAACCCGGAGGTCGACGTCGCAGCTGTCGCCGTCAAGCTGCCCACCCACTACGAGCTGACGAAAGACATCATCGCGGCTGGCAAGCACGTCTACACCGAGTGGCCGCTCGGCACGACGACCGCCCAGGCGGAGGAGATGACAGACCTCGCCGCCGCGGCGGGCGTCCGCACCTGCGTCGGACTCCAGTCCCGCCACTCCGCCCAGTACGCGGAGATACGCAGGCTTATCGACGGCGGCTCGATCGGCGACGTGCTCAGTGTCAGCCTCGTCCAGTTCGCCAGCGGTGCGCTCTCCCGCCCTTCCGGCCGGATCTGGATGCGCGACGCCGACGCCCATGCCAACACACTCAGCATCACCTTCGGCCATGCGATGGACGGCCTCATCGCCATGCTCGGCCCCGCGCGCAGCATCGCCTCCGCCGTGAGCACGCAGACGAAGGAATGGACCGCCTCCGACACCGGGGAGAGGTTTTCCGTGACCTCCCCCGACAACGTCCTCGTCAGCGGCACGCTGGCGAACGGCGCTGCGTTCTCGGTGCACATCGCATCCGTCGCTGCAATCGGCACCGGCCATAGCATGCAGATACACGGCTCCAAGGGAACGATAACGCTCGACTCCCCCAGCTCCACGCACATCAGCGCGGGCGAACTGCGCGTGGCCCTGGACGGCGAGACCCAGCTCCGCACGGTTGTCCCCCCGCAGGACGAATGGGTGACCGCCGCCGGACTGATGGACTCGCCTGTGAACATCGGCAAGCTCTGGGCCTCCTATGCCGACGCCATCCTCAACGACCGCGAGTTCCACCCGGACTTCGCCGACGCCGTAGAGCATCACCGCCTCATGGACGCCGTCCAGCGCGCCTCGGACACGGGCCGGGCGCAGGAGGTCTAGCATCCGGCAGGGGCCTGACATCCGTCATTCCCGCGAAAGGGGGAATCTCGCATCCCCGGGGGAGCGTGCGGAGCGTGTGATTCCCTCTCCTGAGGGAGAGGGCCAGGGTGAGGGCCTCCGGTGGGGAGTGGGCCGTTGGATGTCTGACTCCCTCTCCCTGCATGGGGAGAGGGCAACGCGCTTTAGCGCGCGGTGAGGGCACTGAGGGGCCGTGGAGGGTGTCAGGAGCAGGTAGCAGGTGACGACGAAGCGCAGCGAACGGGCAGCGGCATCGCAGGTGCGGGCCCTGCGGAACATCCTCACCATGGAGGCGGCCAACGGCTTCCCGGACAAGGCCGTTGCCGGCGGACTGGACCGCTTCCTCGAAACGCTGCGCGGGCAGGCGGGAGCGGACCCGGCGCTCAAGTCGTTGGACGAGCGCGGCCTCCTCTCCGTCGCCTACGCCGAGCTCGACGCCGCGCGCCGCGAGCGCTGGGCCGACGAGGCCCGCCGCTTCCTCGGCGACCGCCCGACCCCTCGCTCGACCGGGCGCCCCGCTCGGCCGCCGGAGCCGCCTCCGGCACAGCCTGCCGGCAACCCGCTCGACGTGCCCCTGAATGCGCTGCGGAGCGTCAATCGCACGCAAGCCGCAGCCATCAAGCGGATGCTCATCCGGCGGCGCATGCTCACGACCCCGGACCCCACCGTCCGCGACCTCCTCTACCTCTTCCCGCTGCGGCACGTCGACCGCCGGGAGCGGACCTCCGTCGGCAAGCTGCGCGTGGGCGAGGAGCAGACCATCGAAGCCGTGCTCTGGGAGGCGTATGAGGTGCGCCTGGGGCGCGGCGGGCGCATCCGCGCCACCGAGGCGGTCGTCGGCGACGACACCGGCAACATCCGCGTCATCTGGTGGGGCAACCCGTGGATCGCGCAGCAACTTAAGAAAGCCATCGCCGCGACGGCGCACACGCCCAACGGCGTTCCCCGCATCGTGCTCAGCGGCAAGGTGACGCTCTTCAAGGGCAAGAGGCAGATGGAATCACCGGAGTGGGAGTTGCAGGGGAGCGCCACCGCCTCCGGCCTGCACACGGCTGGCCTCGTGCCGTTCTACCCGACGGCTGCCACCGCGAAGAACAAGCGCATCCCGCCGCGCAGGATGCGCGAGATCGTGCGCGAGGCGCTGGACAGCACGAGGAACGGCGGGGACCGCCTCGGTATCCCGGACCCGCTGCCGGACGCCGTGCGCGAGGACGTGGGACTGCTCCCGCTCGGCGATGCCGTCGAACAGGCGCACTACCCTGCATCGGAGGACGAGAAGGAGCAGGCGCGGCGGCGGCTCGCCTTCGACGAGTTCCTCGCCATCCAGCTCCGGGTGGGCATGGAGCGCAACTATACGTCCAGCCAGGAAGGCATCGGCCTGCCATCATTCCCGCCGATGGTCGAGGCGTTCATCGCGTCCCTGCCGTTCGAGCTGACGCAGGGCCAGCGCGACGCGCTCGACGAGGCGATGCAGGACGTATCGACCGGCGGCAGGCCGATGAGCCGTCTGCTGCAGGGAGACGTCGGCTCCGGCAAGACTGTGGTCGCCGTCGCGATGCTGCTCGCCGCCGTAGCCGGTGGCTATCAGGGCGCGATGATGGCCCCCACCGAGGTGCTCGCGGACCAGCACTTCCTCAACGTGCGGCGCCTCCTTAGCGGCGAGCAGCACTCGCTGGAGAACCCGGACTGGTTCGCCGCGACGCTGGAGGGCAGAGAGGAACCGGTGACCGTCGCCCTGCTCACCGGCAGCACGCGCGCCCAGCCGCGCCGCGAGATCCTCAGGATGGCGGAGGAAGGCTCGCTGGACCTGCTCATCGGCACGCACGCGCTCATCCAGCAGCAGGTGGCCCTGCCGAACCTCGCCCTCGCCGTGGGCGACGAGCAGCATCGGTTCGGCGTCCTCCAGCGGGAGGCGCTGCGCGGCAAGAGCACCGTCGGCGAACCGCACTTGCTGCTCATGTCTGCCACCCCCATACCCCGCACACTGGCGCTCACGCTCTACGGCGGCCTGGAAATATCCACGATGCGGGAACTCCCTGCGGGGCGGCAGGAGATACTGACGCGCAGCGTCGAGCTCGCCCGTGCCGCGGATGCCGAGAACTACCTGCTGACCCAGGTGCGCGAAGGCCGCCAGTGCTTCATCGTCTACCCGCGCATCGACGACGCGGACGACCGCTACAGCGGCGTCGATGACGACGACGATGCCACGGATGAGGACTCCGACCTCATCCCCGAGTCGGCGGCACTGCCGCTGCTCACCGCCGTTGTGGAGTACGAACGTCTGCGCACCACAACTCTCGCCGAAGCGCGCGTCGGCCTGCTCCATGGGCGCATGCCGCTCCCTGAGAAGCAGGCCGTCATGGACGCCTTCCGTAGCGGTGAGTTGGACGTGCTCGTCTCAACGCCGGTCATCGAGGTGGGCATAGACGTGCCGAACGCCACCGTGATGATGATTCAGAGCCCTACGCGGTTCGGCCTCGCCCAGCTCCACCAGCTGCGCGGGCGCGTCGGGCGCGGCGCGCACCGCAGCTACTGCTTCCTTGTGTCGGAATCGGAAGACGAAACGTTCCAGCGCCTGAGCGACGCGCGGCAGCGCCGCGTCGCCAACGGCGACGACTGGCGGGAGGTAGAGCAGTGGTTCCGCGCTGCCCTTGCGCAGGCTGAATCGAGCAGAGAGCGCCTGAACGTGCTCGTCCGCACCAATGACGGGTTCGAGATCGCGGAAGCAGACTTGGAGATGCGGAGCCAGGGCGACTTCTTCGGCACGCGCCAGTCCGGCGTTGCCCCCGTCAGGATGGCGCGCCCCGACGACCGCGACCTGCTCGACGCGTCGCGGGAGCACGCCGGCCGCATCCTCGAAGCCGACCCGGAACTGAGCACTCTTTCAGGGCTGCGTGCCGCCGTTGACCGGCTGACCGCAGCCGTGACGGACGAGATGGCCTGATGCACGCCGAGACGCGTAACTGGTCCAGGGTTGATGAGAATCGAGGGCTCAGATGGGCTCAAGAAGGCTCAGGGAATGCCCCGGATGAGCCCCTCTGAATCCCGAAGGGCTCATCCGGGGAAGCCCGATTTACGAACGCAGGAGCACGCGATGAGCCTTAATGAGCCGGTTTTCAGCGAGTTTGCGCCGGGGATCAGGGCGCAGGCCGTCCGCTTCGGCACCGGCATCCTGAACCGGTTACCGAGACGCGAACTCGCTTGCCCCGCCACCCTCACGAGCCCATAATGCGCCCCATGCGTGTCAGCAAGATGGAATGGCGGGGCGTCCGCGTCCCCCTGCGGCAGCCGGAGCTTGCCCTGGACCCCTCCAAGGCAGGCCGCAACGCGCTGCTCATCTGGATGTATATGGACAACGGCCTGGTGGGCGTCGGCGAGGCGGCCACGGCAGGCCCGGGACGCCCGCCCCGCATCGCCGACCTCGCGTCGCTGTTGCACGACCTCGCCCCCTCAGCGCTCGGCCTGCACCCCGCTATCGCCTTCGACATCCTCTCGGCGCTCGCTCCCCCCGGCGGGACCGGCAACGCCCTTCGCTTCGGGCTGGAGACCGCCGCCTTCGACGCCATGGGCAAGAACGCCGGACGCCCCGTGACCGACCTGCTCGGCGGAGTCATCGACTGGACGCCCATCGTGGGCCTCCTCGACTTCCTGCCTCCGGACGGGGCTGCAGAGCAGGCCCGCGCAGCGGTGGAGGACGGCTACGAGTGCGTCAAGGCATCACTTGGCGCGCGCGACGCCGCCACGGACATCGAGATCATCCGCGCCATCCGCCAGGCTATCGGCGACGATGTCGCGCTCCGTGCTGACGCGGATGAGAGCTGGACGACAGAGCGCGCCATACACACGGTCGAGCGCCTTGTTCCGTACGGACTCGATTTCGTGGAGCAACCGGTCATCGCGGAGGACATGAGCGGCCTCGCGCGCATCCGCAGCGTGTCGCCCGTCCCGATCGCGGCGGACGAGGCAGTCGGCGTGATGAGCGATGCGGTCAAGGTGGTGGAGGCGGAGGCCGCGGACGTGCTTGTAGTAAAAGCCGCGCAGGCGGGCGGCATCCGCGCCGCGCAGGCCATCATGGCGTATGCCTCTAAGAACGGGCTGCGCAGCACCGTCTCCGCGTCGCTGGAGACGGGTGTGGGCATCGCGGCGGGGCTGCACCTCGCTGCCTCGCTCGGCAAGGCCGCTCCGGCGAGCCTCGGCGGCGGCGCGCGCCTCGAGAGCGACCTGCTTACGAAACCACTCGTGCCTGTGCGTGGACACATCACCGTCCCGCACCTGCCCGGTCTCGGCGTCGAGGTCGATCAGGACGCGGTGGACCACTACGCGACGGAGGTCGCCGGCGTCATCGCGGGCTAGGCGTCTCCGGGCCCATCATCGTCCTCTCCTCTGCTAGAATCCTTCACGGCCCGCCGGAACCCTCCGGTTGGGCCAGTCTATCGAGAGGGCAGCGATGAAACTCCACGAATACCAGGCGAAGCAGCTGCTGGCCGCGTACGGCGTGCCCGTGCCGGAGAACTACGTCGCGGCATCCGGCGCCGAAGCAGCGGCAGCGGCGGAGCGGCTCGGAGGCACGGGCGTCGTGAAGGCGCAGGTGCACGCGGGTGGCCGGGGCAAGGCAGGCGGTGTGAAGGTTGCGGCCACCCCGGCGGAAGCCGCGCAGATCGCCGAATCGCTCATCGGCTCGACGCTCGTCACCTTCCAGACCGGCCCGCAGGGCGTGCCCGTCCACCAGGTACTCGTCGAGCAGACGATGGACATCGACCGCGAGCTCTACCTCAGCATCACCACGGACGGCGGTCGCCGCCGCCCGGTCGTCATCGCGTCCGCGGCGGGCGGCATGGAGATCGAGGAGGTAGCGCAGACCGAACCGGAGAAAGTGCTCACCGAGCCCATAGACCCCGCCATCGGCTTCCAGCCTTTCCAGGGGCGCAGGCTCGCTGCGGGGCTTGGCCTCGCTCCTTCGTTGGTACGCCCGTTCTCCGCCCTCGTGGACGCATGCTACCGCGCCTACGTGGAGAAGGACGCCGGCATGATCGAGATCAACCCGCTCGTTTTGACGAACGACGGGCAACTGCTCGCGCTCGATGCCAAGATGGACCTCGACGATGACGCGCTCTTCCGCCACAAGGCTGAAGCCGAACTGCGCGACACCACCCAGGACGACCAGCTCGAAGTCGCGGCGTCGGAGGCGGGCATCGCCTACGTGAAGCTCGACGGCAACGTTGGCTGCATGGTGAACGGGGCCGGGCTCGCCATGGCGACGATGGACATCGTCAAGTTCGCTGACGCGGAACCTGCGAACTTCCTCGACGTGGGCGGCGGCGCTGCAGAGGACAAGATCAGCCATGCCATCCTCCTCATGCTCTCCGACCCTAACGTCGAGAAGGTGCTGGTCAACATCTTCGGCGGCATTCTCCGCTGCGATATCGCAGCACGCGGAATCGTGGACGCCTATGGCAAGGCCGACCGCCAGCCGCAGCTCGTTGTGCGGATGCTCGGCACCAACGTGGACGAAGGCAAACAGATCCTCGCCGACTCCGGACTGACCGCGACGATGGTGGACACACTGGAAGAGGCGGCGGCAGCCATCAAGGGATAGCGGAGCGAACATCGATGAGTATCCTGGTGAACGAGAACACGCGCCTGCTGGTGCAGGGCATCACGGGACGTGAAGGCAGCTTCCACGCGGAGCGCTGCAAGGCGTATGGCACCAATCTCGTGGCAGGGGTGACGCCGGGCAAGGGCGGCGAGACCGTCCTGGACGGCGTCCCGGTCTTCGACAGCGTGCGCGAGGCCGTGGATAACACGGGTGCGAACGTTGCGCTGATCTTCGTGCCTCCGCCGTTCGCGGCTGACGCCATTCTGGAATCGGCGGACGCGGGCGTCCCGCTCGTCGTCTGCATCACGGAGGGCGTCCCCGTGCGGGATTCCACGATGGTGATGCGGTACCTTGAGGGCAAGCCGGTTCGCCTGCTCGGCCCCAATTGCCCGGGCCTCATCACCCCAGGCACAAAGGCGAAGATCGGCATCATGCCCGGCAACATCCACCTGCCGGGCAAGGTGGGCGTCGTCTCCCGCAGCGGAACGCTGACCTACGAGGGCGTCGACCAGCTTACGAAGCGCGGCATCGGCCAGTCCACATGCGTCGGCATCGGTGGCGACCCCGTCTCCGGCACCGGCTTCGTGGACGTCCTCGCGATGTTCAACGACGACCCGGAGACCGAGGCCATCGTCATGATCGGCGAGATCGGCGGCACCAAGGAGCAGGAGGCCGCTGCGTTCATCAAGGAGAACGTCCGCAAGCCTGTCGCGGCGCTTATCGTCGGCCAGACGGCGCCGCCGGGCCGCCGCATGGGCCATGCGGGGGCGGTCATCACCGGCAAGGCGGCGCTCGCGTCGGAGAAGATGCGTGCACTGGAAGAGGCCGGCTGCCACGTCATCCCGACGCCCGCCGACATCGGCGCTACCGTCGCCGACATGCTCGCCTGAGCTCCTGACCCCTGAAACAACGGGAAAGGCGCGCTCCTTCTGGAGCGCGCCTTTGCTGTCGAAGTGGCGAGACCAGAGGGCTACTCTTCGTTCTTGGCCTCTTCCTCGGATCCCTCGGCCTCTTCTTCGTCGGCGGACTCCTCGGTCCCTTCGTTTTCCGTTTCTTCAGAAGCGGCCTCTTCGACCTCTTCCTCTTCGTCCTCTGGTCCTTCCAGCACGGCGCTCTCGTAACCGGCGATCATGCTCAACATGATTGTTCCTCCTGAGGGTGATGTCGCCAGCCTACGGTGTGCGTCGTTGCTGAGGTGTAACTGGGGCTTAAGCGTTGGCGCCGGTTCCTTTAATGCCCGGTTAGGATTCCGCTGCGGTGTACTATAGGGGGACGGAGCAAGGGTGGCAGACGTGATCGTGCAGGAACGACAGACGGTGAACTGTGGCGCGACGCTCGCGGAGGAGCGCCGCCAGTACGGTGCACGTCGGCGGAAGGACCGTCCGGGCGCCTTGTTGCCCGAACACCTGCTTGCCCGGTTGTGGCGCACGAAGGAAGGCCGTTCGCTTCGCACGGTGGACGGCCGACGGGTGAGAGTGCTGTATGCGGGCCGCCCTGCGCCTGGCCACGGCCCCGACTTCCAGGATGCAGTCGTGCGTATGGACGGTGAGCGCGCATCGGGCAACGTGGAATTGCACCGGCGACCTTCGGACTGGCATGCGCATGGCCACGACGCAGACCCGGCTTATGACGACGTCATGCTGCACGTCGTCGCGGAGGCGGATGGAACAGGCCCCGGCCTTCCACTTGCGGAACTCAATCGTCCGGGGCCCCCGGAGGCGTTGGAACCACCGCTCATGGCCCGGCTCTCCCGCGCCTCGTCCTCCGAGCTTCGCGAGATGCTCGTGGGCTCCGGCATGGCCCGCTTCCGCGAACGCATCAAGATCGCCCGTCGCAGCATCGAAGAAACCGGAACCGACCAGGCCCTGCACGAGGCCGTCTTCGATGCGCTCGGCTATGCGGAGAACCGTGCCCCTTTCCACCAGCTCGCGCGGGCCATTCCTGAATCGAAGCTGCGATGGCTGGCGAACAGCCTTCCTCCTGACGAGCGCCCTGCAGCCTTGGAGCGCGTACTGCTCGATGCCTCGGGACTCGACGACGGGCCGCATACCTCCGGAGGAGAGCATCCTTCCTGGAAGACCGCGGGTGTGCGCCCCGTGAATCAGCCTCGTCGGCGCATCCGCGGAGCGGCAGTGCTCCTTGCCCGCGTCTCGAACGAAGGACTGCTCGCCGCCTGTGAGCGAGCGGTTGCCGAAGGGAGGACGTCCCTGGAGCGGCTGCTCGTCGTGGATGACGCCGCTGGAGCGCTCATCGGCACCGGTCGTGCGCGCGAGGTTGTGGTCAACGCTGTTCTGCCGCTACTCACGGCAGTGGGCAACTCAGAGGCTGAGGATCTGTTCCTGCGCTATCCCTCGCTGCCGGAGAACTCGCTCACCCGGGAGGCGCGGCGCCTCACTGGAGCGCAGGGGATGCGGCTGTCCGCGTGCGAGCAGCTGGGGCTCTTGCGGCTCTATCGGGGCAGCATCGCCGGAGATTGATCGCTCGGCTGCTACGCCGCGTACGCGAGCCGCAGCCAGCGCAGCGCGTGTCGTGGCACGAATGAGAACAGCCGGAACAACGTGGCTGCGAGGAGCGCGCCCACGATTCCGATGCCTGCGCCCGCCAGGATGTCTGTCGGGTAGTGCACTCCGGCGTAGACCCGCGCAAACCCCCAGCAGAACGCCAGAACGTAGAGCGCGCCGCCCAACCGGCGGTGTCGCAGGAAGATGGCCGTGGCCAGCGCAAAGCCGACCGAGGCGGTGTTCGAAGGGAACGAGGGATCGGTAGGCGCGTAGAAGAGCAATGTAAGGTCGATGTCCACGAACGGCCGTGGCCGGTCGACGATGCCGTTGATGATCGTCGTGATGGCGTTGGCGCCGCCGATCGCTCCAGCGGTGACCATTGTGGTGACCTGGTTCAGCGGGCGCGTCTCGTGTGTGCCTGTCATCCAGAGCGCGACGAGTACCAGACTCCCGGTAACCGGGACAAAGTAGTCGCTCACCAGCACGTTCATCAGCCAGTCAAGCAGTGCGACGTTTCCGACGCCTGCATTCAGGAAGCGAACGATGGCGCCGTCCATCAGCGCGAGCCTCCGAACGTTGCCCGTATGCGTGCTGCAAGGGCCCGGGCGAACGTCGTGCGTTCCAGCCATGTGAGCCCTGCAGGCGGCCAGCGCTCTTCAGCGGGGTCCCAACCGTGGGAAGCGCCCCACCGGTGGTTGATGATGGACGACATCCCGAGTTGTACGAGGAGTGACGCCGTCGCCGCTAGTGCGAACCACCGCGCCTGCTCAACGCCGTCGAGACCGTAGCCCGTGTCCGGCTGGTTGCGGTCATCGCTGATGAAGAACCAGGCGAATGCCCCGATCACGATGAGTGTGGAGCAGATCTTGGTGGCGTTCGGCCACCGCCGCAGGAGCACCATTCCCCACAGGCCGTTGCTGACCGCAGCATACTGCGCCACCCCAAGCGTACCGAGGGCGACCCACAGGGCGTACGCGGACTCGAAATCGGTCATTCCGGAAAGCTATGCCCCGAGCAGAGCCTTTGGTTGCACGGGAGTGCACTCGTGCAGATAGGAGGGGTTCTGCCCGCGGACGATAGGGAAGTAGAGCTCCTGGAGGCGCTGCGTCACCGGACCTACGCCACCGTTGCCAACCGGGCGGTGGTCAACCGAGCCGACACCCTGCACGTGCGCAGCGGTACCGGAGAGGAACACCTCGTCCGCCGTGTACAGTTCGCTGCGGTCCACGAGCCGCTCTTCAAGTTTCATCCCCAGTTCGTCCTGCAGGAGCGTCATCACCGTGCCGCGTGTGATGCCCGGGAGCACGTTGCTCTCCAGGGTGGGGGTCGCGACGGTGTTGCCGTGCACGAAGAAGATGTTCTCTCCCGTGCCCTCGCACACGTGGCCGTCCATGTTCAGCATGATGGCCTCGTCAAACCCGGCAGCGATCGCGTCGGTCTTCGCGAGGATGGAGTTCAGGTAGAGGCCGCTCAGCTTGAAGCGGGGCGGCACCATCGTGTCGTCGATGCGGCGGTATGAAGCAACGCAGCAACTGATCGCGCCGCTGGCGTCCAGGTAGTTGCCGAACGGGACAGCCAGGCAGAAGAAGCCGTCGCCGAGCGACCGGAGGTTCAGGTTCGCCACCATCTCCTGAGACTTGTAGGCGACCGGGCGGATGTACAGGTCTTCCGTGTAACCGGAACGTTCGACGAGGCCCGCTGTTACCTCGCACAACTCGTCCAGGCTGTACGGCACGTCTATCCACAGCATCTTGCAGCCGCGGAGTAGCCGTTCGTAGTGCTCCCGAAGCTTGTAGATATACATCGTCTCGTGTTCGGGGTTCCAGTTGCCTCGGATGCCCTCGAACACCGCTGTGCCGTAGTGCAGAGCGTGCGTCATGATGCCGACCTTGGCCTCCGCCAGAGGCACGTAGTCGCCATTCATGAACGCAGTGGGGGTCGCCATGGAATCCGCCTGACTTTCTGCGGGTGTAAGGCCCAGAGCAAGAGTGCTTGGAAACGAACGCGATTATAGGAATCCGCTTCTGAGAGTGTCAATCGCAGCCCGTCGAAGCCCACCAGCGCTCGCCGTCGCTCGCGAAGCTGATGCAGCCGTTATCAGCGGTGGTGAACAGCTGCTCCTGCCCGACCGTTTCGGCCAGCCGCGCCATCACTTCCTCCGAGGGGTGGCCGAAAGGGTTCTCCGCTCCTACGGGGACGGCGACGGCGGCAGGTCCGACAGCAGTCAGCAGCTCCGGCGACGTGGAGGTGGCGCTGCCGTGATGTCCTATCTTCAGCACGTCTGCTGAAATGTCGATGCCGGTGTCGAGGAGCGCGTACTCGGCCTCGGTGAACAGGTCGGCCATCAGCAACGCGGAAGCCTCGCCGTATGTCAGGCGCAGCGCGATGCTGTTGTTGTTCAGGTCGGAGGAAGTGCCGGCAAGCAGTGGGAGAGGCGGGTTCAGCACTTCCAGGACCACATCCTCGCCCAGCGCCAGTGTCGTGCCGCGAACACCCTCGTGCACAGCCACGCCCGATGCGTCGAATTCAGCGCGCCAGGAGATGTCCTCGTCGGGGAGCGACGGCGGTGCAAGGAGCAACGCGAACCGTCCCTGACGTGCCAGCCCCAGCAACCCGGTTGAATGGTCGGCGTGCCCGTGGGTCATGACGCCCACATCCATCCGCAGCCCTTCAAGCGGAAGAAGCGCGTCCACGAGGTTCGCAGTCAGCCGCGGATCGGGGCCTCCGTCAACCAACGTGGTTGCCCCGTCCGGCGTAATGATGAGCAGGGCGTCGCCCTGTCCTACATCGAGCACATGCAAGTGAAGCAGGTCACTGTCGGGAGTCAGTGCAGCGATCCAAACTACTCCCATGAGGGTGCCCGCGATGCCCAGCACGGCCAAGCGCTCGGCGGAGCGAGAGGGTCCTTCCCAGACGGTTCGCACGGCCTTAGAGACGGCGGGTAGCCATCTCCGATGGCTCACAGCGGCCCCTGTACACGCCATGAGCGCGTAGGTAGTCCACACCCAGGCCGCGCTCATCCCGTCTACCGTCAGGCGTGTGCCCGGGATTGTCGCGAAGAGCGCAGCCAGTTCGGTGAGCGCTGTTCCGGCTAACCAAGTGACGACTCCCAGCGCATTGCCCAAGGGCGCGAACACCAGTCCTGCAGCGGCCGTCAGCGCGGAGGCGATGAGGAAGGCAGGCATCACCAGCATCGCCACCAGCGTCGCGGGAGCGCCCAGCAGCGGGACCTCGCCGAAATTGAACGCCACCACTGGCAACGACCCCAGGAACGCGCCTACGGAAACCGTGAGACTTGCTGTCGCCGCTGCGAGCGCCTTGCTCGGCGTCTCTGTCAGCCGCCCGCGCAGCGCGGATGTCCGCTCCAGCGCCCACGCACTCCCCGGCAACCCCAGCAGCAAGACGCCGGTCATTGCCGTGAAACTCAACTGGAATGAGCGGTCCCAGAGTGAGAGCGGTTCCAGGAAGAGTACGAGAAAGGCTGAGAGGCCGAGTGCGTTGACCGCGGCGGGCATCCGTCCAACCGCAAGCGCGAGCAGGAATGCCGATCCCATGATGCCAGCTCGCACTGCAGATGGCGGGGCGCCGGCGAGCAGGATGTATCCCCACAGCAGCGCCAGCGGGGCGATGAGATACAGACCGTGCCGGCGCCCCAGCAGCGCTCGTGAGGCAAGCAATGAGAGGCCCAGCACCAGTCCGACGTGCAGCCCCGATACTGCAAGCAGGTGGGCGAGTCCCGCCTCCCGGAAGTCAGCGTAGGTCTCAGGCGTGATTCCTGCCCGCAGCCCCAGCAGCACCGCCGATGCCACCGGCGCGACCGGCTCCGGCACAGAGCGTTGGAGCACGTCTTCCAACCTCGATCGGGTGCGGTGCAGCAGAGAGGCGCCGCCACCTTGTCCGGGCGTTACCGAGACAACCTCCGCTCCCGACACCACCGTTCGGATGCCCCGGACGGCGAGATGCTCCCGGTAATCGAACGGGCCGATGTTACGGGGAGCGTCGAGGGACCCCTGGATGACGACCTCGTCGTCGTGCTGCAGGAAGGGATAACTGCGCCCTTCTACCGCAGGCGGCTCCGGGTTGGCCCAGACCAGCGCCTTACCGGAAACCGGCGTCCAGCCGTCCGGTGTCAGCGCCTGCGCGTTCTCGATGCTCAGCCGTAGTGAACCGCCCGCCAGTTCCGGCACACCGGCCACTTCCGCCCGTAGTGTGGCTTCTGCCCCGTGCAGCGTAGTGAGGCCGTCAGGGGCCGTCAGATCGGGCAGGGGGCGTGCAAGGCCAAGCAAACCCCCGGCAAGGAAGACGATGGCCATGCCTACGTGCAGTCCTGCTAGCCGCAACCTCAGGCCTCCTGCTCCAAGCGCAACCGCAGCCAGCACCGCTCCCCAGAGGGGTATGCCCACGCTGGACTGCGCGAACAGCCCCAGCGCATACCCGAGCCCAAGCCACGCGAGCGGCATCGCCTAGCTGCGCCTTTCGCTCGCGGCGAGTGCTGTCTGCCGCTCTACCAGCCGGATGCGTGCGCTCAGGCGGCGGGGCGAACCCATCGCGAATGCCGTCGGGACCATCAGTGCGCCTATGAACGCCAGCACCCAGATGGACGCTCGGTAATCGCCCGTCACGTCGAATACCCAGGCCATGAATATCGGCCCGACGACGCCTGCCGCAACCGAGCCTCCCTGTAGCAGCCCCACGATCGAGCCGAGGGAACGCCCGCCGAACATCATGCTTCCGAGCGTGCCCCGCGTGGGGATGACGCTGCCGAACCCGATGCCGAACAGAGCGACGAACGGCATCGCGAGCAGGATGGAGGTCACCGTCACGAACTGCAGGTAGAGCATTGATGCCGTGAGCATGCCGGCAACCACTGCGAGCACGAGCCGGTAGTCCGCCTTGTCCAGCATGTAGCCTGCTCCGAGGCGGCCGATGCCGCTGAGGAGGAAGACGAGGGTGAACGTCACCGCCGCCTCGCTCTTGGTGAGGCCCGTGTCCTCCACGAAGTAGAAGATCTGGTGCACCTGGAACGCGGAGTTCACCATGAACATGCCGGAGAGGTAGCCCATGAACAGCCAGAACTCCTTGGTGTGCATCGCTCTTCGAGCGGTCATGCCCCGGAGCGGCGCAGGCGTTCTTACCGCTACGCCCTGTGCGTCGCGTTCCGGCGGGTCGCCGTCCGGGCGCAGGCCGTAAGGCTCCGGCCGCTCGCGGGCGATGGCGCTGATGAGCGTCAGGAACACGAGGACGATAAGCCCGTAGGCGATGATGATGTTCCGCCAGCCGAATGTCTCCTCGAGCGAAGTGTTGAGGATGACGAACGGCGAGCCGAAGATCGGTCCCATCACGGCCCATCCCGTTGCGGTGCCCAGCTTGCGCCGGAACCAGCGCGCGATGAGCACCGGCCACGTCACGGCGTGGCTCATTCCCGACGTGCCGATGGAGATGACGAAGATGGCGAGGTAGAACGTGAGGATGCCGTTGATCAGCCCCAGCCCGACCATGCCGAGGCCGGTGATGATGGCGCTCCAGAAGAGGAGCGTGCGCGGCTTCACCTTGTCCAGCAGGATACCCACGAGCGGGCTGGTGATGCCGGACTCCATCTGCCGCATGGACATCGCTCCGCCGACCACGGAACGCGACCAGCCGAAGTGCCCCTCGATGGAGACGGCGAAGGCGCTCATCCCCTGGAAGTAGGCTGCCGAGAGGACGGTGTTCGTGAGGATGCTTCCGGCAACGAGGTACCAGCCGTAGAAGATGCGCGGTTGGCGCGGTGTGCCGGAGGCCGGGGTCTGGGGTTCCAAAGAGGCGTCTCCACGCGGCCCGGTGCAGGCCGCTATCGCCGCATGGTAGCCGGGTGCGGCCCTGAGGGAAACCGCGCGGCGCTTTGACAGCGGGCGCTGCGGCCTTCTATTGTGAGCCACCCACCCCACCTTCGGAGGCTGTTCGATGGCAATGCTCGACGACTTGGACGGACTGCTGGCTCAGAACAACGTCGTCGTGTTCACGACGTTCCGGCGCGACGGGATGCCGCAGCAGAGCCTCGTCACCGTTGGGAAGATAGACGGCGGGCTCGCCTTCACGACGCGCTCACGCAACGCGAAGGCGTACAACCTGGCGCGCGACCCACGGTGCGCGATCATGCTCGTCAGGCCGAACATGCGGGGGTTCGCCGTTCTGGATGGCAGGGCCGAAGTGCTGGGCCCGGACAACTCGGACGCGGATGGGCTCCGGCTCCGGCTGCGGGAGGTCTACCGCGTCGCGGCGGGAAAGGAGCACCCCGACTGGGACGAGTACGACCGGGTGATGCTGGAGGAAGGACGCGTCGCCGTGCTGCTGCGGCCCGACCGCATCTTCGCGAGGAACGCCTAGGGCCCGTCCTCCCCGTTCTCGTCCTCGGACTCTTCCTCCCCGAAGTTGACCTCTTCCAGCGTGAGTTCGAAGGTGAAGCGTACCGCCGCGCGTACGACCTCGACGCTTATGGTGTCCCCGACGCGGTAGTCGGTGAGGAGCATCAGCACCAGCTGGCTCGTGCCGATGATGGGAACCCCGTCCACCTGCACGATGACGTCGTCCACCTCTATACCCGCCCGCGATGCCGGGCTGTCCTCGGCGACGGAGATGACCAGCGCGCCCTCGTCTACCGTCAGGCCGCGCTCCGTCACGGCTGTGGGCGTGACGTCCTGTACGGTGATGCCCATGCGCGGGCGCACCACGCGTCCGAACTCGATGAGGTGCTGGGAGACGGGGATGACCGTGTCGGCGCTGATGGCGAAGCCCATGCCGTCGATGGAGACGCCGCCGCTCAGCGATTCGCGGATGACGCGGGTGTTGATGCCGACGACCTCGCCGTCCAGGTTCAGGAGCGGGCCCCCGCTGTTGCCGGGGTTGATGACCGCGTCCGTCTGGAGGAGATTGTCCAGCCTGTCTTCGCCGGTCCCTAGCGACCTTCCCTTGGCGCTGAGGATGCCCAGGGTCACGGAGCCCTGGAACCCGAGCGGGCTGCCGATCGCCAGCACCCAGCTGCCGATGCGCAGCGCGTCGATATCGCCCAACTCCACGACGACGAGGTCTTCAACTTCAGCGGGATCGACCTTGAGCACTGCGAGGTCGGTGGCCTTGTCCGTGCCGATGATCTCGGCCGGCAGCCGCTGGCGGTTGGAGAGCACCACCTCCACCTCGACCGCACCGGCTATGACGTGATCGTTCGTCAGGATGTGGCCGTCCTCACGGAAGAACACGCCCGAACCTTGCGCGACACCCGGCGTCGTCTGCCCGAAGACGTTGGTCTCTTCCACCGTGGCGAGCACCTGCACTACAGCAGGCATGACCATCTCCACGGTATCGGCGACGTGGTTGTCCGCGACGTGATAGGCCGCGGCCAGGATCTGGTCCAGGCCGGGGGCTTCTCCCCCCGGCGCCGGAGTGGCCGTGGGAGGCGGGGAGTCCGGTGTCGCCGTTGGCGTGGGGGCGGCGGTGCTCGTGCAAGCGGCAAGCAGGCCGGCTGCGAGTGCGGCAGCGAGCGCCGCCAGGAGCAGGGTGGTCAGTTTGCGCAATCGGGGCCTCCGTACTGAAGACATCGGGCGTACAGGAATGAGTACATTCCTACACTTAACATGATACGGCGCGCCGAGCGGGTTGGATTTCCCGTGCCGGGGTCGACGTCTCCTTCAGCCGGTGGTGAGCCGCTGTACGGCCTCTTCCTGCGCCGCTGAGAGTTCGCGAATGCCGCCTGCGGCGAGGTCCAACATCTCGTCGAGCGTTGCACGGGAGAAGGGGTGCTCCTCGCCGGTGCCCTGCACCTCCACGAACTCGCCGCCGTTCGTCATCACGACGTTCAGGTCGACGGCTGCGCGGGAGTCTTCCTCGTAGCAGAGGTCGAGCATAGTCTCGCCGCCGACGAGGCCAACGCTCGTGGCCGCGACGCTGCCCGCGAGCGGTACGCGAAGCATCACGCCGTGCCGCACGAGGCCGAGCAGGGCCTGGTAGAGCGCAACGTAGGCGCCGGTGATGGCTGCGGTGCGGGTGCCCCCGTCGGCCTGCAGGACGTCGCAGTCGATGGTGATGGTGCGCTCGCCGAGCCTCTCGAGCTGGGTGATGGAGCGGAGGGAGCGCCCGATGAGGCGCTGTATCTCGTGGGTGCGCCCGCTTCCGGAGGAGCGTTCGCGGGAAGTGCGGGTGAGCGTGGAGCGCGGGAGCATGCCGTACTCGGCGGTGACCCAGCCCTTGCCCTGGCCGCGCAGGAAGAAGGGGGCCTTCTCCTCGATGGAGGCCGCGCAGACGACGCGCGTCATGCCGGTCTCCACGAGCACGGAGCCTTCCGCGAACTCCTGGAAACCGAGGGTGATCTTCGTGGGGCGCAGCTCGTCGTTGCGTCTGCCGTCGATGCGGGGCACGGGTCCTCCTTGCGTTACGTGCCCAGCCGGACGGGGTCGGCTTCCTGCTGGAGCGTGCGGATGATGGACATGGCGGTGAGCCGCCCGGTCTTGGGGTTCTCGCCGGGGATGTTCTCCAGGTGGAGGCGCATCAGCCCGAACTCGCCCTCGACCTCGATGTCGTGGCAGTTCCGCTGGAGGCCGGGAGTCGCAATCATCTTGACGGTCGTCTGGTCGGGGCCGATGCCGGCGAAGCTGACCGCCGCGGAGACGTTCAGGTTGGCGGGGAAGCCGATGCAGGCCTCCCGCGCCGAGCCTTCGAAGATGACCTCTTCCTCCTCCATCGCCCAGAGGTCTATGCCGTTCCTGACGACGTGGGGCGCGCCGTCCAGCGCCGCGGGTCCCTTGCGGGACTCCATGACGACGCGGTCTATGCGGCCCACGGAGGCGGACTTGATGCCGTCCAAGCCGATGATTGCGCCGGAAGGCATGAGCAGGCGGCAGCCGGTCTCCCGCGCCTTATCGAGCAGTTCCGGGTGGGCGATGAGCGCGCCGACGCTGATGACCATCGCGCCCTTGCCGGCCGCAAAGGCGGCTTCGACGAGGCCGGGCACGATGGGCGCGCCCGCAGCTTCGACGAGCAGGTCGGCCTGCTCGATCAGTTCGCCCGTGCTCATGTAGGGCGGGGGTGTGCGGAGCGTGCCGAGGAACTCCTGGGCGCTGGCCTCCGTGCGGCTCGCGACGCCCGCGACCTCCATGCCGCCGAGCGTGCCGTCGTCAGCGGCGCGCAGGATGGCCTTGCCGATCGCGCCGCATCCGACGATGCCGATGGTGGGGGCAGCCATGGCTACTTCTCGTTGCCTTCTTCCAGCCAGGCGATGTAGTCGGCCATGGCGGACTCGGGCGTGTAGGCGTTCTCGAAGCCGAGCTCGTCGCGGGCGCGGCTCATGTCCAAGTAGTTCTCTTCCTTGTAGGCGGGGCCCTTGCCGTCCTGCAGCGGGAGGTTGGCGTCCGGCTTGACGGCCTTGACCGCGTCGACGAGGCGCTGGTTGGAGACGGCGACGCCGGAGCTGACGTTGTAGATGCGGTTCGGCAGGTCCTCCGTGAGCTGGACGCGCCTGATGCCCTGTGCGCAGTCCTTCACGTAGCAGACGTCGCCGGTGTCCTCGGCGAAGGGGACGCCGCGGGAGTAGTCCGGCTCCGTGCCGTTGACGGCGGCGTGGGCGAGCCTGCTGGGGAGGTTCATCATGGAGTGGTAGAGCGGCCCCCAGATGCCGCCGATACGCATGGAGACGACGTCCAGGCCGGTGCGGCCCGCGTAGTGGAAGGCGAGGATCTCCCATGCCTTCTTGAACGTCTCGGTGGGGTTCGAGGACTCGACGGGGAGCCTGTCGGTCTCGCGGTAGGGGCCGTTGGGGATGCTGTGGTAGACGGCGATGGAACTCGCGAGCGAGAGGCGCTTCACCTCAGCGTTGCGGGCCGCCTCCAGCACGCCGATGAGGCCGTTCATGTTGACGCGGTAGTCGTCGTAGGGGCCGAGGGCCATGACGCCGGGGACGGCGAGGTGCACGATGTGCTCCGTCTTGTGCTTCTTCGCGAGTTCCTCGATGACTCCCGGCTCCGAAGCGTCCGCCTTCTCGACGATGACGCGTTTGCCGTACTCGTCCTTGATGAACGAGGGCTCGCGCCAGGTCTGGTAGTACGTGATGACGACGTCTTCGCCTGCGTCGACGAATGCCCTGGCCGTGTGCAGGCCGATGAAACCCATTCCGCCTGTGATGAGGACTGTCACCGTCCACCTCCGCTGTTGACTAGTGCTGTGGGCGCGCGCCGCGCCGCAGTCGGTAAGGGTACCCCATCGCGCTCCGATGCGCGAGCGGCGACCCCGTAGGGGCGGCTTGGAACAAGAATGTCAACGCGGCCCGGATATGACATTCTTGTTCGGCACTTTACGAGTGAAACGCCCCAGTGACATGACATTCTTGTTCCCCCTGTGACAGGTGGTTTCCCAGGCCATGGCCTGTTTCCCGCGAACAAGGCAACAACAATCTCATGCGTTTCAAAGTTCTGCGCCAGCACCCATAGGTTTTCTCTATGGCTGGGCTGCGAGCTATAGACGCGGTCTATGGGTGCTGTCTGTGCGACGGTCATGCATCCAGCGTAGCGGATGCAGGGGCGACGGGGTAAGGGGCGGGTGTCAATAGTGCGGGGACAGAGGCGGTTTATCCTAAAACCCTGATACCATTGCTCTCATGTTCGGAGGCCGTGTATGTCGATAGCACCAGCGATCATCAGGGAGTGTCGCCAAGAAGACGTATCTGACGTCCTGCGTCTGTGGGCGACGGCCGGCGCATCGAATACTCCAACCGACAACCCCGGAGACGTCGAGCGTGCGGTCTCCGAACCGGCCCTCGAATTCCTCATAGCAGAAGTTGATGGTGAGGTGGTCGGGACCATCATGGGCGGCTTCGACGGCTGGCGGGGCGCAATCTCCAGGCTCGCGGTCGCGGAGAGCCACCGGCGGCAGGGCATCGGACGCGCGCTGCTGGACGAGGTGATGGCCCGATTCGCGCGCAACGGGGTCAAGGTGGTCGGCGCGTTGGTCGAGAAGGACCATCCGTGGGCGATGGCGTACTGGGGGTCGGTGGGGTTCGAGCTCGACGAGCGGTTCGTGTTGTTCAGGCACGGGATGTAGGGTCGGGGCCCCGAACCTACATCCCGGCAGTCCACGTCACCCTTTGCTCCGGGGCCTGTTCGCGCGGGTGATGAGCTGGAGCGCGAATATGACCGTGAAGCAGAAGCCGGCCAGCAGCACTCCGGGGAAGGGGAGCGTCATCGCGCCGACCCCTGGCGGGAGAAAGTCTGTGAACAGGTTTTCCACTAACGGCTCGAAGAGGTAGAAGTAAGAGGAGAAACAGACGAGCCAGCCTGCGACGGCGACGATCGCCACCACAGCGCGGGGCAGGACGACCGAGGCGGCGGTCAACAGCCCCAGCACGAGGAGGATGCCGAAGAACACCTGCGGTACGCCGCTGTCCAGCGTGCCGGCTGCCCCCAGGAGGGTGTGACCCATGCCCTGCCACTCCTCCTCTACGCCCTCCCACACTTCCTGGTCGAAGACCACCAGGAGATAGACCCAGGGTATGAAGAGGCTCAGGAGGACGAGCCCGCCGAGGACCGAGCTTCCGATGCCGGCGGCGGTCCCCCGCACGAATTTGGGGAGGTCACCGGCGACCGGGGCGCTCCCGCCGTCTGCCGCTTCCCCGGCGCCGGCTGCGACCCCTTCACCACTGCCTGCCGGGTTGCGGGCCGCCATGGACCGCCGCTGCAGCAGCGCGTTCAGCCATTCGATGGTGGCGGGAGAGCGTTGCAGCGTGTGGCGGTGCGGGAACTGCAGGGCGGCGATGGCCCCGAAGGCCATGAGGGTGAGCCAGAAGGCCGTGGAGGTGATGACGAGGAGGATGACGAGGCCCAGCGCGGCTATGACTATCCGCGTCTCCACCTGTACGGCGTGAGGGGCGAACCAAGTGGCGGCCGCCCCCAGTCCGAGAAGCATCAGGAGGAGCTTGTAGACCAGCGGCACGCCAAGTATGAAAGCGGAGAGCAGGATGACGACGCCGAGGCCGGGGACGATGAGCCGTTCCTGTATCTGCATCGGACCACCTCCTGGCAGAAGGCGGCAGCGACATGGTCGTTGCCGCTCCAGGGGACTGGCCGTGCCGACGGATGCAGGGGAGGCTCCGTGCGACCGTTTCGATACCGGGCCACTTTACCACGAATGGCAAGGCCATCGCCCGGCTCCCACGGCAGAAGGGTGGCAGCGCCTAGAATTCTTCGCCGGAGTCGAGCCAGGCGACGTAGCCGGCGATGGCGGCGGGGATGGTGTGGGCGGGGCGCCAGCCGGTCTCGGCGGTGATGCGCTCGTTGTCGAGGCAGGCGTTGGGACGGTAGCGGGCGCTGCGGCCGTCCTGGAGGGTTGCGTCGAAGCCGGGTTTGGCGGCACGGACGGCGTCGAGGAGGTCGGCGCCGGTGACGGTCTCGGCGCGGCCTATGTTGTAGACGGTGTGCGCGAGTGAGGGTGCCTGTTGGAGGGAGCGGATCGCCTCAGCCACGTCGGGCGCGTAGGTGATGTCGAACGTGTCTCCGGCGAACGAGACGCCGCCGAAGCGCTCCGAGAAGTCCGGCTCGTGGCCCCTGGACGCGGCGTGGCAGAGGCGGCTCGGCAGGTTCAGCATCGAGCGGTAGGTGGGGCCGAAGACGCCGCTGATGCGCATGGATACGATCTCCATGTCTGCGGTGGCTGCGTAGTTGTTGGCGTAGTTGTGGACGAGCACCTCCCACGCCTTCTTGAACGCGCCGGGCTGGACGCGGCCCGTGAGCAGCACGGGTGTCTCCTCATGGAACGGCCCCTCCGGCAACTCCGCGAACATCGCTCCGTTGGAGCCCCAGCAGATGCGCCGCACGCCCGCGGCTCTCGCGCCGTCGAAGAGGTGGGAGAGCTTGTCCATGTTGATGCGGATGTCCTCGCCGGGGTCGGCGGAGGAGCGCCGGTGGAGGGCGAGGTGGACGATGCCGTCCGTGCCGTGCTTGCGGGCGACCGCCTCGATGGCGCCGGGCTCATCGAGGTCGCATCGCTCGATGGTGACGGTCTTGCCGACGTGCGGCTCCAGGAACGACGGTACGCGGGTGTTCTCGTACGAGGTGGCGACGACCTGCTCTCCGGCCTCGGCGAACGCCCGCACGGTGTGCGAGCCGATGAAACCGAGGCCGCCGGTGACGATGGTGGTCATGGGGTGCTCCTTTCCAAACGTGCGACGCCCAGCGCCTCCTGCCTGGCGGGGGCGTCGGGGAGGGCGGACGTTTCACCCTCACCCAAACCCTCTCCCATGAAGAGAGAGGGGGAAATCCGAGTGGTCATGGGTCAGCTCCTCACCACCCGAGCGACGCCCACGGTGAGTGTTGCGCCGTCTATCTCGTGCTCCTCGGTGTAGGCGCCGGACGGCGGGGCGGCGGCGTGGAGGGCGTCGCTCAGTGTCTCCTGGCGGATGTAGGCCTCCTGGGCCGCGAGGGAGGCGGGAAGGGATGGGGGCGAGGTTCCTGCCTTCGCAGGAACGACAGAAGGGGGGGCAGGAACGACGTAGGTGACGATGCGGTCTTCAATCGCGAAGCCGGCGGACTTGCGCATGTTCTGGACGCGGTGCACGAACTCGCGGGCCGTGCCTTCCGCCTCCAGTTCCGGGGTGAGCGTCGTGTCGATGCCGACGAGCAGCGGGCCCTCGGACGCGGCGGTGACGCCGGGCTTGTCTTCCACCTCGACGAGGAAGTCGCCCGGATCGAACGTGAAACCGCCGATCTCGATGCTGCCGTACCCGCCGGAGCGGATGGCGGCGGCGACCGCAGCGGCGTCCGCGCCGGCGATGGCCTGCCGCGCCGCGCCCATGTTCGCGCCGAGCTTCGGGCCGAGCACGGGGAGGTTGGGCTTGAGCGAGAACGTGGCGAAGGATTCAGCCTCTGCCACCTCCATCGCCTTGACGTTCAGTTCGTCGAGCACCTGCGACTCGATGAGCGGCAGCAGTTCCTCGTCCCCGGCGCGGGGGCTGACGAGAACACGGGCGAGGGGCTGGCGCACCTTGACGCCGCTCCTGCTGCGCGCGTTGCGCCCGAGGCTGGCGATGCGCATGGCGAGCCGCACCGCGCGGTCGAGGGTTTCGTCGGTGAGGGCGGGGTCGGTGTCCGGGTACATTTCGAGGTGCACGCTGCGGGGCTCGTCGACACCCCTCACCCCAGCCCTGTCCCAGGGGGAGAGGGAGTCAGGCGAGGTTCCTGCCTCCGCAGGAACGACGGGGGGTGTTCCGCCGGAAGCACGCCCACCGTCCACTGCCCCACCGGGTACCCTCACTCCAGCCCTGTCCCTGGGGGAGAGGGGGCCGGGCGAGGTTCCTGCCTCCGCAGGAACGATGGGGGCTGTTCCGCCGGAAGCATGCCCACCGTCCACTGCCCCACCGGGTACCCTCACTCCAGCCCTCTCCCGGGGGGAGAGGGAGTCAGGCGAGGTTCCTGCCTCCGCAGGAACGACGGGGGGTGTTCCGCCGGAAGCACGCCCACCGTCCACTGCCCCACCGGGTACCCTCACTCCAGCCCTCTCCCAGGGGGAGA
>DAOUHT010000046.1:0-13192 GCA_034428375.1 Dehalococcoidia bacterium | reverse complement strand
CGTCGAGGATCCGATGTCGATGCCGACCGTCGTGAGCTCGATGACCTCGTAGTGGTAGTAGTCGTGGTCGGGGTTGTTCAGTTCGATGCTGAGTTTGGCGAGGCGCTCTTCATCGGGGTCGTGGATGTGCGCCCAGGGCTCGTCGTGCATGAGGGCTGGTCTTCCTTTCGGTTGTCTATGCGATGGGCGGGAGGGCTAGTGGTTCTCCACGCCGGTGTAGTCCCAGCGATAGTTGGGGTCGCGGTACGCCTCGTCAGGCATCTGCGACTCGATGCCACGCTCGGCCAGCTGGTTCTCGAAGTACTCGCGGATCCACGGCTCCTCGTCCGGGTACTCGATCTGGTCGCGCGAGAGGTCCTGCACGGACTCGGACATACCCATGAACTGGTTCGGGGGATGCAGCGCGAGGTAGCGTCCGGGGACGGCGCCGAGGTTGAAGTGCTGGTGGAACCAGCGGTCCGGCGGTACGAAGCAGCTCGCCTCGTGCCAGTGGATGACCATCTTCTCCTGGCCCTCCTGCCACATGATGGAGTAGCCCTCGCCGCCTGGGATGACGATGACGCGGCCTGGCCCGTGACGGTGGCCCTTTTTGTACGTCCCGGCGGGAAAGACCGACATGTGCGCGTGCAGCTCGGAGCCCGGTATGCGCATGTAGACGGAGCGGTTCATGGAGCCGCGTCCGGGGCGGTGCATCAGCTTGTCCCACACGCCCATGTCCGGGAAGAAGTTGCCGAGCCAGAGGGTGCGTCCGGCTGCGCCTTCGGCCACGTGCTCCTGTGTCGTCGCCTCGGCCTCGGAGTAGAAGTCAGCCCCTCGTAGCACGTCTTCCTCATACGGGTTGTTGAAGAAGAAGTCCGGGTTGGGGATGGCGGACATGGCGATGGGCAGGTAGCTGTAGTGGAGCAGGCGGGCGGGCCTGTCGCCCTGCATGTTGTTGAACTGCGCCCACGAATTGCGCGGGACCAGGAAGAGTGAGCGCGGCGACCACTCGAACGTGTGCCGTTCGCCGCCGTCGCCGCTCCATACGGACGCGGTGCCCTGTCCGCTGGCGACGTAGACCATCTCGTCTATCGCCTGCTTGAACGGTTTGATGGAGCCGCCCGGCGGCACCTCCTGCACGCGCCCCTCCACCACGCCGGGCATACCCTCCAACTGGATGAAGGCGGCGTCGCACTCGCGCAGGTTCCACGGGGCGAGTTCGATGTCGCGCAGGTCCTCGATGTAGTAGCCGCGGTGCACCGGTATGCCCTGCGCATTCATCCAGCGGTCGTAGGTGAATTCTTCAGCCATGATGCTCCCTCGCTTCTTTGTGGGCTGCGCCGGCCGCGGTGGGTTTGCCGGTAACAGATGCGGAGCATATCATGCCGCTGCCCGGATACTCGTGTGAGAGGTGTCATCGTGAGCAGCGTTATCAACAGGTCGCATAGCCCCATATACACGACGCGCGGACTGGTCTGCTCCGCCTCCCCGCTGGCAGGTGCCGCGGGCGCACTGGTGCTGCGCGAAGGAGGGAACGCATTCGACGCCGCGGTTGCGGTTGCGGCGGCGGAAGCCGTCACGTTGCCCATGATGTGCGGCATCGGGGGCGAGGTATTCGCGCTCCTCTACCACGCCTCGTCCGGCACGCTCTACGGCGTCTCCGGCTCCGGCAAGGCGCCGATGCGTGCGAGGCGGGAGTACTTCACAGACCTGGGCTACGTGAAGATGCCGGCCGACGGTCCGCTGACGCCTGCCGTGCCCGGCGAGGTGCGCGCCTGGCAGACGATCGTCGACCGGTTCGGGACGCGCTCGCTGGCGTCGCTCATCGACCCGGCCATCAGCCTCGCGTCGGAAGGCTTCTCGCTGCCGCCGCGCTCCGCCAGCTACTTCAGCGACCACTACGACAAGATCGCCAAGTACGAGTCGACCGCGAAGACGTACATCAAGCCTGACGGCTCCGCGTACCAGGTCGGCGACGTGTTCGCGCAGCCGAACCTTGCGCAGTCGCTGCGCCGTATCGCGGAGCACGGGCCGGACGAGTTCTACCTCGGCTCGATCGCCAAGCAGATAGCGCAGGCGATGGAGGCCGGCGGCGGCCTCATCGACGAGGAAGACCTCGCGGGACAGGAGACGACCGTCTACGAGAACCCGCCCTCGGCCCGCTTCCACGGGCACACGGTCTACGCGACCGGCCTGCCGTCGCAGGGCATGCTCACGCTGGAACTGTTGAGCCTGCTGGACGGATTCGACCTCGCGGCGATGGGGCACAATACCATCGAGAGCATCCACACGATGGTCGAGGCGAAGCGGCTGGCATTCGCCGACCGGCTCGCCTACGTCGGCGACCCGGAGTTCATCGACGTGCCGCTGGACGAGCTGCTGTCGCCCGAGTACGCCGCCGAGCGCATCAAGAGCATCGACCCGGAGCGCGCCGCGGAGGGCATCGTGCCCGCGGGTGAGCTCGCGCACTCCGTCGCGCCCACGCCGAGCACATCGTACTTCAACGTCATCGACCAGGAGGGGAACGCGGTCTCCTTCATCCACAGCCTCTCGGCATACTGGGGCAGCGGGTTCGTGTGCGGGGACACCGGCATCCTGCTGAACGACAGGGCGGGGCGCGGCTTCTACCTGGACGAGGGGCACGTGAACGTCATCGCACCGGGCAAGAAGACCATCAACACGATCCACGCCTACATGGTGTTCAAGGACGACAAGCCCGTACTCGTCGGCGGCACGCCCGGCGGCGACAACCAGCCGCAGTGGAACGCGCAGGCGGTGTCCAACGTGATCGACCACGGGATGAACGTGCAGGAGGCGGCTGACGCGCCGCGCTGGACGCACTTCCCCGGCACTGACCCGCGCTCGATAGACGAGGAGATGGTGCTCCGCCTCGAGGACGGCATCCCGGAGGAGACCCTTCAGGCGCTGGAGGCGAAAGGGCACAAGATCAGGACCTACCCCAGCGTCGGCACGCCCGGCGCGGTGCAGTTGATAGGGATAGACCATGAGCGGGGCGTCCACACCGGCGGCACCGACCGCCGCTCGGACGGCTACCCCATACCGGAGTAACGCATGGCGATAACGCTGATGGCGGACCACGAGTACGCCGCCGAGTACCTGGCGAACGGCACGGTGAAGGTGCAGGGCTTCGACGTTGAGATCGACTGGCCGGAGGGAGGCTCCGGCTCGGTCTACGGCAAGCTGTTCACCGAGCCGCCCTACGACATCATGGTGGTGCCCATCACCAACTACCTCATCGCGAGGGACATCGGATGTCCCGTCATGGGCATCCCCGTCTTCCCGGATGTGTCGTTCTCGCACGTTGGGGCGCAGGTGAACGTGAACGCGGGGATACTCGGACCGAAGGACCTGGAAGGCAAGCGGGTAGGTGTGCGCGGCTGGGGGTTCAACCCCGGCACGTGGATGCGCGGCGCACTCGCGGACGTGTATGGCCTCGACCTCACGAAGATCCACTGGGTGGAGGCGGAACCGAACTCGCTGATGAGCGTCGACTACCCCCGCGACCCGCGCTTCAGCGTGTCGAAGGGCGGGGACCAGATCGCGGAGTTGGAGAGTGGCGAACTGGACGCTGTGCTGTTCGACCGTGCCGGGCCACCGTTGGGCGGCAACCGCGTGCCGCTGTTCGTAGACCCCCTCGACGCTGCGCTCACCTACCACCGGCAGAGCGGCGTCTTTCCGGTCAACGTGATGCTGGCGGCGAAGAGCGACGTCCTCGACGCGAACCCCGGACTCGGACAGGCCGTCATGGACGCCTGCGACGAGGCGCGCCGCCTCTACTACGCCAACGCTGCGGACGACGACGAGCATATGGGGCTGCGGGTTGGCTGGCTGCGCGAGAATGGCCTCTTCCCCCACGAGAACGGGCTGGAGAACAACCGCCGCGCCATCGAGACGATCGTGCGCTATGCGGCCGACATCGGCATCATCAACCGACGCTTCACGCCGGAGGAGTTGTTCTTCGACGGCGCGCACTAAAGCGCGTGCGCTAGCGCAGATGCGCCTGCCCGGCTGCGAGCGCGGCGTCCCACTCCGGTGTGCCAAGCACGTCCGGGAGCAGGCGCGGTTTCGTGGGCGGGTAGTCGTCGTTCCCCAGCCGGTAGACGAGCCAGATGACGCTCCGCCACGCGCCGAGCTTGTAGCCGACATCGTCGAACGTGGCGAAGCGTTCGAAGCCGACAGCCTCGTGCAACCCCACGCTGGCAGGGTTCGGATCGGTGACCCCTGCGAGGGCGCGGTGGTAGCCGAGCAGGCGGAGCGCATCCAGCAGGGCGGCGTAGAGCGCCTTGCCGATACCCGTGCGGTGGTCGTCCGGATGCACGTAGATGCTCGTCTCGACCGACCACCGGTAGGCCGGGGATACCCGGTGTGGGCTGGCGTAGGCGTACCCGGCCACGATGCCGGCGCGCTCGCAGACGACCCACGGCAGGCGAGCGGTCGTTGTGCGGATGCGCTCGCGATACTCATCAGTGGTCGGTGCACGGTCAGCGAAGCTGATGGCAGTATCAGTCGCGTGGGGCGCGTAGATGGCTGCGATCTGCTCGGCGTCGTCTTCGCGGACGAGTCGGAGGATGGCTGGGGCCATTACGCGTCGCGGACGGCGGTGACGCCCAGGCGGAACACCTTGATGGTGCGCTCGATGTCCTCGTCCGTGTGGCAGGCGCCGACGTAGAGCTTGCCGGGCGACTTGAGGATGCCGTTGTCCAACAGCGTGTTGTCGAAGACGCGGTTGAGCGTCTTGTCCACGAGCGTCGAGCGGTAGTCGATGATGGGATGCTCGGTGAAGAAGACGTCGAACATCATGTCGATGCCGCTGACCTTCGCCGGGATCTCTGCCTCGTCGAAGAGGCGCTGGAGCGTGTTGCGGAGCGTTGCGGCGCGGGCGTGGTACGCCTCGTACGTGCCGGGCTCGCGGAGTACCTCGAGGGTCGCGAGGCCTGCGGCAGCGGCGACGGGGTTTCCGTTGAGCGTGCCACTCTGCGGGACGTAGACGTCCGGGGCGACGGAGCCCTGGTCGTACGATTCCATGATCTCGCGCCGTCCCACGATGGCCGCGAGCGGGAAGCCACCCCCGACGATCTTGCCGATGGCTGCGATGTCCGGCACGGCGTTGTAGTACTCCTGCGCTCCTCCGTAGGCGAGGCGGAAGCCGGTGACGACTTCGTCGTAGATGAGCAGGACGCCGTAGCGATTCGTGAGCTCGCGCAGGCCCTGCAGGAATCCGGGCTGCGGCGCGATGGTGCGCTGCACCGGCTCCACGATGACCGCGGCGAGCTCGTCGTGGTAGCGGTCGAGCAGGTCCTCGACGGCGTTGAGGTCATTGAACGGCGCGACGAGGACGGTCTCCTGGATGGCGCGCGGGATACCGGCGGAGCTGGGCTCGGCCTGGGGGTAGGGCGTGTTGCCGGAGGGCGCGAGGCTCATCAAGGAGTAGTCGTGCGTGCCGTGGTAGCCGCCCTCGAACTTCAGTATCTTCTCGCGCCTGCGGAACGCGCGGGCGACCTTGAGTGCATTGTAGGTGGCCTCGGAGCCGCTGCTGACGAAGCGCACCTGTTCGGCGCATGGCATGGCCTCGACGATGCGCTCGGCGAGCTCGATGGCGTAGGCGTTCTGGGTGAAGAACGTCGTGCCCTTCATCATCGCCTCGGTGGCTGCGGCGATCACCTTTGGATGGGCGTGTCCCAGCACCATAGGGCCGGAGCCGAGGAGGTAGTCGATGTACTCGTTGCCGCTCACGTCGATGACGCGGGAGCCGTGGCCCTCGCGCACGACGAACGCGTGTTCCTCGTCGAGGCGGAGGTTGCCGAGCGTTCCGCCGGGCAGCACGGCGGCGGCTTTGGTCATCAGGGCCTGTTCTTCCGGGGTGCGGTTGTTGGTGCTCATGCGTCGATTCTCACACAGGCAGGCTCGGCGCGGCTAGGGGCGGCAGGGGAAAGCACCCCATGGCAGGGCAACAGGCCGTCGATCAGAGAGATTTCACTGAAAACCGGCTCATTAAGGCTCATTTCGTGCTCCTGCGTTCCTAGATCGGCTTCCTGCATGAGCCCTTCGGGGGGCTCATGTGGGCTCATCTGAGCCATTCTTCGAGCCCTTCTGAGCCCATCCGAGCCCTCCTCCGAGTTCTCAGGCCTCGCCTGCTGTGAGGGGCGGACCAGGAAGAGGGTACGGGCGGGTTGCATCGTCCACACAACGGTCAGATGTCACCCATCCCAATGGCCAGGCTCCGTTCCCCGCCGTAACGGAGACAGGATATGCGGCACCGGGACGATGGCGTAAGGGGCCGGTGTCATGCGTTAAACCGTGCGTGGGCGGCAGGAGAGGGCGCGTTGGTGTAGGATGGCGGCGGCCGGTGACGCGGCCGGCCTATCTCGTACAAACGGAGGGAGAGCATGGCAGTATCGGACGTTGCGGAAGTGAGTGCCGGCGGCAGCCCGATGTCGATCTACACGGCGCGCCCGGACGGCGGGGGGAAGAATCCCGCGGTGATCGTGATCCAGGAGATCTTCGGCGTGAACAACGACGTCCGCAGCATAGCGGACCGTTTCGCGAACGAGGGCTACTTCGCGGCTGCACCGGAGCTGTTCCACCGTTCCGGGACTGGCGTCGACATCCCGTTCTCCGAGATGCAGGCGGCATTCGCGGAGCGCGGCAAGCTGAGCAACGACGACGTCTTCGCGGACGTGCAGGCGACGATCGACTACCTGCGGAGCAACCCCGACGTGGACGCCGACAACATCGGCATCGTCGGATTCTGCTTCGGCGGGATGGTCTCCTACCTCGGCTCGACGATGGACGGCATCAAGGCTGCGGCGGTCTACTACGGCGGCGGCATCCTGCCGCGCCCGGACGCACCGGCGGACGCGCCCCGGCTGCTCGACGCCACCGCCGACGCGGTGCAGGCCCCCATCATCGGCTTCTGGGGCACCGAGGACGGCGGCATACCCGTCTCTAACGTCGAGGAGATGGAGCGGGTGCTGAAGGAGAAGGGCAAGTCGATAGAGAACCACATCTACGAGGGCGCCGGTCACGGCTTCTTCTGCACCGAGCGCGGGAGCTACCACGAGGCAGCGTCCGCCGACTCATGGCCGAAGACGCTGGCGTTCTTCGGCGCACACCTGAAATAAGCGGCGAACCCGTAACCCTCACCCCACGCATCGAGGGTGCGCCCCCTCCTCCCGCTTCATAGAGGGGAGTTCAGACAAGGGCGTCCATAGGGAACGCCCACGGAGGCCGGGGCTGCGAGATTCCCGCTTTCGCGGGAATGACGGAAGAGGGCAGGAACGACGAGAGAAGAGGGGCCGGGGCGCGTCGACGTTCCGGCCCTTTCGTTTGCCCGCGTTAGCGGACCTCCCGGCGTCCGCGGATTGCGGAGAAGGCCGCCAGGAGCGTGAGGAAGAAGGTGGGGGCTCCGAATATGTTGATGACGACCATGGAACCGATGCCGGAGAGGAGCAGGAGCGTCGCAGCCTGCCACGGCTTCTTGAGGCACATGATCGAGCCTGCGATGGCCAGGAGGGCGAAGAACAGCACCAACAGCCCGGCGGTGCTGGTATCTCCCCCGCGGAATGCAAAGTCCACGAGATCGCCGACGAAGATGAGCGTTCCGATGAAGAGGCCGACGATACCGCCCAGGAGTCCGAAGATAAGTGCTGCGATGAGCATGGAGCCAGACTCCGAACGCTCCCGCTATCCGGACTGCGAGCGGATGGAGAAGACGAGCGACTTGACGGTGACGGGGATGACCTCGCTTGCGCCCATCGGCTTGCCCACGTCCACGTAGTCCAGGTCGCCCACCTCGATGCCGTCAATCGCGATGACGGCGCGGTCCAGGTGCAACTCCTCGCGGATGATGCCGCCGAGGGACTTGGCCACGTCCACGTCCACGACGACGAAGACCGGGGCCTCCGGCGGCTCGTCGTCCACGGTCTTGATGATGGACTCGGCCAGCCGCCGGATGTACCAGTAGTCCGGCTGTCCGGCTATGGACATGGCGAGCGCCATGGTGGAGGGCAGTTTCGTGAGGTCGTACTTGCCGACGCCTGCCGACAACGCAGCCTCCATCTCGTCCGCGGTCTGCTCCTTGTTGATGAACGCCCGCGCGACCTGTATGCCGCGCACCGGCAGCACGTCGTGCGTGGAGATGTACGAGGTGCTGCCGCTCGCCTGGAGCGTGTACTCGCCCGCGCCGATGACGGTGGCGCGGATGCCCTCGGCAGGCATCACCAGCATGCCGGTACGCAACGTCTGCTGGCAGCGCTCGCGGACCATCTTCCCGAACCACGGCCCGACGTCGCCGTACGACTCGTCCGTGCGGTCGTACACGTACTCGGAGACGCCGCCGGAGAAGACGACGTGGTCGACGTCCTCCAGCGAGTCGATGTCGAGGCTGTCAGTGAGCAGGAGCGAGTCGGTGAGCGGGTCCATCTCGCCGCCGCTGATGGCGTCGAAGAGGATGTCGGTCATCTTCGCGGCGAACTGCCCGCGCTTCTCATCCGTCAGCTTCTCGCCGACCTCGACCGTTTGGCCGAGCGAACCGAGGATGGTGCGGGCGGGCTGCTCGACGCGGGAGATGGTCATGTCGTCGTCGTACGCGATGAGGCGCGCGCCGACCTCGATGGCGACCATCTGGGCAATCTCGCCGTTGCGGATGAGCGATATCTTCGTCGTGCCGCCGCCCATGTCCACGTCCAGCACGGTGTTGGAATTGCTCTTGGAGATGGCGACTGCGCCGGAGCCGAACGCTGCCAGCAGCGCCTCGTGCATCGGGCCGGCGGACGCGCAGATGAAGCGTCCGGACTCCTCCGAGAAGTACTCCAGTATGGGCTGTGCGTTCTCCTTCTTGAGCGCCTCGCCCGTGATGACGACCGCGCCGGTGTCCACGTCGTCCGGCGTGAAGCCTGCTTCGCTGTACGAACGTTCGATGAACTCCTGCACGCTGTCCGTGTCGATGGCGGTGCCGGAGGAGTAGGGCGTGAGCATGATGGGCGAGCGGTAGAGCACGTCGCGGTTGGTGACGACGAACTTGGCGGAGAGCCCTGCGCCTTCGCGGCGGAGGATCAGGCGGGAGAAGATGGTGTGGGTGGTGGAGGAGCCGATGTCTATGCCCACGCTGTAGAGCGTGAACTTCTCGATCCCCTCTATATCCTCGGCTTCTTCGTCGTTCAGGAGGTCGAGTACGTGTGCATGGTCGAGGTCGTCATCGTCGTGCATGTGGTGTCCTCAAGAATAAGGATTGCAGCGCAGCGCCGGGACTATGCCCGGCGCTGCCTTATCTTACCGTATCGCGCTCGTGCATGCGCCCCGGCGTCAGCCCGAGGACTTGGAGTAGTCCCACTCGTACGTGGGGTCCTCGTACGCCTCCGCCGGGATCTCGGACGTCATGCCGCGCTCGGCGAGCTGATCCTCGAAGTACTCGCGTATCCACGGGTCCTCGTTGGGGTACTCGATCTGGTCGCGGCCCCTGTCCGTCACCTTCTCGGACATGCCCATGAACTGGTTCGGTGGATGGAGCGCGAGATAGCGCCCGTCGGCCCCGCCGAGGTTGAAGTGCTGGTGGAACCAGCGGTCCGGCGGCACGAAGCAGCTCGCCTCGTGCCAGTGGATGACGACCTTTTCCTGGCCCTCTTCCCACATCACGGAGTAGCCCTCGCCGCCGGGGATGACGATGACGCGTCCCGGGCCGTGGCGGTGGCCCTTCTTGTAGGTGCGTGCGGGGAAGACGGACATGTGTGCGTGCATCTCCGAGCCGGGCGACTGGATGAAGACGACGTGTCCGCCCGCGCCGCGGCCCCAGAACGGGACGAGCTTGTCCCAGGCGGCCATGTCCGGGAAGAAGTTGCCGTGCCAGACCTGGCGTCCGCGTCCGGCGAACGCGCCCTCGCCCTCCTCCATGACAGCCTTCGCCTCGGAGTAGAACTCGTCGGTGCTGTGCAGGAACGAGTTCGTCGAGTAGGGGTTGTTGACGAAGAAGTCCGGGTCCGGCGTGGCCGACATGGCGATGGGGAGGTAGTTGTAGTGGAGCAGCCGGGCCGGGTTGTTGCCGTCCATGTTGGTGAGCTGGCAGTAGGAGTTGCGCGGGATGAGGAAGAGGCTGCGCGTCGCCCACTCGAACGTCTTCTTCGGGCGGGAGTCGTCGGTCCAGACGGTTGCGACGCCGCGTCCGCCGAGGACGTAGACCTGCTCGTCGACCGAGAGTTTCAGCGGCGGGAGCGAGTGGCCGGGCGGTATCTCCTCGATGCGGCCCTCGCACACGCCCTCCATGCCGCGCAACTGCATGAACGCAGCGTCGACCTGGCGGTCCTCCCACCAGCCGAGCTCAGCGACGCGGAGGTCTTCCACGTAGTAGCCCCGGTGGATGGGGATGCCCTGGGCTTCCATCCAGTCGTCGTAGGTGAAACGTCGCGCCATGCAAAGCCTCCGTCGGTTCCGGATGGCCGCATCTTACTCCGTGCGGGGGATTCGGAGTAGGGGCAGGGGTGTGCTAACGTCCATGCGCAAACCGGGCATCGTCGTCCTCTGCATCGAGTGCCCGCGTCCGGTCGAGGTCGACTCCAGGCCGTGGCCGCCCGCGCACGGTCACCAGCCGGAACGGGGGCGGTCCCTGAGGTTCAGTGCGCTTCAGCGCGTCGTCCAGCGTTCTCGCGATGAAGCGCTTACGCTCATCCTGCGGGCTGCCGCTTGCTGCCGCACCTGGCGTGCAAGCTGTTCATCGAGGGAGACTGTCGTTCTCATGATGCATAGCATACCTGTTCATCGTTGCATCAAGGTCGAACAGCAATCAGACACCCGAGAGATGCTTCGGCTCCGCTCAGCATGACAACCCGGACCGGCGTCAGTCGCGGATGTCCTGCAGGAACCACTCCGTGGGCAGCTCGTGGCCGAGGCCCTTCGCTTTCGCGAGCTCGTAGGCGCGGCCGGCAACGGAGAAGAACTGCGCGCCCTGGATGTTGCCGCGCTCCGAGTAGGTGACGGCGGTTGGGCCGGGGCGTGCCTGCGCTCCCTGCAACACTTCCTCCAGGAAGACGACGCGGTCCTCGGCGATGACGCCGTGCCCTCTGCCCGCACGCTCGCGCGTTTGGCTCGCGGATGCGGGCGTGCCGTCCGGCGCGTTGGCCTCGTAGGCGATGTTCTCGTCGTGGAGCCGCATCTCCGGTATGCCGACCGGCGCAGGCGCCGAACCGAGGCGGAGCGAGCGGTCGATGCGCTCCATCGCCTCTCCGTCTATGCTGCCGCCGACGCAGGTCATGTGCGCGCCGTCCTCAACGTCCCTGCCGAAGATGACCGGCTCCACCGCGTCCGTGCATCCGGCAACGATGTGCGCGCCCTTGCACGCGTCCGCCGCGGACGCCACCGGGACGACCTCGATACCAAGCTTGCCGCGTATCTCCTCGGCGTAGGCCTCGCGGTTGGCCTTCGTGGGGCTGTAGACCTGGATGCGCTTGATGTCGCGCACGGCGGCGAACGACTCGGCGTGCGAGCGCGCCATGCCGCCAGAGCCGATCATGGCGACGACCGACGCATCCTCGCGCGCCATGTAGCCCGCACCGATGCCGGAGTCGGCCCCGACCCGCATGTGCTGGAGGTAGCCGTCGTTGATGATGGCGAGGGGTTCGCCGTTGTCAACGCTCATCAGCAGGATGAGGCCGCAGAAGAGGCCGGGGCGCAGGCAGTACTTCTCCTGGGTGCGCGTGCCGCCGTACTCCTGCTCGTAGACGACGTCCGACTTCATGCGAATGGCGAAGTAGCCGGACGCGGAGCCGCCTTCCATGGTGCCCCACTGGTACATCTTCGCGGGGTCGGACGTTGGGATGCGGATGTCGATGCGCGGGCGGCAGACGGCCTCGGTGCGCGCAAGCTCCTCGTACGCCTGCCGCAGCGCGCCTATCGTCTCCTCCATCGTCAGTACGGATGCGATGTCGTCGTTGTTCAGGATGAGGGTCATGTTGCGCCTCCGGTCACGCTTTCAGGTTTCGGCAACGACTCCCCGCACGAGCAGTACGGGAGCGCTCCTCGGCAATCATAGGGGCGTAGGGTTGAGATAACCAGAGGGGCAGCCATTCGGCTGCCCCTCTCAGGGGTTCGCTACTTGGCCGCGGCTGCGGCTTCCCGCCTATCCAGGATCGGCGAGTACATCGTCGCCGCCCCCTGCCGCGAGGAGGTGTCCACGTAGTTGTGCTGCTCCGTCATGAACGGGATGTAGACGTTCTCCGCAGGGTCGCGGTAGACCTCCATCGGGTCGCCTCCGTCCTCGACGATGCGCATGTTGTCCTCCAGCATCTGGCGGAACATGATGATGCCCTTGTCGGAGCGTCCCAGGTGCTCGCCGGTGCGGTCGGCGATGCCGCCCTGCGTTACCCACGCCGCCGGGTCCTGCGAGGAGTTGCTGCGCAGTTCGGGGTAGATGGGCTGGTCGTTCTCGTCGAGCGTCGGGACGGGCGGGAGGTAGAAGGGGATCTCCTCCGGCGTCTGCTCGACGTCGCCCTCGATCATCGGGTAGCAGGCGACCCACCAGTGGGCGGTGTTGTAGTCGTCGATGGGGGTGCGGATCTGGAAGGCGGGACCCATCGAGAAGCTGCCCCGGTACGTCCCGTCCGAGACATTGAAGCCGTCGCCACCCTGGCGCAGGTAGTTGGGGAAGACGATGGGGTGGCCATCCTTCCACTCGGTGTCCTCTTCGGAGCCGCCCTCCCAGATACGGCGCTTGATGATGCCGTGCTCGAAGGCGTCGAAGTGGATGGTCTTGTGCGGCCAGCGGGTGCGGCGCTCTTTGTCGCCGTTCATCTCACGGATGAAGTTGGCCCACGCGACGTGGAGCCACTCCAGGTGCACCGGGTCGAGCGAGTTCTCCTGGCATTGCAGCCAGTTGCACGGCAGCATCGCGTAGCCGATGTCGCGCAGCACGCCGGTCGCGGAGAAGACGTCGTAGTTGGGGATGAGCGGCACGGGCGTCGGGCCGAGGTAGGCGAACAGCAGCCCGGCCTTCTGCTCGACCGGGTACGCCTTCATCTGGATCTTGTCCTTGAACCGCGCCTCAGGGTCCTCCGTCTCCTCGTACGGCTGCTCCGTGCACTGGCCGGTCTCGTCATAGAGCCAGCCGTGGTACGGGCAGCGCAGGCCGTGCTCCTCGGGGATGCCGTAGATCATGTTCATGCGCCGGTGGGCGCAGTGCGGCTCCATGAGGCCGAACGTGCCCGAG
>DAOUHT010000045.1:0-11501 GCA_034428375.1 Dehalococcoidia bacterium | reverse complement strand
GACCCGGAGTTCGTTGATACCGCCGTGGTCTGGCTGCGCATACAGGCCGTGGCGGGCACTCTGCTCGGCGGCGGACAGGTGTTCCAGCAATCGTTCAATGTGGCGGGCGACACCCTGGCGCCCATGCTCGTGACGTTCATGAGCATGTGGGTCATGGAGATCCCGATAGCGTTCGTGCTGTCGAGGTGGACATCCGCCGAAGCGCTGGGTATCGCCATCGCAATCGCAATCGCGATGCTCATCCGATTCGCGCTCTACGGCGGCTACTACTTCACGGGGAGGTGGTTACGTATCGGTATCCTGCCGCCGCCCTCGCCTGCCGAAGAACCGGCGCGCTCGCCCTGACGCAGCGCTAGCGGTTCAACTCCATCGGCTGCGAGCATTCACCCGTGGCCTCGTCTATGTGCTCAAGTCGCTGACCACGGCCCTTCATCAGCACGAGTTCCACGGCGCCTTCGGCCTCCGCAGCTTGGCGGTGCACGTTGAACGGCCCGTCGTACAGGTAGCCGAACTCTCCGGGCAGGATGTGATGGTCCTGCACCAGTTCCAGCGTCGCGAGCGGGCTTGAGCCGTCGTCGACGCGGCGCCAGGACGTGTAGCGCTCGCTGCCCTCCAGCAGGCCGATCACGACCCAACCCTCGTGGCTGTGGATGGCGGTCGGCGTGTTCGGCGGATACTGCGCGAGCAGCAGGCGGAACAGGCCGTCCGGGTCGTCGTACAGCCTCTGTCCGGGCAGGCCGGAGCTGATGGTGGCGGGCTCGCCGATGCTCCAGAAGTAATCCCGGCTGTTCTCCTCACCGAAGCGCTGCAGCAGATGCCCCAGCTGCAGCACCGATTCCATCCCAGCCGTGTTTGCATCGAGCGTCTGCCGGACATCGTGCCCGAACTCTTCCACGGCATAACGACTGACAATGTTCACGAAATCCTCCTCGCGGCTTGAATCATGTCGAAGCGGGGCACTGGACGGAATAATCCTACTACCGTCGGTCACCCGGAAACCTGCAGCCCATGCTCATCTGAGACACCGTATCGGGTAAAGCGTTTCTGTAGTCAGTTACAGTTGCGTGCACTATAATCCTGCAGCGCGACGGCACAATCCGCCGCGTGGCTACGAGCAATATAGAGGAAACGAACCTTGGGAGGGTCATCGAATGAAAGTACGAATGCTACTGGTCATATCGGTTCTTGCCGTCGCCTTGACCGCGATGGTCGCTTGTGGCGACGACGGCGAATCGGAAAGGGTTACGGAGCTCGAAACTGAAGTGGCTTCGCTCCAGTCCGAGATCTCCACGCTCGAGGGGCGACAGGCAGCGGAAGACACGCTGAGCGTCGTGCTCGATCGCGGGAACCTCGTCTGTGGCGTCAAGGCAGACACCCCCGGCTTCGGCGTCTTCAACCCGGACGGCTCCGTTGACGGGAACGACGCGGACTACTGCCGCGCCGTCGCTGCCGCGGTATTCGGCGACAGCAGCAAGGTTGAGTTCAAGGAGGCCACTTCGGCCAACCGGTTCGAGCTCCTTGCCGCCAGGGAGATCGACGTGCTCATCCGGACCACTACGTGGACGGCGAGCCGCGACGCGGACCTGAACGTCGCCTTCGCTCCCACCACCTTCTACGACGGTGCGGGCATCATGGTGAAGGCCGACGCCGGCCTGTCGAGCGTGAGCGAGCTCGGCGGTGCAACCATCTGCATCCTGGACGGCACCAGCACGCAGGGCGCGGTTTCCGACTTCTTCACGGAGCAGGGTCTGCGCTACGAAGAGCTGACCTTCCAGCAGAACCCCGAACTGCGCGCCGCCTTCATCAGCGGTCAGTGCGACGCCTGGTCATCGGACAAGTCCCAACTGGGCGGCCACCAGTTCACGCTCCAGACCGACGACGGCATCTCTGCTGTGGTGCTTCCCGAGACGCTCTCCAAGGAGCCCCTCGGCCCCAGCGTCCGCGACTACGACTCCGAGTGGGAAGACCTCGTGCGCTGGGTCGTCAACGGCATGATCATCGCTGAGGAGCAGGGAGTTACCTCCGGCAACGTCAGCCAGATGGCTGCCAACCCGCCCAACAACACCGTTGCCCGCCTGCTCGGCGTTGGCTTCGACGGCGGCGCTCCAAGCAACCTCGGCATCGGCCACGGCAAGATCGCTGGCACGTTCATGCAGAACGTCATCGCCCAGGTCGGCAACTACGGCGAGGCCTACGATGCCACGCTCGAAAGGGTCGGGCTGACGCGTGCGGGCTCCCCGAACGCCTCCTACTTGGACGGCGGTCTCATCTACGCCCCACCGATGCGCTAATCCCAACGCGCACAAGGCGAGAACGGGCGGGCAGGAATTGACGGATTCCTGCCCGCCCTTGTCAAATACAGCCAGTCACCGCCGTGCCCCGTAAGTCCGGGCTGATTCACAAGATGCAAGAACGCCTACCTGAAACCCGGCGCAGCAGGCTCCCAGCCATGCTCGCCAGACCTTTGGCCGTGGCAGCAGCGCTCGGTGCGGGCATCTGGTACCGGAACAGGTACCGCCACCTCGTGATCAACGTGGCGGTAGGCGGCTTCGCCGCGGCATTCGTCTTCTACATCGCCAGTTCCGTCTACGCCGCCAATTTCTTCGACTTCGACTTCCTCCTCGAGCCCTACGGCAGCCCGGATCGTAGCTCGATCCTGCCCGGCCTGAACGTGGAAGCAGGAGACCCCCGTTGGCAAGCCATCCTCAAGGGCGGTGGGAACACACTCTCGGTCGTCGTATTCGCCATCGCCGTCTCCACATTCCTCGGCCTGTTCATCGGTGTGGCGCGCCTCACTCCGAACCCGCTCCTCAGCCGTGTGGCCAAGCTCTACGTTGAACTCTTCAGGAACCTCCCCCTCTTGCTGATCATGTTCTTCTTCGCATTCGCCATATTCAGGGAACTACCCCAGATCCAGGACCGCGCAGGATGGAGCGGCGTGCTCTTCATCAGCAACCGCGGAGTGGCCGTCCCCTGGGTTGAAGCGGGCAATGGCCTATGGCCGTTCTGGTTGATAGCACTGGCCGCAGGCACAGCAGCAGGGGCAGTCATCCGGAGCCGGCGGATGAAGCTGGAGAACGACACCGGGCAGAGCACGCACCCGAATACCTGGGGGGCCACCACTTTCGCAGGCATAGCAATCGGCAGCTACCTCGCGTTGCTGCTGCCCGTCCGCGTAACACTCCCGGAGATCGTGCAGGCCGCGTCAGGTTTCTATGCCTATGAGGGCGGCAACGTGCTCAAGTTGGGCTACGTCAGCGCGCTCATCGCGCTCTCGCTCTACTTCAGCGCCTTCATCGCGGAGATCGTCCGGGGCTCTATACAGGCCATCTCTCGTGGACAGAGCGAGGCGGCGGCGGCACTCGGCCTCTCCGCGTACCAGCAGCTCACTCTGATCATCCTGCCACAGGCCCTGCGCATCATGATCCCCGCGCTGAACAACGAATACCAGAACGCGAACAAGGACTCCACGCTGGCCCATGCCATCGCCTACGGGGAGATCGTCCTCATATCCAACCGCATCGTGAATAACGAGGGCAGCCTGCTCCAGACTTACTTCTTCATCTTTGTCGTGTTCGTGCTGACCAACCTCGTCATCTCGTTCATCATGAACACCATCAACCGGAACGTGCAGGTCAGATGAGCGCTATCATCGCATCCCAGCCGCCGGTAGCGCAGCGCATCGAATGGGCCCGGGCGAACCTCTTCAATTCGAAGATGAACTCGCTCATCAGCGCCGTCACGATCGCGGTAGGACTCCTCATCGCCTTCCTGGTCGTGAAGTTCGTCTTGTTCGACGCGAACTGGGCCCTGGTCTCGCTCAACCGGAGACTGTTCTTCGTCGGCGGCTATCCGGGCGAAGAACTCTACAGGGTATGGATAGCCGTCTTCGCCGCTGCCATACTGGCCTCGGTTTCCTACGGCATCTGGGTCGGCAGGTTGCGGCCCTACCTCATCACCGTTGGCATCGTCGCCGTCATCGTGCTCACGTTGGGCTTGGGAACGGACCTCTACATCGAGGAAACGCCGTTCACCCAGGAGATAACGTCCGGCGGCCAGACCTCGACCATCAGCGGCATAGACCGCGAGTTGATATGGGAGCAGGGCTGGGCGCCACGCTGGCTTTACGCCTTTTCGCTGGGGCTCGCTCTGCCGTTCGGCGGCACCTGGCTCATCATGGCCGCGCTGCTGGTGATGCTGGTCCTGGGCGCGCTGCTCGGCAAGCACGTGTTGAGCCGGTGGAAGAGCAGCCCCGTGCTGCTGCAGTCCGTCGGGGCCGGATGGGTGCTGCTCGTACCTGCTGCGGTGCTACTGCAGCTCGGCGTCTCCATCAACAGCTGGGGAAGCGCGTTCCTGGACATCCTCATCTTCGCGGTGGGGGGCTTCTTCTCATTCTTCATCGGTCTGGTGCTCGCACTGGGGCGCATATCCCCCTACCGGGCCATACGCTTCGTATCTGTCGGATATATAGAAGTGGTCCGCGCGGCGCCTCTCCTGGTCTGGCTCCTGTTCGCAACATTCCTCAAGGACGAGCTGGGGCCACTTGGCGAAGCGTTCAGCAGCATATCCCTGGTCTTCCGCGTGATGATCGTGTTTGCCTTCTTTGGCGGCGCCTACATCGCGGAAGTTATCAGGGGAGGCCTGCAATCCATACCCCGCGGACAATACGAGGCGTCGAATGCGCTGGCCCTCTCCTCACTACAGAAGTACATCTTTATCATCCTGCCGCAGGCGATCAAGGCCGTCATCCCCGCGATAATCGGCCGCTTCATCGCTCTTTGGAAGGACACCGCCCTCCTCGCAGCGATATCCCTGATCAATACCCTCGAGCAAGCCAAGAAGATCCTCGCCGGCCAGACGGACATCGCAGACGGCGCGTTCTTCGAGATCTACATCGTGGTCGGCCTCATCTACTGGAGCGTTTCTTACATGCTGTCTCTTCTCGGTGGGGCCGCAGAGAAGAGGCTGAGCGCAGGCGAGAGGCGGTAAATGGATAAGCAAGACGCTGCCGAGATAGTGCAGATCGAGAAGGTGGTCAAGCGGTTTGGCGACTTCACCGCCCTCAAGAGTGTGGACCTAACCGTGCGTGAGGGGGAGGTTGTCGTCATCATCGGTCCATCCGGCTCCGGCAAGTCCACCCTGCTGCGGACCATCAATCAGCTGGAGAAGCACGATCAGGGACGGATCGTCGTAGATGGCATCGAACTGACTGACGACGCGCGAAGCCTGCACAAGATACGCGCTGAGATCGGCATGGTCTTTCAGCAGTTCAACCTGTTCCCGCATCTCACCGTCATGCGGAACATCACCATCGGCCCGCAGAAGGTGCAGCACATGCCGAAGCAGCAGGCCGAGGAACTCGCACTGCAACTGCTCACGCGCGTGGACATCCCCGAACAGGCCGACAAATACCCTGGCCAACTGTCCGGCGGACAGCAGCAACGCGTCGCCATCGCTCGCGCCCTGGCTATGAACCCCAAATTGATGATGTTCGACGAACCGACGTCCGCGCTCGACCCGGAGATGATCAACGAAGTGCTGAAGGCCATGATGGAACTCGCGGCAGACGGCATGACCATGATCTGTGTCACCCACGAGATGGCCTTCGCGCGAAACGTGGCCGACCGCATCATCTTCATGGACGAAGGTGAGATCGTGGAGATGAACAACCCGGAGGACTTCTTCAACAACCCCAAGGAAGAGCGCACGAAGACCTTCCTCGACCAGATCCTCTGACGCTCACCGATGCCTCACCAGTAGAACGGGCTGTTCTTCAGCCACTCCAGCTGGTGATATTCCAGGAAGGTCACTAGCATGAGGCGCTTGCCGTCCGGCCCTGTCCAGCCCCATCCGTCGTCGTCCGGCACGTCGTGTTCCATTCGCCAGCCAGCCATGATGTTGTCGTTCCAGAACAACTCGCCCATGCCCCACAGGCGCTTGTAGTTGACGCCCCCGGTTATCCGCGCCGCGGGAGCAACAACCTCGTTGTGCACACCAGTCGACTTCAGATCGTCCGCGTCGACGTCGCCGTCTATATGCGTCTCGTACAGGTGGCCAAGTCCGGCGGCGTAGTGCAACAGTTCGTGCAGGGCCGCGGTCAGGACGCTGTCATCATCGCTCGTTGCGACCTCCGCGCCCACGAGGAAATGGGAGTTGTAATCGATCGCCAACGCGAGGCCGGGCCCGGGGCTCGACCACCCGCCCGGTTCGGTGATGAACACCACAGCCTCGTCGGACGAGCAGAACTGCTCGCAGAAGTCGCTGGGCGGATCGTGCGGATTGTCGTGGTGGCGTATCTTCTCGATGCCGGTAATCTCCAGGTTGATTCCCAGCAACGCGGCGTGTTCCACTAGCCGGTTGAGCCTCGTCCCGAACGCTTCGTTCGGAAGTGTCGTCGCGTTGACTACCTTGAGACGCAATTTGTCATCGGAGTCGTTGCGCGTCTTGATGACAACAACGACAGACGAGTCGTTCGTCGTATTATTGTTCCGAGCTTCATATGTCCATTCTCCTGGTATAACAATATCATCATGCGAATAATCAATATCAGATGTGGATTGTGTAATCACGATGTTCGAATTTGCCATGAACCGCACCTGACGCAATGGATCGCCAGGTCTGCTCTCAGGCAGCGGCAGATGCTCGTTTCCGTTAGGATCAATCAGCTTCCGCAGGGGGCTGCCAGGAGGGCTTACCAGCTGGAATGAACGCGCACCTTCTGGCACGACAAATGAGCCTGTAGCAAAGTTCACATTCAACTCTTGGTTCCAAGGTATCTCGTAGCGGAGAATCTGCCCGTTGTCCAGTGACGCCGATGAATAGCTGATGTCTCTATCAAAGAATGGCCTATCTCGCTCACGGGTCATCAGGTCAACAGGCTCGAACGGGTCATAACCATAACCTGCTTTACTGAACTCTGCGGCGAAGCCCTTCCGCTGTTCACCTTCGCCGTAGAGGCAGCCCGCGCTACCGGGTATTATTTCAGTCATGAATATGCCTGGGCATTCGTCTTCGTACTTTGTAGAACAATCCGTCTCGTAATAGATGTCATTTTCCGAACACACGTCCTTCATCAGCGTGCCATTGAAATAGACGAAATTTCCTTCGAAATACAGGTAAGGATATCGGTCCACGAAATCTTGTATAGGAATTGTGAGTTCTGTGAAAGCACGAACACGGATGCCATCGACTTCATGTTCTAACGGCATCCAACGGCCAGCGGAGCCTCGAGGGGATGACGCATCGTTGCTGTCAGCACCAATTTTTTCAGCTCTGAAAGACCAGTCTCTGGCCTTTGGGCTTCCAAGGCAACCGGGGGTATGCGGGACTATCTCCGGCAGGAATTTCCCTGGACATTCCTCTTCATATTTCGAATAGCATTGTTCTTGAGGAAGCAATCGATTACCCCACCTGCATGGCTCGGTGAAGAGTACGCCATAAAGCGAGAGCACACCATCCTCGAAGTGTAGATGGGGATACTCATCAAGCAGCGTAGATAGGCTATATGTCTCATAGCTGAAGAAAATTACGAATACTTCATCCCGATCCGTGTACGCACCAGGCGAAGTTGGCCTGGGCGTCGGCGTTGGCCAGGGCGTCGGCGTCCCCGCAGGTGTTGGTGTAGGAGTATGGCTTGGAGTCGCCGTCGCTGTTGGAGTCGGCGTCGCGGTGGAGATGGCAGTAGCCGTCGGCGTCGGTGTGGGCGTTGCGGTGGGAGTGGAGGTTGCGGTGGGCGTCGGTGTGGCTGTTGCGGTGGGAGTAAGGATTGCCGTCGGCGTCGGCGTTGGTGTCGAGGTGTGGCTAGGGGTCGGCGTCATGGTAGGCGGCGGCGGGCTCTGGCAAGCCGCGAGTACGAGCAGCCCCGCCGCTACAATCAGGACAACCGCTCCCGTCCTGCGGTTCCGCATCGAAACCTGCTCTGTTCCCGCGCCGACGTTCATCATCACCCCAACGACCGGCGCATGACGTGACGCCGCTTCCCTGCGCGCCCGACCTCCGAGAACCCGTGCGCCTCGAAGACCGGAATGAACCCGCAGAAGCGATAGCTCGGGCCGTCGGGCGGAACGGGGTACGCCTCGATGACTGACGCCCCATGCTCCCGAGCGTGCCGCGACGCCTCCTCGATGAGGCGGTCCATGAGCCTGCGATGCCGGAATGCGTTCCGCACGTAGAAGCAGGTGAGCGACCAGACCGTGCTCTCGTCGTCCCCCGGTTCCTCTACGCCGCTAAGGCCAACGAACGTCTCGAGAGGCGCAACCGAGCACCACGCGGCGGGCTCGCCGTCCACGTATGCCAGCAGGCCCACGCGACCCCCTGCCGCGATTCTCTGCCGCATCGCCTCCTTCATGTGGGTGCGGTCATGCGGCATCCTGCCGTCGGCGTCCCTGCGCCACATCCGGCACCAGCACCACCTGGGCCCGCCACGCGACTCGAACAGCCACTCGAAATCGGGCCAGCGCGCGGCGTCCACCTCGCGCACTTCTACCACACCCAGGTTGTCCGTCGGAGGAGTCACCGTCATAGGATGAGGGATATACTCCTCTCTTACGGAGGACGCAAATGCTGAACGGACAGAGAGTCTTCGACGCGGACACGCACATCCACCCGTCGGTGGAGGCGCTTGAGCCCTATTTCGACAGCGAGTTCCGCGAACGCCTGCCTGAACTCGAGCAGTACAAGGTCGGCGCGCGGTCAGACCAGACGACGACGCCCCGCGAGGACCCGTCGCGCCACCACTACGCGGTGAGCCTCAGCCCGTACCGGCGCCACCTGGGCGACGCCGAGCCGCGCGAGGTCCCGAAGGATGCGCACTCGCGCCTGCACTTCGGCGAGTACACCGGCGAGAAGCTCCCCGGCGTCGGCGTCATCGACGACTCGTTCGAGCAACGCGTCGCCGACATGGACGAAGAAGGCACGGACGTGCACATGATGGTGCCGGACGTGGCCATCGGCGTTTCGCTGCTCGGCGACCCCGCGCTGGAGATGGGGCTGATCCGCGCCTACCACCGCCTCGTGAGCGATCTCGCCGCCGCGCATCCGGGACGGTTCAAGGCGCTCCTCGCCGTCTCCGGCACGGACGTCGAGGGCTCCGTCGCTGAGGTCGACCGCTGGGGGAAGGAGCGCTGGGCTGCCGGCGTCCTGCCGTTCGCGGGCGTTGGCGAGCCGATGGACCACCCGCGGATGGAGCCGATCTGGGCCGCCGCCGCCAACCGGGGCCTCGGTGCGGTGCACCACAGCATGACCTGGGCGCCCCCGTACTTCCCCGGCTACAAGGACATGGACAACAACCGCTTCCTCGCGCGCCTCTGCTCCCACCCGTGGGGCGCGATGAAGACGATGGCCTCGTTCATCGGCGCAGGCATCATGGACCGCTACCCCATCAACTTCGGGGTGCTGGAGTCAGGTGTCGGCTGGCTGCCGTTCTGGGTGCGGCGCATGGACGTGAACGCCGCCTACGTGGGGTTCACTGCCGACCTGCAGCACAAGATGAGCCAGTACGTTGCGAACGGGCGTTTCTTCGCGAGCATCGAGATGACGGAAGAGGAGGACATGGTCCGCATGGTCATGGACTTCCTCGGCGAAGACATCCTCATGTACGCGTCGGACTACCCGCACGCGGAGTGCCAGTTCCCCAATTCGCCGTCCATCGTGCAGGCCTGGCCGAGCATCGGTCAGGACACGATGCGGAAGTTCATGTGGGACAACGCCGTCCGGTTCTTCGGTGAGCCCTAGGGAACCTCTGAGCAAGCGAACGTTCCCCGAGAGGATGTTGCGCGCTAAAGCGCGGACTCCGCCTCCGGCTCCGCTCAACATGACAGGCGAGGGGCGAGGTTCCTGCCTCCGCAGGAACGACGGAGGAGGACTTGTTCAGACTATCCCTAGTCGATGCCGTAGAGCGCGGCGGGATTGGCGGTGAGCACTTTCTCCGCGAGGCTCGCGGGGATCTCCTCGCGCTCGCCCTTCTCCCGCAGGATGCTCAGCGCATTGATCTCCGCCGACTGGTCGGCGTGGCCGTAGTCCGTGCCTATGACGAGGTTATCGCTGCCCGTCCGCGACGCGATGTAGTTCAGGTCCTCGTGCGTCTGGCAGGCAACGTAGAACCGGCACTCTCGCAGGAGGTCCTCCTGCAGGTCGATGTCCATCAGCCAGGCCATACGCTCCTTCCGCGCCTCCAGCTCAGCGAGCGCGAACGGCACCCAGGACGACATCGCCTCCACGAACCCCACACGAAGACGCGGGAACTTCTCCGGAACGCGCTCCAGCACGAGCGAGACGAACGCGTCTATCGGCGGCAGGCGGTGCTGCCAGATTGGGTTCGTCATGCCCTCTGTTACTTCGCCCGCGCCGATGTGGATGCACATCGCCATGTCCAGCTCTTCCGCCTGCCGGTAGAGCGGGTAGAAGTACGGGTCGCCCGCTGACCGCTGGCCCGCCTCGACGCCGCGCTTGATCGCGCCCGCCGCGCCGTTCTCCTTCGCCCACGCCATCTCCTCGACGGCAACGTCGATGCTCAGCACGGGCAGCGACGCAACCCACCGGAGCCGTCCGCCGGACTCAGCGCAGCGGCTGGCTATCCAGCGGTTGTAGGAGCGGCAGAGCGCAGCCTCGACTTCGGGCTTCTCGCTCACGGCGCTCAGCATCGTCGTGGGGTAGAGCACCTGCACGTCGACGCCGAGGTCGTCCATCTGGCGCAGGCGCGCAGGGACATCCTTCAGTTCGCGGGTGGCCTCCGTCGTGCCGGTGCGGACGTCGTCGCGCATCCGGCGCAGGCGCATGCGGCCATCGATGTTCCAGTAGCGCAGGAAGTTCTTCGCTATGCCGGCAGTTGCCGCATCCTCGACCGCTACCGCGGTGATGGGGCGCAGCCTGGCGTGCTCTGGCTCGAGGAAGTCCCAGGTAGCGTCGGTTTCGTCGATGTGCGCGTCCGCGTCAATGACCTTCATCGTGTTGCACCTCCCCTGCCCTGCGGACGATACCACGCCGCGCGCACATGGTGAGCCTGTCGAGCCACGGCGGGTGGAGGCCGCCGCGCTGCGCCGAAGAGGCTTCGGAGGGAATTGCTGCTCATTTCTGCTCACCGGCCTTGATCCACCTCTGAATCCGGCCTTCCGCGCGAGCAGTCCAACTGTCCATTACTGCTCATTCGCTGCTCTTTCCTAGTCAATTCCTGCTCATTCCTGCTCATTTCTGCTCACCGCCTCTTAGCACGGTCGCGAACTGGATGCCCGGTACGACGGTCATGCAACCAGCGTACGCGGTCGGGGGGCGACTGCGTAAGGGGCGGGTGTCAGTGGCTGGCGCTGCGCGCTAGATGTAGTTCCCATAGAGGTTGTTGACAAGTGAGAGGCCTCACTGTTGCTGTTGTGTAACGCAACCCAGCAGTAACAGGAGGCCCCTCATGACTCATCGTAACGCACGCTTGACCCCGGTGACTCGCGCTGAGCTGGTCGAACAGGTGATGGACGGCTGGCCTCAGGCCGAAGTGGCACGCTTGTTCCGCG
>DAOUHT010000044.1:0-9812 GCA_034428375.1 Dehalococcoidia bacterium | reverse complement strand
CATCACTGATTGGGAGGGTGCCGCCATGGACAGTGGTTCGATAGCCTGGTTGCTGACCGCATCGGCTCTGGTGTTGCTCATGACGCCGGGGCTTGCCTTCTTCTACGGAGGCTTAGTCCGCAGCCGCAACGTCATCAGCACCATCATGCTGAGCTTCATGAGCATGGCAGTGGTCAGCGTCGTGTGGGTACTTTGGGGACACAGCCTGGCATTCGGGGCAGGCAGCGCCTTCATCGGGGACTTCTCACTCTTTGGATTGAGCGGAGTTCCGCTGGTCAATGAGTCGAGCCCGGGCACCGATGACATGCTGTTCGCAACTTTCCAGATGATGTTCGCCATCATCACACCGGCCCTAATCACAGGAGCAATGGTGGAGCGGTTCAAGTTCACCACCTACCTTGTCTTCCTGGTCCTATGGGTATCTCTGGTCTACGCGCCCATCGCCCACTGGGTGTGGGGCGGTGGCTGGATAGGCGATGTTGGGGATGGGGCGCTCGACTTCGCGGGCGGAACCGTCGTCCACATCAACGCCGCCATGGCCGCCGTGGCCGCGGCGCTGCTGGTCGGCAAGCGGCGTGACCCCGGCCTGGAGCCCGGCAACGTGCCGTACGTCGTCATCGGCGCTGCTCTGCTCTGGTTCGGCTGGTTCGGTTTCAACGCAGGCTCCGGTCTTGCGGCAGATGGTATCGCTGTCAGCGCCTTCCTCGTAACGAACACGGCTGCTGCGACGGCCGCGCTCACGTGGGGCATCCTGTCGCAGATACAGAACAAGCGCATGAGCGCAGCCGGGGTCGCGACGGGCGCCGTTGGCGGTCTCGTTGCCATCACGCCGGCAGCGGGTTTCGTGGGCGTCATGGGCGCGCTGGCCATCGGGTTCGGCGCCGGCCTGTTCTGCTACGCAGCCGTGCTCATCCGTCCGAAGCTGGGGGTCGACGATGCGCTGGACGTGTTCGCGGTGCACGGCATCGGCGGTATCTGGGGCGCGCTGGCCACCGGTATCTTCGCTGTTGCCGCGATAGGCGGAACGAAGGGACTGATCGAGGGCAACGCTGGTCAGATGGGTACGCAGGTGGTCGCGATTCTCGCGACGATGGCCTACTCGTTCATCGCATCGCTCATCATCCTGAAGGTGCTCGACCTGATCCCGGGTCTCGGCCTGCGCGTCAGCGAGCGTGACGAGGGCACCGGTCTGGACGTGGCCGCTCACGGTGAGCGCGCCTACGTCAGCGACGGCGCCGACTAAACAAGAGGAACGGCCTGGGGGTATGCTGAGGCGGCATACCCCCAGGGAACGAGGAGAGGGGATACAAGCCATGATAAGCATTGAAGCGATAGTCAGGCCGGAGCGTGTCCACCGGGTGACGGAAGCGTTGCAGGACGCGGGATGCCAGGGCTTCTACTACGTCAACGTGACCGGCGAGGGGCGCCAGCGCGGCGTCGAGGTCTTCGTCGGACGCGGCGGCGCGATGGCGAGCCGTGCATCGGTGCCGAAGACGCTCGTCCGCACGGTCGTCACCGACGACATGCAGGAGGCGGTGGTCGCCGCCATCATCGAGGCGGCCCGCACGCCCGACGAGGGCGAGATCGGCGACGGCAAGATATTCGTCTCGCCGATCAGCGAAGTCGTGCGGGTACGCACGGGCGAGCGGGGAGACGCAGCCATCTAGTCCTGCGTGTGATAGAGGGTCCGTTGGAGGGCTCGGCTCCTGATGGGGCTGAGCCCTCCTGCCGTTAAGGCGCGTGGTTCGACAGGCTCACCATGAGCGGGTTGGGCACACACGAGGGGTGCCCCTACACCAAGCAACCTGAGAGGATGTTGCGCGTTAAAGCGCGGACTACGCCTCCGGCTCCGCTCAACATGACAATACCGTGGAGGGACACGGCTGCGAGATTCCCGCTTTCGCGGGAATGACGGAGGAAGGGAGGAAATGGCGGAGAAAGGGAGGGAATGACGGAGGAAGGGGCGGCTGCGAGGTTCCTGCCTCCGCAGGAACGACGGGCGCCTTTTCGCAGGAACGACGGGCGCTTTTTCGCAGGAACGACGGGCGCTTTCTTGCAGGAACGACGGGCGCCTTTTCGCAGGAACGACGGGCGCTTTTTCGCAGGAACGATGGGCGCTTTCTTGCAGGAACGATGGGCGCCTTTTCGCAGGAACGACGGGCGCCTTTTCGCAGGAACGACGGGCGGCTTTTCGCAGGAACGACGGGCGCCTTTTCGCAGGAACGACGGACCACTCGCGCTGTTCGGGTTATTCGCGCCATTCGGCGAGGGCGTCCCACTTCGGCTCGAGGCCGAGGCCGGGCGTGTCCGGCATCGTGGTCCAGCCCTGCTGCGGGCCGACGCAGCCGTCGAACACCATCTCGCCGCACTTCCACATGACGTAGTGGTACTCGATGCGCCAGCCGTTCGGGACGGCGGCCTGCAACTGCATGTTGTGGTGCGGCCAGCCGCCGCCGTTGGCTATCGGCAGGTTGAACGCCTGCGCCAGTGCCGCAAACTTCATCCCCTCCGTGTAGCCGCCGCAGTAGACGACGTTCGGCTGGAGGATGTCGATGGACTGGTGCACGAGCAGTTCGCGGGCGCGGAAGCGGTGTCCCTCGTTCTGCCCGGCGGAGAGGGGGATGCTGGTGCGCATCCGCAACTCGTGGAGCAGCGGGGCGTCGTTCCCCCAGACCGGCTCCTCGAACCACTCGATGTTGCACTCCTCGACGGCCTTCGCGAGGTTCAGGGCGTTGTTGAACTGGAACATGTAGTTCGCGTCCAGAGAGAGCTGCACGCCGGGGCCGATGGCGTCGCGTACGGCGTGGACGCGGTCGGAGTCCTCGCGCCAGGCCTGGTGGTCGCCCGCGACGCCCACCACCATCTTCAGCTTGTCCTCGCCCTGCGCCACGAAGTCGCGCGCGACCTGTACGAGCTGCTCCTCCGTGTACTCCGGCAGCCCGAACGTGATGTAGGCGGGGACGACCGGCTGCGCGCCGCCGAGCAGACGCCACACCGGCAAGCCGAGCGCCTTGCCCTTGATGTCCCAGAGCGCGATGTCGATGGCGCTCACGGCGCTCGACCACACGCCGGTCTGCGAGCGGGGGTTGTGCTCGACGTAGCAGAGGTGCCAGATGCGCTCCGTGTCCATCGGGTCCATGCCGGTGACGAGCGGGCCGAGCTCGGCGTTGACGTGCTCGCGCACGGCCTTCCGCTGGATGGGGCCGGAGATGCCGTAGCCAGTGACGCCGGCGTCGGTGTCGACCTGGCAGAAGACGAACGGACGCATGACGGGCTCGTCCATCAGTGGGACGGGCACCGGCACGTTATGGGTAGTGGCCTGGACGTTGGTGATCTTCACGAGTGCGCCTCACGGTTGGGAATGGACACGGACGATAGCGATGCGGCGCGGGAATGGCAAACCCGCGCACGCCTGCCGGGGCGGCGACAGGGGCGGCCGGTCCTCAAGAGTGAGCAAAAATGAGCCATTTTGCGCCATTTCACTCCCAGGCGGGCGGGTTGGAGCCCACTCACTGCAGGGGAACCAGCGTAGAGGGCGGAGCCTCGAACGGGCAATGGGCGGATGTCGCACGGGGGCATGGTATGCTGTTGCTATCCTCGCGGGGAGCATTTCATCGTGGCACGAGCCCCGGCAATCGATCAGCACCGCGCGGCGCCGCTGGAGATTACGCCGGAGGCGCGCGAGCGGCTGACGCCGTTCCGCGAGCGAACGTTCCGCGCGATGTACGACGCCGCGATGGCGGACGGCGGCGCGGAGGTCATTGCGAGCGCCCAGGTCATCTTCAACCAACCGATAGGGGGAGAGCTCGACGACACGCTCGACCTCGTCTGCTGGGTGGACGGCAATTGGGACGAGGTGGGGGTGATACGGCATCGCGTTATTGACCGTATCCTGGCTCTGCGCCCCACGTGGTCGAAGAAGGAACTGGCGGACTACATACACATGATCTGGTTTGACGCGCTGCTGCTCCCGGAGGCCCGCCGCCGCAATGCGTCCGCTTGATGTCTATGACCTGGGCGTCCGTCTGGCCGGGGAGGCAGTGAACGAGGCAGAGAAACGGGCGGCGGTGAACCGCCTCTACTACGGCCTCCACCACGAGGCGTGCTGCCGGTACTTCCGCGAGAACCCTGATGCTGCCCCGCTCATGAGAAACCGGCGACACGCTGCGCTGCCGGCTCTTTTCGGTTTCGGTCCTGGGCAAATACACGACGACATCGCCGACAGATTGAGACGCTTGGCCTTGATGCGCGCCGAGTGCGACTACCGGATTGACGGCCCGCTGCGCTACCGAGGGATGCCCATCCCGATCGACGACCTGCTCGCCATGGCGCTCGCCACCGCTGCCCCGCTCCTGCGCGGACCTTGAAGCCTATTCCCCGGGGAGTCTACTGGCACCGAGGCCAGGATGACGGGCGTTTGACCGTCGCATGCCTCAGAACACTGCGACGGGGTTCACCGGCGAGCCCGTGCCGCCCTCGATCCGGAGCGGGTTGATGGTAATCATGAACTCCCAGCGGTTCCGCTCCGCGCACGCTTCCGCGAGCCGCTCCAGGTCCGCGTTGTCGAGTATCCAGAGGCCCATGGCGACGATGCCCACCTGGTGCACCGGGTTGGTGAGCCGGTCGAAGCCCGGATGGATGAGGCTGTTGCCGGTGTCCGACCCCAGCATGGCGATGGAGCGCTCCTGGTAGAAGGGGAGGCAGTTTGCGTGCGTGCCCGTGCCGCCCTCCGCCGTGATGTTCCACGGGCCGAGTTCCGCGCGGCGGCGCAGCTGCCCTGTCCGCACGAGCAGGACGTCGCCGGGCTCGACTCGGACGCCCTCGGCGGCTTCCGCGGCTTCGAGGTCCTCGCGCAGGATGCCCTCGCCGGGGTTGAACCACGGCACGCCCCGCAACCGGGGGATGTCCAGCAGGACGCCTCGGGCGAGGACGCCGCCCTGCAGGACCTCGATCGACTCCCACAGCGCACCGTAGCGTGTGGAGACGAGGCTGGACGGCTTGCCGTTGTACATCTGCCCGCCGAAGAAGAAGTGCGAGAGGCTGTCGACGTGGGTGATGACGTGTCCGTGGAACGCGACGGCGATGAAGTCCGACGAGGTCTGCGCCGGACGCGGCGGCCCCGCCTTCTCCTCGTGGGCGTAGCCCTCGCCCGACTCGATCATGAAGTGCATCGGCTGGAACGTGACGTCCGGCCCGGCGGCGTTGCTGAGCGTCCGCGCGCACGACACGGTCACGCCCTCCTGCACGAGCGACACCGCGCGGCGGCGCGTCTCCGGCGTGATGTTGTTCATCGTGCCGAGCTCGTCGTCGTCACCCCACCGGCCCCAGTTGCTCAGCGAGTCGAAGTAGGACAGGACTTCATCCTGGGTCGGCAGGTCCGGCATGGCTGGCCTCCTCTCGCTGACCGCGATGGCGGGGCAAGCATACTATGGCGCGGCCACGGGGGAGACGGCGCGAGGTCGTCCTCGAGGGCGGGACGCCCTACGCCCTGCGCCGCCTCGCTCGGAGCACCAGCGCCACAGCGCCGGCCACGCTGAGGAGGACGAGCAACCCACCTGCCGCCGGGACGCCGATGGAACGCCACGGGTCGAAGTCCTCGGGAGTCTGGATGTGTACGACGACCCTCGCTTGCAAGTCATCGTCAAGCTCGATCTGACGCTGGCCGCCATCGCTCTGCACTTCGCGTTGGAGGACGACTCCGTCCTCCGCCAGGGAGGCGAGAACGTTGTCGAAGGCGGACGTGGGCACCTGGAAGTTCAGGGCTGCATATTGACCGTCTCGGTGGGTTGAGACGATGACACGGCCCATCGTCCCGCCGACCCCGTCAACCAGGCCCCGTACGCGGTTGGCCGAGCGCTCGACGTCGTCCACTTCTATCTGCAGAGATGCCGAGGGAGCGGAGGGTATGGCGCCGGGAGGCAGCACAAAGCTCACGGCGATGGTCGCGAGCGCCACGCTCCGCTGGATGAACTCGAGCTGCCCCTGCAACCGCTCGATGTCCGCACGCACCCGTGAGAGCTCTCGTTCGACGGTGAGCACGTCGCTGACGGACACTGCCCGCTCGAGCAACTTCAGCAGGCTCTCCTCGGCGCTCCGCTCGCTCTTGAGGCGGGCCTCGAGGTCGATGGCCTCTCCCGTAACGTCCCGCTGACCAAGGGTCTGCCCCAAGGCCTTCCCGAGCCGTTCGATGCTGTCGAGCGCGTCGAGGAACCGGTCGCCGGGCACCCGTACGACGGCAGAGCCGTACTCGGGGTTCGGGCCTCCCGAGGTAGAGACGTGCTCGATGAAGCCCCCGAACGATTCGACCAACCCTCGGAGTTGGGTGGCGGCTGCGTTCACGTCGTTCACCTCGAGGTCCAGTGACGCCTGGGAGATGATCTGTCGCTCGCCGGTTAAGCCCTGGGGACTCCAGCTGTTGGAGTTGGTTACGATGCCCGCACCGGCTGTTTCCGATGCCGGCACCGGCTCAGGCCCCGACACCGGCTCAGGCCCCGGCGCCCCCGGCGGTCCCAGCACCCCGGCCGGATCGGTGGTAAAGCGGAGTCGCACATTCCGGTCTGCTCCAGCATCATCCAGCTCGGATTCGCTGACGTTGTCCACGGTCAACGCGATCCAGTCGCGATCGATCTCGCTCAATCGCCCATCGGTGCCCGAGAATGTCAGGAATCCGTCGTTCTCGCTTCCAGAAGACAGACCGGTGGCGATGAGCGCGGCGCCTGTGCCTCCCACTGCCAGCACAAGGGCAGCGGCGGCGCCCGCCGCCACCAGGCTCCATCGCCGTTGCCAACCGGCGGATGGCGGTGCGGGCCGCTCCAACCGCGGCTGGACGCGTGCCCACAGGTCCGGCGGCGCGGGCGCATCGCCCGCTTCCGCGAGGAGCGCCTCGCGCAGCCGTCGTTCGGTGTTCTCGTGTTGTTCGCTCATGTCTCAGCCCCCGGTCCTCAACTCGCCAGTATCTCCTGCAGTTGTTCGAGCGCCCTGCTCAACCGGGACTTCACCGTTCCCTCACGGACGCCGAGGGCGTTCGCGACCTCTCTCGTGGAGAGGTCCGCGAAGTAGCGGAGCACGACGACCTTGCGGTGGTCGGCGGACAGTTGGCTGAGCGCCCGGCGGACCTCATCCCGATCATCGGCCCGGCCGAAACCCGGGTCCGTGCTGCCGCCATGCTCGGCCTCCCATAGCGGTTCGACCAGCACCTGACGGCGGGCCTTGGCGTTGAGCGCCTGGTTGACGGCGATCCGGACCAGCCAAGGCTTCATGGGCTGGCCGAGGCGGAACGTTCCGATGCCACTCCATGCACGCACGAACGTCTCCTGCACCAGCTCCTCGCTGACCGCCCTGTCGCGCGTCATCAGGTAGACGGTGCCCATGAGCACGTTCCCGTAGCGCTCCACGATCGGACGAAACGCTTCACGGTCGCCCATCTGGCAGCGCCGGACGGCCTCCTGTTCGTCAATCACGCTCTCTTCTCTCCCGGCCACCAGGGTCCTTCACCAGGAACATACAAGCCATGAGAGTGATAGGTTCCCACGCGTCGGTAGTGCGTGCCAACGACTGAAGGCACGTTGGCCGATTGTCCGATCCCACACGCCCTGTGCGCTGCCAGGGAGACCGGTACTCCCATTGCTTCAGCCCATCCCCGCGACAGCGGCCACTTCACACCTGAACCGTATGGTGTATACTGAATGGCGAACAAAGAAGAGCGGACAGACGATTTAGGTCCCGCGGGACGGAACATGCTGGATACAGCGACCAAGCAACGCATCATCGGAGAGTACCAGGCGAAGCCGGGAGACACCGGCTCCACGGAAGTGCAGGTAGCGCTTCTCTCCGAGCGTATACGCGGCCTTACCGATCACCTCCGCCGGAACCACAAAGACCACGCCACGCGCAGAGGTCTCCTGAAGTTGGTCGGGCAACGCCGCCGTCTCCTGCGGTATCTCGCAAGAGAGGACGTAGGACGCTACCGGACGGTCATCAGCAGGCTTGGGCTCCGCAGATAACGCGCCCCGGAAACAGCGCTTCGCAAGGAGCGCTGTTCCTCTATAAGCCAGCCGACACTCCTGACCCGTTCAGAACTTCCCCCGCGCATGGCCTGCGAAAAACAGGAGTTGTTACTTATGCCCACGCACCATGAGATAGAGATAGCCGGACGAACCCTCTCCATAGAGACGGGCAAGCTGGCACAGCAGGCGCACGGCGCAGCCGTCGTGCGGTACGGCGACGCCGTCGTGCTCGTCACCGCCGTGATGGGAGGCGTCCGCGAAGGGTTGGACTTCTTCCCGCTCACCATCGAGTACGAAGAGCGCCTCTACGCCGTCGGCCGCATCCCCGGCAGCTTCTTCCGCCGCGAGGGACGCCCGACCACCGAGGCGACGCTCGCCGCGCGGCTGACCGACCGCCCCTTGCGCCCGCGCTTCCCCAAGGGGATGCGGAACGAGGTGCAGATCATCACGACCGTCCTCTCCGCCGACCATGTGAACCAGCCGGACATCCTCGGCATCATCGGCGCGTCCGCCGCGCTCTCCGTTTCCCATATCCCGTTCAACGGGCCCGTCGCCGCGACGCGGATGGGCTATGTGGACGGCGAACTCGTCGTGAACCCCACCTTCGAGCAGCTCGCCGAGGGCAAGCTCGACCTGACCATCGCGGGCAGCCGCGACGCCGTCATCATGATCGAGGCCGGGGCGAAGGAAGTGAGCGAGGAGATCGTCCTCGAAGCGCTCCGTATCGGCCAGGAGAACAACGTCAAGGTCATCGACCTCCAGGACGAGATCGTGGCCGAGGTTGGCAAGGCAAAGGTCGACGTCGTGCTCGCCGAACAGGCCGACCCTGAACTGGTGTCGAGCATCGAGCGCATCGCCAAGTCGGCGATCGAGAGCATCATCGACCGTGGCGAAGGCCGCGGCGAGCGCAACGAAGGCATCAAGCAGGCCGAGAGAGACGCCATAGAACAGTTGAGCGAGCAGTACGACGCCAAGACCGTTGCCAAGGTGTTCGACGACGTGTTGAAGAAGACTGTGCGCGCCAAGGTCATCAAGGAGGGCAAGCGCCCGGACGGGCGTGCGCTCACCGAGGTGCGCCCGCTCTCCAGCGAGGTCGGCCTGCTGCCGCGCACGCACGGCTCCGCGCTCTTCCAGCGCGGCGAGACGCAGATCCTCACGGTGGCCACGCTCGGCTCGATGTCCATGACGCAGAAGCTGGACGGCCTCAGCCCCGAGGACACGAAGCGCTACATCCACCACTACAACTTCCCCCCGTTCTCGACCGGCGAGGCCCGGCGCATGGGCACCGGACGCCGGGAGATCGGTCACGGCGCGCTCGCTGAGCGGGCGCTCGCGCCCGTCATTCCGGACGATGCAGACTTCCCGTACGCGTTCCGCGTCGTCTCCGAGGCGCTCGGCTCGAACGGCAGCACCTCGATGGGGAGCGTCTGCGGCAGCACGATGGCGCTGATGGACGCAGGCGTGCCCATCAAGCGGCCCGTCTCCGGCGTCGCGATGGGTCTGATGACGGACGAGGAAGGCAACTTCCAGGTGCTCACGGACATCCAGGGCGTCGAGGACTTCTTCGGCGACATGGACTTCAAGGTCGCGGGCACCAGCGAGGGCATCACTGCCCTGCAGATGGACATCAAGGTCTCCGGCATCACGCAGGAGATATTCCGGCAGGCGCTCGCGCAGGCGAAGGACGGGCGCGCCTTCATCCTCAACCACATGCTCGGCACGCTCGCTGAGCCGAGGACGGAGCTGAACCCCAACGCGCCGCGCATGACGCGCGTGACCATCCCCGTCGACAAGATCGGCGCGCTC
>DAOUHT010000043.1:0-22718 GCA_034428375.1 Dehalococcoidia bacterium | reverse complement strand
GTGTTCGACTTCTCCGGCTCCTCCCGGCAGGCGCCGGGGGTGATCAACGTCACGCGCCCCGCGCTGGAGGGATACGTGGTGCGGGCGGTTATGGCCACGTTCGGCTACGCGGTGCCGCTCTGCCCGGCGGGCGTGGCGCGCGTCTGCGACGTACAGGCCGAGCGAGGCTCGTTCGTCGATTGCGACTGGCCGGCAGGCGTCTGCAAAGGGACCACGTCCGGCACGTATGCAGTATTCCACGCGGTCACGAGTTGCATCAGCAGGATGCTGGCAGACGGCGGGATGCCGGACCGCGCCATTACGACGTGGCGCTCGCACATGCCGCTGTTCGACTTCGCCGCGTTCGACGCCCAGGGCAACCGGTTCGCGGGCGTGTTCACGGACTGCGGACTGGGGCAGGGCAGCGGTGCTCGCGGCGCTCAGGACGGCATCGACACCGGCTCCGGCAGCGAGCCCGAGGTCACGGTGCCGAACGTCGAGACGAACGAGTTACGTTACCCGTGGCTCTACCTGTTCCGGCGGCAGGGCCGCGATTCTGCCGGGGCCGGTCTGCGGCGCGGTGGAGTCGGCATCGAGGTCGGCCTCACTCCCCACGGCGTCGAAGAGATCGGCTCACTCGTCTTCCACAGCCACGGACTGGACTGTCCGAGCAGTCCTCCCTTCGATGGCGGCTACCCTGGCAGCGCCAACGTTCTGCAGGTCTTCAGGCAGGCGCGCGCTGCAGGTTCCATGGACACGGACGTGACCTCGGCATTGGACGCCGAGGTACCGCCGTCCTTCGGGCGGACGGCGCTCCGCGACGGCGACGTGCTGTACTGCAGCGGCGCAGGGGGCAGCGGCTGGGGCGACCCGCTCGAAAGAGCGGCGGACGCGGTCGCCGCTGACGTGGCTTCGGGGCTGCTGTCGGTCGAGGCGGCACAGCAACTGTACGGCGTGACACTCGGTTCTGACGGAAGCGTGGACGGCGCTGCAACGGATGAGCGACGCACCGGGATGCGTCGGAAACGACTGGAGGCAGCCGAGGCCGACCCACGGGTGACGCAGGCCATCGGCGCTCTCCCCGCAGCATGTGGTCGTTGTGAGGAGAGCCTTGCGGGTGGCGTCAAGGTCGTCGAGGTCGACTGGGCGGACCTGGGCGCGCCCTATGCCCCGTTCACGGGCACGGGGTTCCGTCTGCTTGCGGGCGTCTGCAGAGCGTGCGGCGCCTTCGTTGCGTCGCGCAACTATCTGTCGCCGGAGCTTGCCGTACCGCAGCCGCGCTAAACGTGCGCGATCTTCATGTTGGCGACGTCCGGCGTCGTGACACCGAGGTCTGCCCAACTGTCGCCGCCGTCGTCGCTCGTGAAGAGCCGGCCTGAGCGCGTGGCGAGGAAGACGCGGCCGGGGGTCTGGGGGTCGACGGCTATCGCCTCGGGGAAACCGCGCACCGCTTCGTCGCCCGCGTTCAACTCGTGCCAGGTCTCGCCCCCGTCGCGGGAGCGGATCAGGTTCGCCTCAGCGCCGGACTCGCGGGCACGCCACTGACCGGGATTGCCGTTCGCCACCGCCGAGTACATGACAGAGGGGTCGGACGGGTCATAGGCGAAGGCGACCGAGTACTCGTTCTGGAACTCCAGCGCGATAGGCAACCAGTTGTCCCCGCCGTCGAGGCTCCGGTACAGGCTGCGCCCCGGCGCTTTGCCTGATCGCATCCCCTCGCCGCCGCTCGAGATGTAGAGGTGGCTGGTGTCGCGCGGGTCGGTGATTATGGCGTGCACGTCCTCGTCGAGGCCGTTGTCGAGCAGCCGCCACGACGCACCGCCGTCCGTTGTCTTGAGCATGTAGCCCACTTGGAGGGCGGCGTAGATGGTGTTCGGATCGTCAGAGTCGACGGTGATGTCGCGCACGTGGGGTTCGACGGTTGGGACGGGGTAGCCCATGCCCGCGACGCTCGGGAAGTTCCGGACGGACTCGACCTCGGTCCATGACGCTCCGCCGTCGGCGCTCTTCCATATGCTGATGGGCTCACACCCCGCATAGACCGTCTGGGGATTGTGCGGGTCGATGGTGACGCAACGCACCTTCCCCGGTGCGACCCTCCCATAGGAGGGCTTGGACCAGTGAGCGCCTGCGTCCTCGCTGCGCCAGACGCCGTCTCCGCGCGTTCCCGCGAGGACGCACCGGGGGTCGTCCGGCGACGGCTCGACCTCCGGGACCTCCCAGCCCTTGAGATCGTGGCTGGCGATGGCCCAGCTGCTGCCGTCCTCGATGATCGTCAGCACTCCATTCCGCGTTCCCAGATAGAGGACTGTTCCCATGGCCGTTCCTCCTCGTTCGTTCGGCGCGAGCGTACCGGAAATGCAAGAGCGGCGCCACCACATTCCGTATCACGGAGACGATAGGAAGCATCGTCGTTTGCGGAGGCGTTGCCCCGGTCGTACCATGGCGCTGCAGCCGCCCGCAAACCTCGGAGCACGCAGAAGGAGCGCCATGGGCACGTTCATCATTCAGCCTCACTCCCGGCTTCAGGAGTGGGTAGCCGAGGAGAACGGCTACTTCACAGATGAAGGTCTGGACTACGAGTTCAGGCATTCAGGCGAAGGCTCGCGCAACCCCTCCGTCAACTCGGCTGAGGGCGCGCCCGACGAAGTGAAGCGCGGCGCCTTCGAATCGATGTCAGCAGGCCGGGCCTGCGACGTCAGTTCTGCGTGTCACTGGGCCGTGGGAATGGCCGCCAGCGCTCAGCACGGTCGCATGTGGGGGCACGCCTACTCCGTAACTCCGTCTGGCGTCTGGGTGCCGCCCGAGTCTCCCGTCACTGAACCGGAGCACCTCGCCCGTGTGCCGGTCGCGGTCGGCTACCACTCCGGCAGCCACTTCTCTGCGCTCCAGGCGCTCGAACCGTTGCTGGGGCCCGAGAACGTCGAGTTGCAGTTCGTCGGCGGACCGCTGGACAGGCTGCAGTTGCTGCTGGACCGCCGCGTGCAGGCGGGCAACGTCTTCGGTACGCCGTCCTACGTGCTGGAACAGCAGGGCTTCAGGAAGGTGGTCGACACCTCGTTCATGATCGGCTTCCTCATCCAGGACACGGCAACGGATGAGGAAGCCGCGAAGTACTTCCGTGCTCTGCAACGCGCCCAGCGCGACATCGACGTCGAGCCCGAGCGCTACAAGCACTACCTGCTGGACGAACTCCCGGAGAAGTACCACTCCATGCTGGACATCCGCCGGTGTGGCATCGGCGAGCGGCTCGTGTTCGAGCCGTACACCGTCGAGGTCTTCGAGCGGACGCACCGCTGGATGATGCTGCACGACCTCTTCCCGGTTGACCAGGCCCGCGCCCTCGACTACGAGGCCGCGGTCGTTCACTAGCGGATGAGCAGGTGACGCAGAGCCGTTCCGAGGTCGAGGCCATCCTCGCCTACCACGAGGACACCAAGCACTCGGTGGAGAGCGTTCGTCGCGGCGGGCACATGCTCGACTTCACGAACATGCCGCGTCCGTGGAAGCTCTACGACGTTCCGCTTCCGGAGACTCCGCTTCCGTCCGAGCTGACCCGGACCGGTGTGTCTGTCGGCGATTCGCTTCAGGGCGACGGTTCCCCAGTCGTGGGCGATGCCGAGTTGACGTTGTCGAGTCTGGCGAGCGTCCTGCAGCTTTCTGCCGGGATCACGAAGCGGCTGCGCGCGGGCAACGGTTACATGTTCTTCCGCGCCGCCGCGTGCACCGGCGCGCTCTATCACATCGAGTTGTATGTCATCGCCGGGCCGCTCGCCGATCTGCCTGCCGGTGTCTACCAGTACGGTGCACACGACAACTCCCTGCATATGATTCGCGAGGGCGACTTTCGGGCGGTAGCCGTTCAGGCGGCGGGTTTGGCGCACACCCCTGCCGCGATCATCGTCTACACGTCCACGTTCTGGCGCAACTCATGGAAGTATGGCAGCAGGACCTACCGCCATGCCTTCTGGGACTGCGGAACGATCCTGGCGCACAGTCTTGCTGCGGCACGCGCCAACGGCGTGAAGGCCGACCTCATCACGAGATACGCGGATGCACCGATAAACGACCTCATCGATGTCGATGAGGAGACTGAGGTGTCAGTTGCACTGTTGCCCTTGGGCACTGTTCCCGAGACGTCCCCAGTCGACGTTCCGACTCGGCTGGACTTACCCGTCGTGCCGCTCTCCCGCAATCCCATCGACTATCCGCTGATCCGCGAGGCGCATGCGGCAACTGTGCTTGATGGGCCTTCCCCCATTCATTCTGGACCGACACGAGAAATGGAGCCTGCTTCACTTGGAGGTGACCTCATCCCCCTGGGGGAAGGAGAGCCGCTCACGAGAACACTGGAAGACGTCATCCTGCAGCGCGGTTCCTCGCGCAGGTTCGCCCGCGAGCCCATCAGCCTCCTTGCACTCGCTGCGATGCTCGAAGCGGCTGGACGTCCCACCGAGCCGGATGGCACCGACGCGGACGAAGTGTTCAACAATCTGTACGTAATCGCCAACGCCGTCTATGGCCTAGCGGAGGGCATCTACTGCTACCGACCAACGCTGCAGGCGCTGGAGCCGGTCAACGTATTCGAGACGCGGGAACTGGCTGAGCACCTGGACCTGGACCAGCCGCTGGGCGGAGACGCGGCGGCGAACCTGTACTTCATCGCCGATATGCCCGCCGTCGTCAGCAGGTGGGGTGCCCGTGGTTATCGGACGGCCCACCTCGACGCCAGCATCAGGGCTGGTCGCGTCTACCTTGCGGCGTACGCGCTTGGACTCGGCGCGACCGGCCTCACGTTCTACGACGATGAGGTCGTGGAGGCGCTCAGTGCAGAGGCGGGCGCTGCCGTTACCTTTCTGGTCGCGGTCGGCGTTCCGTGGCGGAACCGCTCTGCCGCGCATTGAGAACCCCGACTTGCGGGTAGCCCTACTACTGAAGCACTGCCATGATCTGGCACTGCATGAGCATGCCTCCGCCGAGGTCTGCGTTCTCAGCGTGCCGAGCGGGGCGGTCCTCCGGGTCGGGGAACATCGCCAGCCACTCGGGATCAACGAACTCCCGTAGCGCGCGGTCTTGCAGGCGCAACTGCATGTAGATGATGTCGCTGGTGGACCCGCCGGCCGCCTCCATCATCCGCTCGATGTTGCGGAACATGCACTTCGCCTGCCCTGCCGCGTCCTCCGGCATCGAGTCGGTCTCCGCGTCCCGTCCACTGATGCCCGACGTGTACAGGATGTTGTCGATCCGTACGCCGAGCGAGATTGGCGCGCGGTGGCCCATTCCTGGTAGATCGATGACCTGACGGCGTCCCATAGCAGCCTCCTGATCCGGCATCTGCCCTGATGTGATGCTCGGAGTCTACAGTGCCGCGCGACCGTCCTGCGAACTACGCCCACCCTTCCGGCCGCTGGACCGCAGTGGAGTATCCTTAGCTTCCCGAGCGATACCCACGGAAAGGACCCCCATCCTCTGCATGCGTAGTTCAGCGAAGTTCTGGACGACCTTAACCCGCTGGAGAGGCAGGAGTTGGCTCGCAGCATCGACAAGATCGCCACTGATACCTTGAACACTTGGGGGGACTGGGCTAAGGAAGAGGCCGCGACGGACGGGCGCGGCCTCTTCCCGCTGCCAGATGCGGTATTCGAGGCCCCATCACCCTGGGATCCGGAGCGCGGTAACCCAGAGGAGATTCATCCGCACGACCCGCGTCTGGTATCATCGCACGATTCCGCATCACCGGGGGTGCTCCCAGAGCGGTTCGTCGAGTTTGATCCAATGGCTGGCGCATCGTATCACGTCGACCTTCTGACCGGCCGCCCTGCCAAGCAGCGGATCAGCCGCCGTTCAACTCCTCTGAAAAGTCACCGCGTTGTGGCGTTTGACTACACCCAGCCGCAGACCTCGCTCTTTGACGGCATCTTGATGACCACAGACTATGCACAGCGGCGCTACTGGCCGCGCAGTAGGTGAAGGAGAGGAGTCTAATGACGAGCGTGGGAGCGATTGCCCTCTTGGTGATAGCGGTGGGCTGCACTGCCATGCCCACCGAGGAGGCTCCTACTCCCACGCCCACCCCTCCCCCTCAATGGATGAGTGAACTGAGGGTACAGAGCGGACTAAGCGTCGAGACCATCGAGTGCATTTATGAGAGGGTCAGCGGCGACTCATGGGTTATGGCTGTAGTGGTAGCGAGTTCCCCTCTCGGCAGCTGGCTACGACAAGAGCAGACGCTCCGCCTATACGGATGCCTCACAGACCAAGAGGTGATGCGGTTGAATCCTGAACCCGACTATCTGCCGTCTTTCCAGCGCTGCGTTGAGACGGTGATTGGCATAGATGCGTTCGTGGAGGAGATGATGATAGTGAACGAAGGGAACCAGCATGACTTCCCGATGGCATTCATAACGTGCACGCCGTCGCCTTGGTACAGCGCAGAGACGATTCGTTGCATCGATGATGAGTTTGGGGCATGGGATAAGGCTCTTCCATTGCAGCACGAAGAGCAGGCCTTCAGGATGTATGGATGCCTGACAGACGAAGAGGCGTATGCAGAGATGCCCAGTGCTCCCTATCCACCGTCTTTCCAACGCTGCGCGGAGGAGAAGGTAGGCTTTGAGGCGTTCTTGCGTTTTATGACTGAGGGGGACGAGACTCCTTCTTGGTTCTTTGACTGCTTCCACTTACTGGCCACGCAGTAGGTGAAGGAGAGGGTCGGATGAAGAGCGTTGCAGTGGGGGTCCTCTTTGGTGCAGGGGTGGGCTGCACTGCCATGCCGACCGAGGAGGCTCCTACTTCCACACCCACCCCTCCCCCTCAATGGAGCCGCTTCGTGCCTTGGCTGCGATGAAGGTGGCAGGGAGATAGGCGGATGGGGTTTGGCAGGCATCACCCATACCTTCACGATGACCGTATCGGTGACCCCCGTGGTTATCCGGGCAGGGCCGCAGCATGTGCGCGTCGTCAACGGGGCGGAAGGTGCGGCGGTCGTCTGTGACGGCGGTGTTGCCGTCCCTGTCACGCAAACGCCTGTCGACCTCGGCGTAGTGCGCGTTGACGAGACGTGCGTAGGTGGCACGCATCGGGCACTCCGCTCCGGTTGCTCTACCCCGCCGACCTGTCAGCATCTGCGTTGGGAGCCGCGTCTGCGGACGGCCCGCGCACGCAGACGATGGAGTTGCCCACCGCGCCCCCGTCGTCGGGTTCGTTCTGGGGTCTGATCACGGAGACGGAGGGAGCGGACACGCTTGATGGAGCGCTGCCGCTGCTGCTGGCGGCGCTGTTGTCGATGATTGTGGGTGTGATGGTGGGAGTGCCTCTGAAACGAAGTGGTCCTGCGGCCGCAGCTGCAGTTGCAGCGGGATTGAATCTGGCACCCACGGATTTCAACATATCGATGAGGGACCTGAACAAGCTGCGTCCTTACATCGAGGCAGGCGGTATCCACGGCGAACTGATAATAGACGGTGGCGGTAGGGTGATTACGCCTGAAGAGGCCGAGTCGCTGAGCGGCGATGTGCCGCTTTTCGGGACGAGCATCAATAAGCCCATCTATATGCCTGGGCCTGGCGGCGACTACCGCCTCTATCGCGTGGGACCAAGCATGCGATTCGGCCCTGACCGCCATCAGGGCATCGGGGTAAACTCCGTAACCGACGGCTCAGTAACGTTCACTCCGGCGGAGCCTGATCAGGAACCGGACACCGGTGATAATGGGCAAACACTTGGCGTGTATCCGTCGGTGGTACCAATCGATACACTACTGGGCTTAATCTCCGATGGAGACGTCAGGAGCGGAGCCTACCATAAACGGCGCACTAACCTCCGGGCTAAGCCAGCACAGCCGAATCGCGTTATGGAGTATGAAATGCAGGTCGATAAACCGAGTACCTGGCTAATAGAGGGAATAGCCGGCGACCCTGACTACGCTAAGTCATTCTGGCCTCGTGAGCGGCGACGATGAAGGGGAAGTTACTCGGCGTCGTAGCGGGACTCGCTGCGCTGGGCGTGCTGATGATGCTGTGGGAGTTCGAAGATGAACGAATGCGGACCGCGTCCACAGCAGCGCAGTACGGGCTATCGGAGACGACGGTCCGCTGTCTGAATGATGCAGAGACACAAGATCTCCAAATCGAGAGTGGGGCTATAGATTTCCTCATATACATCTGCATGACCGACGAGGAGGCATCTGCCGCGTATCTGGGGGTTGCAGAAGTACCCTCTTTCATGCGATGCTTGCGCGACGGCCTGGGGATGAGCACGCGGGAATTCGTAGACTGGTGGCCGGAGTCGGAGATGACGCCCGAGAATCTGCCGACAATTGTCTCATGCCGCTTCACGCCCACCCTCATCCCTGGCGAAAGAAGTTAATCCCCTCAGGGAAGTGGGGGGGTATGCATGACTTGGCGCAGATGAGACAGGTATGCCAGAGGGAGGTCGTGGCGCTCGAAGCCTTGCACGAGGCCGGGGAGTGTCAGGACAGTGACGCGGCGATGGAGGCGGCACAGCGGGCGGTGGAGGCAGCGACGGACGCTTGGCAGGTTGCGGTCGCTTGGTGGAGCCGTACGTGGGGAGAGGGGTCGTCCTGCGATGTGGCCGGGGTGCGAGTGGCTTTCCTGATGCTGTCCACGGCGAGCCGTGGACATGGGCGTCCAAGCGGGCGTATGACGACTACAAGGAGTGGGCGAAGCGGTGGGCGCCCAGGTACGACAACGTGGAGGATAAGTTCGTCGGGGCGGAGCATGTACCGGAGGTGGAGACGCAGACCTGGGGCGAGATGCTGACCGGCCAGAAGAAGGAACCGAGGCCGGCCTACGGCAACCTCGAGGTGGACGATGCCGCACTCTCCGGGAAGTTTACGGCCCCGACCTTGCCGGAGGCGACGGGCAACCTCGAGGTGGATGATGCTGCGCTGACGCAGTATCACGCTGAAGGGCGTCCGCATCAACGGCTGGGACAGCGAACTCTGGAACATCGCGGAGTGGCATCGCTGAGTCCTGAATGGACTCCCTGGCCTGTGACATCTGCCCCTTACACCGTCGACTCATGTGCGCGTACCCTGCTTGAGGCGGCGTTGGCGGCTTACTCCCTTTCCCTTCCGCTCCGAAGGAGGATGAGCCCTTTCGGGCCCTTGGATGAGCCCCTGCGCAGAGGTGCCGTGAGCCTTGTCAAGCCCCCGGTGAGCCCTCGCCGTAAGGCCGGAATTAGGAGTGGATCGGCGATGGATGAGCCATAATGAGCCGGAAAGCGCGTTTTTCTCTCCCACCCTGCTCCGGTAGGGCTATACTCCGCGCTATACGAGACGGCACCCCGTTGGAGGTGGCAGATGGCGCGTATCGACGTTGACGCACACGTGGACGAGACGGAAGCCACCTGGAGCTTCCTCACCGAATCGGAACGCCGGCACATGCCGGTCTGCACCGACCCCGGGGTACCGACGGTTCCCGGCGACCGCAGACCCCACCGGCTCTGGCTCATCGACGGCGGCACCCGCCTCCGGCGCTGGCGCGACGACGTCCGAACCGGGACGGTGCAGTCGACGCGCGAGTTGACCGACATCCCCGCACGGCTCGCGCATATGGACGAGTTGAACGTCGACGTGCAGGTGCTCTATCCCACGCTCTTCCTCGGCGGGTTCACTGCTCGTGCCGAGGTGGACCGCGCCCTGACCGGCGCCTACAACCGCTGGATGGCCGATGCCACGCACACCTCCGGCGGACGCCTGCGCTGGGTGGCCCTCATGCCGACGCTTGATATCGACGAGGCCGTCGGCCAGTTGCGGTGGGCGAAGGAGAACGGCGCGTGCGGCATCATGAAGAAGGGTATCGAGTGCGGGCGGAGCGCCAGCGACCCTTATTTCTTCCCCCTGTACGAGGAAGCTAGTCGGCTGGACATACCCGTCTGTATCCACACCGGCACGGGCAATCCGCCGACCTCCGGCGCTGACATCGGCGGGCGCTTCAACGCCATCGCTGCGTTCACCGACCTCGCCATGAGCGACGTTCCCGACAGGTTCCCGGAGCTGCGGGTCGGCTGGATAGAGACCGGCGCGTCGTGGGTGCCCTTCCTCATGGCAGACCTCATAGCCAAGGCGCAGAAGCTGACGTTCCACCCGTTCGACTACCGCTCGGACCTCTTCCGCAATTGCCGCTTCTACGTGGCGTGCGACACCACGGACGACCTCCCCTACATCCTGTCGTTCGGCACCGAGGACAGCCTCATGATCGGCACCGACTACACGCACGCCGACCAGTCAGCCGAACTGCACGCGCTCGACGTCATCGAACGCCGCGAAGCAGAAGGGGAGATTCCCGAAGGCGTGGCGCGCAAGATCATCGACGACAACCCGCGCCGGTTCTACGGCATCTAGTGCGGGCGTCTGTTCCCTCTCCCTCGATGAGACCTTGCGGAATCGTGAAGGTGATGCGGTGCGGGGATGTTTGATCCCTTCCCCCTTGATGGGGGAAGGCTAGGATGGGGGTGATTCGGCGGGGTTTGTTGGTGCGCGATGGAGTTATGCAAGGGTCCCTCGATGGGAGAGGATTAGGGTGAGGGTGAACCAGGGATTAGAGGAGTGAGTCCATGCAGAAGGTCGTGCTCGGACGGACAGGGCTGGAGGTCACGAAGCTCGGTTTCGGCGCGCTCGAGATGCGCGACACCGTGGAGAACGGAGGGCGCCTGCCGAGCGAGGAGCACGCGGGTGTCGTGCTGAACGCCGTGCTGGACTCGGGCATCAACTTCATCGACACAGCCCCCGCCTATGGGCGGAGCGAGGACTTCATCGGCCGCTTCATCTCGCACCGCCGCGACGAGTACTACCTCGCGACGAAATGCGGGCGACCCCAGACCGGCGTGCCCCACGCCGAGTCCGAGTGGTCGCGCAAGGACATCCTGCGCACCATCGACGAGAGCCTCGTCCGACTGAAAACGGACCATGTCGACCTCCTGCAACTGCACGGGCCGAGGGTCGAAGACATCGAGGCGCACGACTGCGTCGCCGCGCTGGAGGAGGTGCGTGCGTCGGGTAAGGCGCGCTTCATCGGCGTGTCCGCCATCCTCCCTGACCTAGCGACGTTCGTGGACTGGGGCGTGTTCGACGCGTTTCAGATCGTCTACTCGGCATTGGAACCGGAGCACGAGGAGACCATCACTGCGGCTGAGGCCGCAGGGGCCGGCACCATCATCAGGGGCGGGTCGGTCAAGGGCGCTCCGTTGCGCGAGCAGGGACGGGGAGGGGAGTTCCCTATCGTGCGCAGGCGCTGGGTGGAGTCCGGCCTCGCGGACGTACTCGAAGGGATGGACCTTGTCTCGACTATGTTCCGCTACTCTCTCGGCCACCCCTCGGCGCACACGTTCATCAACGGCACCAAGGACCTGGACCACCTGAGGGCGAACATCGCCGCGGCGGAAGCGGGGCCTCTGGATGCCGACCTCCACGCGCTTATCCGCGAGCGGGTGATGGCCGCAGTCGCGAAGGAGGGCTAGGCGCGCGGCCCGGCCAGGATGTCGCCGCCCTCGATGCGTATCTCGTACGCAATGACGGGCACTTCCGCGGGCGGGTTCGTCACCTCGCCGGTGCGCAGGTCGAAGGCGCCTTCATGGATGGGGCACTCGACCTCGCAGTAGTCCTCGTGCAGGTACCCATCCGCCAGGAACCCGTCTGCATGCGAACAGAACCCGTCGAGCGCGAAGTACTCGTCGCCGAGGCGCGCCAGCAGGACGTACTCGGCGCCTGCCTTGACCGTGCGCATCTGACCGGGAGCAAGGTCCCCGACCTCTGCGAGCTTGGTGAACTCGGTCAACATTCGTGCGGCTTCTCCGGCGGCCATTCTAGCAGCCGCTTGCTCCCATACGGCAGGACGCTGGGTTGTCGGGCCGCAACGAAATCCCTACACCACGGGCCTGCGTGTAGCCGCGCTTCTTTCCAATTTCGTTCGCCATGTGGTTGAATAGCGCCAGATTTGAGTCGCGGGTATACCAGGAGGAGATCATGGTCCAGCTTACGTCAGAGATGAAGAGGCTCGTTGACTCCGAGAGCGGCACCGTCAGCAGGGAGATCTTCTGGAATCAGGATCTCTACGACCAGGAGATGGAGCAGGTATTCAATCGTTCGTGGCTGTTCGTCGGACACGAATCGCAGATACCGAATGCCGGGGACTACATCCTCGGGCGGATGGGAGAAGAGGCGGTCATCGTCAGCCGTGGGCGCGACGAGAAGGTGCATGTATTCCTGAACTCCTGCAGGCACCGGGGCAACCGTGTTTGCCGCTACGACCAGGGCAACTCATTCACCCACGTCTGCTCGTTCCACGGCTGGACGTACGACGCCACGGGCGCGCTGGTCGCGCTGCCGTACCACGAGAACGGCTACGACCTCATGGACAAGTCGCAGTGGGGACTGCTCCAGGCCAGGGTCGAAGTCTTCCATGGCTCCATCTGGGCCACGTGGGACAAGTCAGCGCCCAGCTTCCACGAGTATCTTGGCGGGTCAGATTTCTACCTCGCCACCGGGCTGATGCACACGGACGGCTCGGACAACGGCGCGGAGGTGCTCGGCGGTGTCGTCAAGTGGCGGCTTGGATGCAACTGGAAGGTGCCCTGCCCGGACACCGACACCACGCACGGTTGGATTACGCACCGCTCGACCGCGCTTGCGCTGGGCGTCGGGGCAACCGGCAACCCGGTGCGCCCGCGGGAGGACCGCTCGATCTCCGTCGGGCAGACGCGGAGCCGCTACACCGTCTCGTTCCCGGAGGGCCACACGATGGGCGTGACGATTCCCGAGGAGGGCGACCCCGGCTGGGAGGAGTCCGGCACGTGGAACGAGCGGCCCGCTGTCCGCGAGTACCTGCGGGAGAAGTTCGAGGAACGCAAGAAGCGCCTGGGTCTGATGGCGCACCTCTCCGTCGGCCCGGCGATCTTCCCCAACGAGGGCTGGCTCGGTCGCGTCGTCCGCATCATGCACCCGCAGGGCCCCGCCATGACCGAGATATGGACGTACTTCTTCGTGGACAAGGACGCTCCACAGGAAGTGAAGACCGAGCTTGCCAACTACTACGAGCTCTACTACGGCCCCGGTGGCGTCACCCAGCAGGATGACATGGAGAACTGGTACGCGCTGACCATCGCGAGCAAGGGGCCGGTCGCGCAGAAGCTGGACCTCAACTACCAGATGCGGCTCTCCGAGCCGCCCCTCCATGGGCCGACAGAATTCGGCATGCCTGGACTGTTCGCTCATAACTACAGCGACGAGAACCACCGGCGCTACTACCAGCGCTGGGCCGAGGTGATGCAGGCGAAGGATTGGGGCGAGATGGCTCCTACCAAAGCCGCCGCTGCGAAGGATGACTGGATGAAGAACGGAAACGGAAGGTAGGAGGGCGCAGTGGCTGACCTGCTGTCACACGAGGAACTGGTGCTGCGGCTGGAGATCGAGGACTTCCTCTACATGGAGGCCGACCTGCTGGACGAGCATCGCTACGAGGAATGGCTGGACCTGTTCACGCACGATGTCCGTTATCACGCGCCCATGAAGCGGAACGTCTCGTCCAAAGAGATGGACAAGGAACTGACGCGCGAGGCGGTCGAGATGTCCTGGTTCGACGAAGGCAAGGACACGCTCGAGAAGCGCGTCGCGCAGATCCGCACGGGCGTGCACTGGGCGGAAGAGCCGCTCTCCCGCGTCACCCACTTCGTCTCGAACGTACGCCTGCTGGACTCCGGCTCCGACAAGGTTGGCGCCGGCGAGATCCGGGTGAAATCCCGGTTCCTCGTGCACCGCAACCGCCTGGAGGACGAGGACAACACCTGGATAGGGAACAGGATAGACACCCTTCGCAGGGTGGACGGTGAATGGAAGATATCGCGTCGGGAGATATATCTCGACCAGAACGTACTGCTCTCCAAGAACCTGACCAACTTCTTTTGATCGGAACGCGGATGAGATGGCCGCGCCGTCGATCCCGGCGCGGCCATCTTTCAGGTTGAGGCACGGGAGGGCGATCCTTGGAAATCCTTGCCGACTCCGTCCCGATCGTTGGCGATCTGCTGATCAGCCCTGGTTTCTGGGGCGCGCTGCTCCTTGCCATGCTCATAGCAGGCCCGATTGGCCTGATACCCGGTGTAGGCGGCACGACCACCATAGCCCTGCTGCTCCCGTTCCTCATCCTCAGCGTCGACCCCACGATTGGCCTCATCTTCGTCGGGGCGATGATCGCGCTGGGACAGTCGGTGGACATCATTCCCGCGGTACTGCTGGGCTACCCCGGCCCGTCGTCCACGGTTGACTTCCTGGAGGGGCACCAGCTGGCGCGGCGCGGGTTCGGCGCACGGGTGATCGGCGCGACCTACGTCGTTTCCGCAATAGGCGGCGTCATTGGGGCAATCGCGCTCATCATCGCGTTGCCGTTCATCAAGCCCCTCATCGTGCGGTTCTCCTACGCCGAGATAGCCGCGATGGCACTCCTCGGCGTCGCGATGGTAGTCATGGTCGTGCGAGGTTCCCTCTTGCGCGGGCTCGCCGCTGCGATCCTAGGCGTGCTCATGTCCACCATCGGGACGGCTGCTCTCACCGCCATAGACCGGTTCAACTTCAACTCGGCGTATCTCATCGACGGACTCCCGCTCATCCCCACCGTGCTGGGGATATTCGCACTGCCGGAGATCATCGACCTCGCTGCGAGCAGGCGGCCCATCGCCTCGACGGGAGAGGTTTCCAACCGGGAGATCTGGATCGGCATGAAGGAGGGGCTGAAACGTTGGCGGACCATCCCGCGCCAGAGCCTGTTCGGTGTGTTCCTTGGGGCTGTCCCCGGCATCGGGTCTGCTGTGGTGGAGTGGCTGTCGTATGCCTTCGGCATCCTGTTTGCCAAAGACAAGTCGCAGTTCGGCAAGGGCAGTCTGGACGGTGTCCTCTTCACGGAATCGGCGCAGGCCGCGAAGGAAGCGGGGCAGGCCATCCCTACGCTGGCTTTCGGGATACCGGGCGGTGTGGGCTGGGCGATGATGCTCGTGGCGCTCATCTCCTATGGCGTCGCGCCCGGAGTCCCGATGCTGACCACGAACCTCGACATCACGATGGGTCTGGTGCTCGCCATCGGGATAGGGAACGTGCTCAGCATGGTGATCGCGCTTGCGATAGGCTCCCAGGTCGCCCGGCTTACGCAGGTGCCGTACACGTTCGTGGCGGGGATGATGCTCCCCATCATGTTCCTCGGGGCGTTCCAGGCCACGCTCCACCTGGGCGACATCATGGTGGTGCTCGCGGTGGGCGCTCTGGGGCTGAGCATGAAGTGGCACGGCTGGCCGAGAGCACCGTTCCTGCTCGGCTTCATCCTCGGCCCGGTCATCGAGCACAACGTCTTTACGTCGCTCTCGCTCGGGGGGTTCTCCTATGTGTTCTCGCGCCCATATGCCATCACCATCCTCGTGTTGGCGGTCTTGTTCGCCTCCTACCTGTGGTGGGTGATGGGCCGCGCTTCCCGCGAATTCTCGGAGGCGGCAGGCGAAGCAGGCCTGCAGGGTCTTGGTACTGAGGTTACGGATGTCCGAGAAGTCGCATCTGCTCCCGCTGTTCCGGACGGCAACGTAGCGGTTGCTCAACCCTCCACGATCTTGAGCACGTTCGCTCGCTATTGGCGGTGGGAGTTTGCGATGCTGCTGGTGCTCGGTGGCTGGACGGCGCTGGTCGTGCTGCCGGAGGCGATCGGTTACAACCAACGTGAGGCGAAGCTCTTGCCGTTATGGGCTGGTTCGGCGTTCCTGCTCGTCTTGCTGGGCATTGCCACAACCACCCTGCTTAGCGCTCGCGGTGGCAACGCGCCGGTGTTCGACATCGGCATGCGGACGGGGAACGATTTCCAGGCGGCGCGGGCTCTCCTCCGGATCATCGCCTGGATAGGCGTGTTCATGCTGCTTGCCGGGACGATCGGGTTCAAGTACGCGGCGGTGCTCTATCCTCTGGTGTTTATCAACCTGAACCTGCCTTGGCAGGGGAAGAGGCGGCTCTGGTCGCTGATCCCCGCCGCCTTCGCGGCGTTCGTCGCATTCGTCGTCCTGGACAGCTTCCTGCACGTCATCTGGCCGGACCGCTTCGTGCTGGGCTGGCTGGGGCTGTCGTAGGTATCGCAACGTGAACGGGGGCGGGATTCATCCCGCCCCCGCTGTCCAGGCGCTTCGATGCTGCTCGCGCTAGTTGAGCGGCGACTCGTAGTTCGGGTCCCACCTGCTGTAGGCGCCGTCCAGGTCGGCGACGCTGAAGGACTGCGCGATCTCATCCAGTTCCGGACCCGGGATCAGTTCGTCTGGGGCCCTCCCCATGAGCCTGGTCAGTCCGTCTATGAATGCGGCGTCCTCGAATGCCCGTACCAGCGCGTCGGAGAAGAGGTTGCGGATCTCGTGCGGCGTGCCCGGCGGCAGGAAGCCGGTGCGGTAGAGCGCGCCGTCGGTGGCCGTGAGGATCTCGAAGTCACGGACGTGCTCCTCGCTCATCAGCGAGCGCACGTTGACAAGGTCATCCGGTGGGTTGATCTCGCCGTTGAACTGGAGGCGCGTGGTCGGGTCGGCGATGATGGCGAACGGCTCGATGTAGCCGTCGGTGAACCAGCCCGGACGGTCGCTGGCGATGCGGTACCAGCCGCTGCCGCTGATCATGCTGTCGACGTCTGAGCGGTCGAAAGCGAGCAGGAATCCGGTGGTGCCTCCTTGGATGCCGAGCACCTGGCGAACAGGCAGGTTGAGCGCCTGCTTCATGAGTTCGACGGTGGCGCTGAACGTGGTCGTGCCGTACGTGAACTCCTCGGTGCCGCCGATGGCGTCCTGGATGCGGCTGTACGGAGCGTCGCCGGAGATGTACCAGGCGGCGGGTCGGTTCTCGAACGTGCCGATGCGTACGAACTTGTCGAACTCGTACTCGGTCTCGTCCGCTCGAGTGAGCTGGTTGGTCGGCTGGCCACCGACGCCCCAGAAGATGATGAGCCCGTCCGGCTCCGCCTTCGCCATAAAGTTGTTGGCGATGATGGAGCTTGCGCCCGGCTTGTTCGTGACGATCATCCGAGGGCTGCCCTCCATGAACCTGGGCAGTTCGCTCGCGATGTACCGCGCCTGCAGGTCGGACGACGTCGCGGGGTCCCAGCCGACGATGACCCGGACGGTCTTGCCCGCAAGGTAGGTGCCGGCATCGAACGACGGGGGCGGAACGGGCGTGGCCGTAGGCGTTGCCGGAGGAGGAGCGGGAGTAGGTGTGGGCTGACCCGGCGCGAGCGTTGGCGTCGCCGTGGGGTCGTCAGTCGTCATCGCCTCTGTGGTGGGCGTCGGCTGTGGCTGCGGTGCTGCGGGAACCGGTGTCGGCGTAGGCTCCGGTCTCGGTGTGGCCGTGGGTTCTTCGGAACCACACGCACCGGCCATGAGCAGCGTGGCCAGCAGGACCGTCAGGATGGTCGTGAGTCTGAGAAGCCGCATCGGAGACCTCCTCGTAGCGTCTATCCTCTGCACGGACACGCTCACGCTTGACCGGCGGGCGCAGCCAGTCTTCTCAAATACTGCCTGTTTTCGGAACGAACTCCCCTATCGATGAACGGATAAGTGTTTCGGATGCTATCACATGGCGCAATGCCGGATACTCCATACTGCCGCCTGCAGGGATGGCGGCTCGGGTTGGCGCTTCTATAATGCTCCCGTGTCGAGACGTGTGTGGATACTGGATGCGCTGCTCGTCTGTCCGGTTGTGTTAGCGCTTTCCGCATGTTCTCCCGAGCCCACTCCCACAGTTGCGCCGACTCCAACGCTGCAGCCCACCGCGACTCCCACGACTGCACCTGCGCCGACCTCAGAACCCAGTCCGACCCCCACGGACGTACCTGCACTGGCGCCGGTGCCTATGGCCACGTCTGTGCCTGCGCCGACGGCAACACCGGTACCCGACCCCACGCCTACGTCCGTGCCTACGTCCACTCCGGAACCGACGCCAACCACAGTGGCATCTACGGATGGCGACGCACCCTCCGAGACCCTCGTGATGCTCGCGGACCCGCTGGACGAGCCGGAGTTCTACTGCGTCGACGTTGCGGGCTTCGGGGCCAGCCTCGGCCTGGACCGCCCGCTGCAGGCGCACACCTGCAAGCCGGGGGCGGACGACGAGATGTTCGCGTTCAACCGGCCGTCCGAGGGGCAGCTCTACCTTGTCGAACATGACCGCTGCATCGAGGCGGATGGGACCAGCCTCTACGTGCAGCCGTGCTCGGAGTCGCCGCTGCAGCGGTTCGCGTACGGCGGCGATGGGACGCTCCGGGTGGACGGCGATGGCATGTGCCTGGCGGTGGCGGGAGGCGACGGCGAACCTGCAGGCGGACGCAGCCACCTCCGGCGCGACCTGCTGATGCAGCCTTGCTCGGAGGCCGAACCGGCGCTGTCGCGGTGGGTCTTTCCGGGGCCGAGCCCCAGCGCGTGAACTGCCCGAACCCCAGAGGTTCCCGCAGGGTGCGGAATGGATATGCTCCCGCAATCTTCCGGGTGCGCCCCGTCCTATGGGTGGGAAAGATGCCGCTGGCTGTGCTCGCGATGGCCTTCACGACATTCCTGGTCGTGGCGAACATCATTGCCACGAAGATGGTTACGCTGGGCGGTTGGGAGGTGTTGGTCAGCTTCATCGCGTACCCGCTGACCTTCCTCGTTACCGACACCATCTCCGAGGTCTACGGCAGACGCACCGTTGCTATCGTCGTCTGGACGGGGTTCGCCTTGAGCCCGCTGGTCGTGCTGCTCACTTACGTCGGCGGCGTCATCCCCGGCGCTCCGTAGTGGGAGGGGCAACAGGCGTACGACGACATCCTCGGATCGGTGCCGCGCATCGTGCTGGCGTCGATGATCGCGTACCTCGTGTCCCAGAACAACGACGTCATCCTGTTCCACATCCTCAAGAAGGTGACGAAGGACAAGCACCTCTGGCTGCGGAACAACGGCTCTACCATGGTCTCGCAGGCACTGGACTCCGCGATCTTCGTCTCCATCGCGTTCGCGGGGAATGTGCCGGGCGGCGTGCTGTGGGAGCTCTTCTACGTGCAGTACGTCATCAAGCTGGGCATCGCCGCGCTGGACACCCCGCTCATCTACGCGCTGGTCGGCTTCGTGCGGCGTATCGAAGGCAAGGAGTCGGTCGAGGCGTAGGGGGGAGCCTCGTCGTTCCTGCGGAGGCAGGAACCCCGCCCCTGGGCTGCGACAATCACCGGCAAGGTTAGGCCCCACCCGGCAGTTGCACGCTGGCCTCTATCGACACCAGCCCGCCCTGGCCGGGCGGCTCGAACGAGCCGATGCTGGGGCGGGCGTCGTTGTAGTCGCGTCCGACGGCGAACGTGAGCAGCTCCCTGGGGTCCGCGAGCATCCGCGCCCTCGTGGGGTCGGCGCTGACCCAGCCGTGGTCCGGGTGGAAGAACTCGATCCACGCATGGGTCTCGCCCACCTGAGTGGCGAGCAGGCCGGAGACGTAGCGCGCGGGGATGCCGAGGGCGCGGAGCAGGCCGATGCAGGCGTGGGCGTAATCCTGGCAGACGCCGTGCCCCCGTGCGATGGTCTCCTCCGCCGTGGTGAAGACGGAGGTGTATCCGCGCTCGTAGACGATGTGGCGCTGCAGCCAGGCAGTGACGGACTCGACGACCTGCAGCAGCGATACCGCGCCGCCCGCCGCCGTCTCCGCCTGCCCGACGAGCGCGGCAGGGTCCACGAGCGCCGTCTTCGTGAGATAGACGTTGCCGGGGAGCAGCCGTTCCCGGTAGACCTCCATCCGGAGGTCGGTCACCGGCTCCTGCGCGAGGCGGATGGCCACGGAGCCGGTTGCCTCCACCTCCATCTCGCGGTGCGGCTGCGTGACGAGCGAGCGAAGGACAAGGTTGCCGAACGCGTCGTGGTTCTCCGTGCGCTCGCCGTCCGGCGTGGTGCGGACCTCCCAGGCGGCGTTGGACTGCCCGCCGTCTACGCGAGGGAAGATGCGCAACTCGTTCTCGTTGCGGGTCACCTCGTGGCCGTAGGCGTAATGCGCCCGGTAGGTGTAGCGGACGGTGGCTGCGGCGTCCGGGCCGGCGGTGTGGAGCGTGTCTGGTTGCATCGGGCTCCGACAGGCCTACGCGGTTGCGGTGGCCGCGGGTTGTGTGGCTGCCTCCTGCGTGGGGCCCTGCCAGTTGTAGAGGCGGATGGCGTTGTCGCGGTAGATCTTGTGGAGCACGCGCTCCGGCAGGTCGGTGCGGGCGAGCGCCTCGTCCAGCTCCTCGGCGACCATCTCCTTCGTCTCGTGCGGGTAGTCGGTCGCGTAGATGACGGCGTCCTCGCCGAGACGGTCGACGGCGTAAGGGAGTCCGGGGTCGGCGCCCTCCACGCTGACGAGGACGCGCCCGCTGTGCATGAGGTCGGCGGAGTCGGTGCGTCCGCGCCGCTTCTTGCCGGACATGCGGTCCATCATGTAGGGCATCCAGACGGTGTTGGCCTCCAGGTAGGCGACGCGGAGGTCCGGGAACTCGTCGAAGACGCCCTCGAGGAACATGCTGGCGAGCTGGATCATGACGGAGAGCGGGTGCTCCAGCACGTTGGCAAAGGTGACGCTGCGGTTGAAGTCAATGCCGAGCCCGACCGACGGTGCGCCGTGGACGGCGAGGGGCACGTTCAGCCGCTGTGCCTCCTCGTAGAGCGGCCAGAACATCTCGTCTCCGAGGGGACTGCGGACCCCCATGTTGGCGCTGTTGGCCGGGAGCATGCCGCCGACCATGCCGAGCTCGGTGACGCTGCGGCGTAGCTCCTTCACGGCGGCGTCGACGTCCTGCAGCGGGAGCAGCGCGACGCCCACGAGGCGGGGGTCTACCTGCCGGTAGGTGGCGTCGAGCCAGCTGTTGTAGCCGCGGCAGACGGCGGTGGCCCAGTCCGGGTCCTGGATCATGCCGACGCCCAGCCCGGCGGTGGGGTAGAGGACGGCGTAGTCGAGGCCGATCTCGTCGAGGAGCCGCTGCCAGGCGGGGACGTCGATGACGCCCTCCCTGCGCTTGTGCGCTCCGGCCGCCGCGCCGAACGCGCCTCGCTGGAAGCCGTCCAGCGAGGGGAAGAACGGGTAGTTGAGCGTGATCTCGGACGAGCCGTAGGGCTCATCGAGGTACTGCCATATCTCGGCGTCGCGTTCGCGGATGTGGCCGTCGCCGTCTATCGCCCGGAACGTCGTTCTGTCCATGTGCTCAACCTCCTGCAGCGATGATGGCGGCGCCGAGCTGTGCGATCGTCTCCTCTGAGAGGCATTGGAAGATGACGGCCCCGGCCGGGTCGTCAGCCAGCGCCATGGTGATGGTCATCTGCTCGGCGATGGCGAACATGGCTTCGCCCGCCGACTCCTTGATGCAGGCGACGTCGGCCTCGTCGAGGAGCGCGAAGAGGTCCTTGCCCAGGATGCCGCCTCCACCGGCGGCAGGGGGAGGCTCGGGAGTGGGTGTGGCGGTTGGCGTGGGGGTCGGGGTCGGTGTTGGTGTTGGCGTCGGTGTGGGCTCGGCGCAGGCTGCGGCCAGGCCGAGGAGCATGACGAGGACGAGCGGCAGGGCGAGGGATGCGCGCCATCCGGCGAGAGGTCCTGTTCCAACCTTGTTCGACAGCACGTCGGTCCTCCTGCGGGTGGTCAGGGTTGCGGGCGTTATCGTACCCGCGTTGCGGGAGAGGGGGCAACGGGGCAGGGGGATTGCCCTGCTGAGCGCAGCCCGCGCTTCAGCGCGCAGCATTCTCTCAAGGAGCGTTGGCCAACAACGGGGCCTGGCCCGAGAGATTCCTCGGCTCCGCTGCACTCCGCTCGGAATGACAACCCCCCACACAGCACCCGTCGCGTCGCCCCCAGGGCTGCGGGGTTCCTGCCTTCGCAGGAACGACGGGTGCTCCCGTTCTCATTCCTAGTCTCCACGGAAGCCATCGCGTTTGGGGCGCTGGAAGAGGGGGCGGCGGGCGGGGCAGCGGCACGTTTCACCCACCCTCATCAGGTCGCCTTCCGCGTAGGCGTGGGCGATGGCCTGGACGATGCGGTCTTCGTCCGGGATGCGCTGGGTCTTGTAGCACTGGCGGAGGTACGCGACCACGGGCGTGGGGCTGAGGACGGGGACGCGCGCCGCGCCAGCGGCTTCGAAGAGTTCCGCGACATCGGGCGGATACTTGCCGCGCTCTGTCGCGTCCATCCAACGGTCGACGTAGTCCTCAGCGATGGGCTTGAGTTTGACCTGCGCCGCGAGACAGGTGTAGTAGCGCTCCAAGGCCCTCAGGGGGGTTCTCATCGCTGCTCCTTCATCATCCGCTGAACGTTCTCGATGACCTCGATCCTGTGCCGGACCTCCTTCTGCTCCTTCACGGAGAGGGAAAGGGAGAGCGCGGCCTTCAGGGCGCGGAGCCGTACGTTGGAGTCCGGGTCGTCGAGCAGTTGGTCGAGGCGGATAGCGCTCTTGAGGGTGAGTCCTTCCACGAGGTTGAACCCGAGGTCGGAGATGTTCTGCCTGATGCGCTCAAGTTCCGCTCGGAAGGCGGGGTCGTTCATCCATCGTGTAAGCGTCCGCCTGCCTATCTGGGCCGCTTCGGCTGCTCGCTCCAGGTTGGATTCGGCCGCGATGTGCGGGAGCGCCACCGCCTGACGGTGGGTGAGTGAGTCATCTCTGAAAAGTGAGCCATTTTGCGCCATTTCTGGCCATTCCTCCTCTGTGGTATCGGCCCGTCATCCCGGCGATGGCGCGGGCTGGGTGGGCCGT
>DAOUHT010000042.1:0-6457 GCA_034428375.1 Dehalococcoidia bacterium | reverse complement strand
CTCGTCAGCGTCAATGACGAGGGCCTGATCGATACCGACCTCCCCATACTCGTTCTCGATCACGGCAATACGCTTGCCGTGCTCCTCAGTCAAGATCCGGTTGAGCAGGGTAGTCTTGCCAGAGCCGAGGAAGCCGGTGAGGATGGTGACGGGTACTCTGCGAGACGTGTTCATACAGGGTCCTCCTTTAGACCTTATTGATATGCAGTATCGATACGTAGGAGTGTAGGCTACCCCGCCGGCGGTGCAGCTGTCAACCATTACGGAAGCATCTGCCTCAGGCGCATTCTCTGCTGTTGCCTCGTGCCCCATGGCGCCGCTTGACACTCCCGGCGCCCGCCACTAGCCTCCCCGCCGACCCCAGCACCGGAGCAGCAGACGTGTCCATACTCACTCCCGCGATGCAGGCCGCCGTCGGACGCGACGGCGAGGCGCGTACCGCCGTCATCGAACGCGGCGCCATCGAGCGCTTCGCCGCCGCCATCGGCGACGACAACCCCGCCTACCCCGACGTCGCGCCGCCGACCTTCCTGCGCTCCGTCGGCCTCGCCATCCCCACCCTCCCCGATAGCGAGTCCGTGCCGCGCGTGCTGGACGGCGGCAGCGAGTGGACGTACGGCGAGCCGGTGCGTCCGGGCGACGCCATCACGATCGTCACACAGATGGAGACGCTCATCGAGCGCGAGGGACGCATGGGGTCGATGCTCATCGCCACCTACGTCACCCGCTACACGAACCAGCGCGGCGAACTCGCCGCATCGCAACGCAACACCCTCATAAGGATGCCCGCAGCATGAGCACGCAGCCGTACCTGGACGACGCCGCAGTCGGCACGGAACTCCCCGCGCTGGTGAAGGAGCCGACGACCCGCCAGCTGGTTATGTACGCGGGCGCGTCAGGCGATTTCTACGAGATCCACTACGACAAGGACTTCGCCGCCGAGCAGGGCCTCCCCGGCGTGATCCTGCACGGCGCGCTGAAGAGCGCATACCTCGGCCAGCTCGTCACGGACTGGGTTGGAGCGGAAGGGCGGCTGCTGTCGCTCTCGGTCCGCTACCGCGAGATGGACGTTCCGGGCGACGTGCTCACGTGCAAGGGCACGGTGGTGGAGCGTGACGAGGACGCAGGCTCCGTGCGCTGTGACATCTGGATAGAGAACGGCGCCGGCACCCGCACGACCACGGGCGAGGCAGTCGTCGCGCTGCCCTCGCGCTAGTCCCCCGCCTACGTCGTTCCTGCGAAGGCAGGAACCCCGCCCCTGAGCAGGGTGCAGGGAGTTACGCCCCGACCTGCCGGGCCTCCCACTCCTCGCGGGTCAACTCCATCAGGATGAAGTTGTACCCCGCGCGGCGCACGGGCTTCACCTCGCGGAAGCCGCACATCGCGAAGGCGCGGCGGGCGCGGGCGTTCCACTCCAGCGTGTGCAGGTAGAGCCGGCTCATCGCCGCGTTCTTGAAGCACTGCGCCACCAGCAGTTGCACCGCCTCCCGACCGTAGCCCCTGCCCCAGTAGTCCCGGTTCCCGACCAGGATGCCGACCTCGCACTGGCCCTTGAAGTTGTCGATGTCGTAGACCATGCAGTTGCCGATGTGCAGGCCGTCCAGCGTGTCGATGCCGTAGCGGCGCACCCAGGGCGTCGGGTACTTCAACTCGTTGGCGTAGTCGCGGAGGAAGTCGTCCAGCGGCTGCCGGAGGCGAGGCGCGGCGTCGAGTTCGGCGAGTTCCTGGTCGGACCGCCAGCGGTGGTCGTCCTCGCCGTCCTCGATGCGCTTGTCGCGAATCACGACCTTCTGCCCGCGGATGCCGTTCTCGCTCATCGAACGGGCTCTCCTGCGTCCAACGCCGCCATCGCCCGCTGCAACACCTCGCGCTCCGAGGGGTAGGTCAGCGTGTCGTGGGCTTCCACGGCGGAAACCCAGCGCACGATGTCGAACTCCGGGTCGTGGTCGTCGAACGAGCCGCCGCACGGTCGCATCAGGTAGAAGTAGACCCGCTTGTGGATGCGCTCAGCGTCGCGGGTGAACCAGTACTCGATGTGCCCCAGCGGAGCCGCTATCTCCACGGACAACCCCGTCTCTTCCCTCACCTCGCGCAGGGCCGTCTCTTCCAGCGTCTCGCCGCCGTCCGGAGTGCCCTTGGGCAGCGCCCACAGGCCGGTCTTCAGACGGCCGCACACCGCCACCATCACGTCGCCGCCATGCTCCTCGCAGACCACGCCGCCCGCAGACACAGCCTGCGCAACCCGGGAACCGCCTGCCATGGCTACGGCTCCTGCAACGTGAGCATGGAGAAGTCGCCCTCGTCGGCTTCCAGAACGCGCAGGGCCTCCTGCGCGGCCTCGCTCAGCGTCGGATCGCCCTGCTCCACGTAGTGCTTGAGCAGTTTCCGCGCCGCTGTCCCGCCGATGCCGCCGACGGCATGCACCGCTGCGAGCGCTACCTGCGGGTCGTCGTCGTTCGTCAGTTCGTGCAGGTAGGGCAGCGTCTTCGCATCCGCGAGTTCGCGGGCCGCGTTGGCTGCCTCGAACCGCATCGCGGCGACGTCGCTGCCGAACTCCGCCACGATGGCGGGCAGCCACGCCGGGTCGCAGGTGCGCCCCATCGCGTAGACGGCGCTCTGCCGCAGCAGCGGTTCGCCGCTCTGATAGGCCCACCGGATCCACCCCGGAACGTCCGGGTGGCGCATCGGCGCTATCGCCTCCAGCGCTCGGCGGCGCACCGCGGCCTCCTCAGCCTCGTCCTCCACCGCGCCGAGAAGCGCGCTCCGCACCATCGCGATGTCGCGCTCGATCAGCTTCCCCGCCTCGGCCATCTCCGCGAAGTGGCCGAGTGCACTGGCGGCAGCCGCCCGCGCCTCGTGGGAGTCGTCGTTCTCGAGCATCGCCGTGAGCGGAGCGATGACCGTGCGGTCCACGGTCTCCCACAGTCCGGCAGCGGCGCTCGCACGCACGGAAGCGTCGTCGTCCTTCAGCGAGGCACACAGCAGAGCGGTGAACTCCATCTCGATGTTGTCCTCGGCCATGCCGGTCACGGCGCGGATGATCATCAGCCGCCGTGCCGTCGGGATGTCGCTCCATACCTGTAGCAACTCGCGCTGCTCCTCGGGCGCCAGCCCGCTGAGCCGTCCGAGGAGGGACGGCTTCAGTTCAGAGCCCGCGTCGAGCAGTTGGGGGATGACGTCGCCAAGCGCCATGACTAACCCTTGCTGGAGACCGAGATTCCGCCGACAGCTATGGGAGGCGCGTAGAGGCTTCCCATCCAACGTCCCTCGCTTCCCAGCGCCAGCACGTCGTTCAGAGCACGGTATGCATTGCCGGATATCATCGTGTTCTTCACGCGGCCAACGACACGGCCGTGCTCCACCTTATACCCCAGCAGTATGTTCGCATTGAAGTCCCCGCCCAGCACGTTGCTCTGCCCCGCGCCGAGCAGCCGTTCCACGATGAGCGCCTCTTCCATACCCGCGATGATGTCGTCCAGCGCGGCGTCGCCCTCGCCCACGAGAAGCACGCTCGTCGACGGTCCCGGCAGCGAGCCGAGTCCGCGCTCGCCCGCACCGGTGCTCGATACGCCCGCCTGCCCCGCGGTCTGCAGATCGTAGAAGAACGCCGACGCAACGCCGGACTCGATGAGCGGCATGCGGCGGCTGGCCACGCACTCGTCGTCGGCAGGACGTGCGCCCGCCGCTCCGGTGAGCGTGGGGTCGTCGGTGACGCTGAACCGCTCGTCCACGATGCGCTCCCCGAGCCGTCCCACGAGTGGCGACGTGCCCTGCAGCACCGACTTGCCGTTCAACCCCGCGAGCAGCGGCGAGAGCAGCACACTCCGCACCGCGGTCGGCATCAGGATCACGGGCATGGTTTTCGTTTCCGCTGCCGCCGTCTCCTTCGCCCATTCGAGCTGCCGGATGACGGACGAGACGACGCCGGAGGGGTCGTGCAACGCGGCGATGCTGCTCTCGCTATCCATCGTGAAGAGCATGTCCTCGCCGCGTATCACCGTGCCCTCGAACCCGAGCTGGAATCGTGAGCGCTCATACGCAACGCTGCCGCCCCGGCTGTTGACAAGCGCAAGCGTTGACGTGGACTTGCCGACGCCACCCTCTACCTGCGCTTCGGTGGAGTAGGCGCGCAGGTCCGCGATGGCACGCTCGCCCAACGCCACCATCTCTTCGAGTGTCGCCTCTTCTACGGATGCGTCGTACGGGCGCACGTCCGGGTAGGACTGCGCGCCGGGGAATTCGAAGTGCGCCTCGGCGCCGAACGGGGCCGTCTCGATGGCGGCGTCGACCAGCGCCTGCGGCTCGTCCAGGTTCGACGTTGAGCTGAACCCGACGCGCCCGTCCTTGATGATGCGGAGCGCCGCGCCCATGGCGTCGTTCGCGTCGACGCCCTTGATGACGTTCGCCTCGAACCGCACGGGCGTGCTGGACGACGCGGCGTAGAAGACCTCCGCCTCGTCGGCGGAACGGAGCGCCAACTCCAGTATCCGCTCCGCTGCAGCCCTGGCCTGCTCCGGGGAAACGATGGCTACGCTCCTCCGATGAGGCACTGGCGGATGCGGATGTGGGGGCTGCCGTTGGAGACCGGCAGGGGGCTCTGCCCGGCCTTGCCGCAACCGCCGCCCTCGTTCATCTCCAGGTCGCCCGCGATGGCGTCCAGGTTGTGCAGCGTCGTGAAGACGTTGCCGGAGAGCATCACCGGCCTGCACAGCTCCGCGATCTTGCCGTTGCGGATGCGGTACGCCTCTCCCGCGGAGAACGTGAACATCTCCATGGAGGTCATGCCGCCGTACCAGTTCTTCACGTACAGCCCATCCTCCACGTCCGCGAACAGGTCGTCCACGCTCGACTCGCCGGGAACGATGAACGTGTTGGTCATACGCACGATGGGCGCGAAGCGGTAGTTCAGCGCACGAGCGTTGCCTGTCGGTCGCTCGCCGAGCTTCGCCGCCGTCTCACGCGAGTGCAGCCGGCCCACGAGCACGCCCTCGCGGATGAGGTCGGTCTGCTGGCCCTGCACGCCTTCGTCGTCGTACTGGTAGGAGCCGCGCAACGTTGGGCGGGGGATGGTCGCGCCGTCCTTCACGTTCAGATGCGCGCCGCCGAACCGCTTGCCGGGCTTCATCAGTTCCTGCAGACGCGGCTCCGCGTAGATGTGGTCGGCCTCGGAAAGGTGGCCGAACGCCTCGTGGATGAAGACGCCCGCGAGGATGGGGTCGAGGATCACGGTGTACTCGCCGCCCTTCACCTCCGGCGCGTTCAGCAGCGCAACGGCCTTCTCCGCCGCTTCGCTCGCGCTCTCCCGGAGGTCCATCACGAACTCGAAATCGCCCAGACTGCCCAGGCTGATGCCGTACTGCTGCACGTCCGCGCCATTGCGGGCCTGCGCGTTCAACCTCAGGTTGATGTCTACGCGCTCCTGGTCTATGTACGAGCCCTCCGAGTTGGCGTACACCATGCGGCGCCGGGCGTCCGTGTAGCCGACGGTGGAGGACTGCACGCCCGGCGTGCCCATCATCACGTCCGCATACTCGTCAAGCACCGCCTTCTTCTCTGCAAGCGACAGCGCGCCGGGATCGCGCCCCAGCACGGGCGGAACGTGGTCCACCACCGGGGCCGTTTCAGCGAGCTCGACGCGCTCACCGCCGATGACGCGCGCCTGGTCGACCGCCTGGCGCACCTTGGCTTCGAGGCTATCCAGGTCGTTGAACGACGCGAACCCCCAACCGCCACCCGCGAGCGCCCGGACGTTGCCGCCGATCGCGCTGCCGCGCCCGATCTCCTCGAGGTCGCGGGCCCGGTAGCGGATGGTGGAGGACGACGCCTCCTCGACGTGCACCTCCACGTACTGGCCCCCCGCGTCTTTCAGAGCAGCCTCTACCCGGTCACGTATACGTTCGTCCATGGCATCGCCTCGCGCGCGGCATCCCACGCATCTGCAGTCTACCCAGCGCGGCCGCGGCGGGCAACGACAGAGGCGGGAGAAGATCGATTCCCTCTCCTGAGGGAGAGGTTAGAGCTGCCTGCACTTGGTGCGGGGGTGAGGTCCTTGCCGGAATGGTGTTGGGACGAGCGTGACCGGCTATGAGGCTAAAGGGATAGCTTCGAGCGCCCCATGACACAGTCGCGCGTAAGCGGAGGGACGCTGTTATCAAGATTCAGCATCTGCATCCCAGCGGACACCGGTCGTGAAGATGTCGCCCCTCACTTCGATCTTGTGGCGCAGGCTCCCTATGAGATCGGCGTCTTTGCCGTAGGGAACAACGCGGGCGACATCTCGGGGGATCGACCGGCATCAACATCGCGGGCGCCGAGCGGGTCGCTCGCGACCTCGGGCGCGGCCACGTCGTGGTCACCATGCTGTGCGATCACGGAACCCGGTACGCCTCCAAGCTCTTCAATCCGTCCTTCCTGACCGAACGCGGCCTCCCGGTACCGCCATGGCTCGAAGGAGAGT
>DAOUHT010000041.1:0-33101 GCA_034428375.1 Dehalococcoidia bacterium | reverse complement strand
CCCAGTGCCGATGACCGTCTGTATCTCACCGTCCGGGTCGGTAACGAGCACGCGGTGATGGCCTGAGTCAGCGATGAACAGCCGCTCTCCGACCGGGTCGGCGAGCACCTTGCCGGGGTAACAGAGCACACCGGAGCGAGGGGCCTCCACATCGTATGCCCGCGTCCCCGGCCTCAACGTCCCTTCGGCGCGGAATAGTCCCAGCATCTTGCTGATCAGCTCAGCGCCTTGCTCGAAGCCCAGCTCCCCTTCCACTTTGCCGATGACTCTTCCGGCAGGGTCCACGAACATCAACGTCGGCCAGGCGCGCACCGCGTACTGCCGCCAGGTCTCCATCGAGGCGTCATTGAGCACCGGGTGGCGTATCCCATACCGCATCACGGCCTGGCGTACGTTCTCTGTGGCACGCTCCCCGTCGAACTTTGCAGTGTGCACGCCCACCACAGCGAGTTCCTCCGGGAACTCGCGCTCGAGCCGCCGGAGCGTCGGCAGCAGGTGCATGCAGTTGATGCAGCAGTACGTCCAGAAATCGAGCAGCAGCAGTTTCCCAGCGAAGTCCGCCAAACGCAGCGGGCGGTCCGCATTCAGCCAATCCGCATCCGCGGGAAAGTCTGGAGCGTTCACCCTTCCGTAGTCAGTCGTCATACCGGAATTGTACCCTGCCGCACTCGGCAGGCTGCCGCCACTCGGCAGGCTGCCGCCATTCGGCGCGCCGCCGCTCCTGCAACTCCCTGCGCTATAATGCAAACCCCATGACCGAGTACGAACCAGTCATCGGCCTCGAAGTGCACGCGCAACTGCGAACGAGCAGCAAGATGTACTGCGCTTGCCCCGCCGACTACCAGGATGCAGAACCCAACACCCGCGTCTGTCCGGTGTGCCTGGGGTTGCCGGGTTCCCTGCCCGTCATCAACCGGGAGGCGATCCGCTCCATCATCATGATCGGGCGGGCGCTCAACTGCAGCATCGCGCCTCACAGCAAGTTCGACCGCAAGAACTACCCCTATCCCGACCTCATGAAGGGGTACCAGATATCCCAGTACGACCTCCCGCTCTGCAACGACGGCTACCTGGACGTCTCGGTGGACGGTGAGCGGCGCCGTGTCGGCATCGAGCGCGTCCACATGGAAGAGGACGTCGCGAAGCTGAGTCACCTGAGCGACCCTGCCACCGGCGAGGGCTATTCGCTCGTGGACGTGAATCGCTCCGGTGTGCCGCTCGTGGAGATGGTCAGCCGGCCTGACATCCGCTCCGCGGAGGAGGCTCGGCAGTACCTCATGTCCTACCAGACCATCCTCCGTTACCTCGGAGTATCGACCGCGAACATGGACGAGGGCTCGTTCCGGTGCGACGCCAACGTCAGCATCCGCCCGAAGGGCAGCGAGACGTTCGGCACGAAGGTCGAGGTCAAGAACATGAACTCGTTCCGCTCGGTCTTCCGCGCCATCGAGCACGAGATCGAGCGTCAGGCGAACGTGCTGGACTCCGGCGGGCGCGTCGTGCAGGAAACGCGCGGCTGGCTGGAGGACCGGGGTGTCACGACCTCGCTCCGCAGCAAGGAAGAGGCGAATGATTACCGCTACTTCCCGGAGCCGGACCTGCCGCCGCTCAACGTGGACCCCGCATGGGTTGCCGAGATAGAGGAACTGCTGCCGGAGCTGCCGGAAAAGCGCAGGCAGCGATTCGTCGACGACTACGGCCTGCCGGCCTACGACGCCACGCTCCTCACCGCAACACCCGGCCTGGCTGACTACTACGAGGCGACCGTCCGGCACGCTCGGGCGAACGGCGGCTCGGACGCTACGGCAAAGGCCGCGGCGAACTGGACGCTCACTGAACTGGGTCGCCTCTCCAACGAGACGCACACCGACATCCACGACTCGCCGGTGACGCCGGAGCGGCTCGCGGAGCTGCTGGGCATGCTGGAGAGCGGCGCGCTTGGCACGCCGCAAGGGAAGCGCGCCATCGAGGAGATGTTCCGCACCGGCAAGTCCGCAGAAGCGGTCGTGGCCGACCTTGGACTCGTCCAGATCTCGGACTCGAACGCACTCACGGACACCGTCGCCCAGGCCATAGACGGCAACCCCCAGGCGGTTGCAGACTATCTGGCGGGGAAAGAGACCGCGGCCAAGTTCCTTGTGGGACAGGTGATGAAGGCGACGCGCGGCAACGCCAACCCGTCGGTCGTGGCTGGGCTCATAGTCGAGCAGTTGGACGCGATGAAAAGCTAGGGGGAGCACTTGGGAACCTACATCAGTTTCGCAGTAATCATCGTGGTCGCTCTGCTCGTGGCGAGCATCCTCATGCAGGTGCGCGGCGCGGGAGGCGGCCTCTTCGGCGCAGGCTCGATACAGTCCTACCGGACGCGGCGGGGCGTCGAGCGCACGCTCTTCCAATTCACCATCGGCCTGGGCGTCATCTTCGTCATACTCGCCGTCCTCAACCTGACGGTCACCTAACCTCCAGCGACGCGAAATAGTCCGCCAGCCGCCGCTCACCCACGGCAGGAGCGACGATGTCCACCGCCGACTCCGAGATGCGGTAGACCGCCGAGTCGTACCCGTGCCGTCCCGTGAACCGCCGCAGCGCCGCACGCAACTGCGCCCGCCACAGGTAGGAGAAGCGCACGTCCGCGTCTCCGGCAGCGGCCGCAGCCAGCCCTCCTATCTCCTCCCAGGTGAGCACCTCAGGCCCACCGACGTCCACCTCATCGTCCCGGCCTTCCAGGCCGTCCACGAGCGCCTTCGCCACGTCCGCTTCATGCACGGGATTCACCTGCGCCTGACCGGTGCCGATCAAAGACAGCCTCCCCCGCTTGCGGCCTTGCTCCACCAGCGGCGCGAGCCGGGCAAACGTGACCGTGGGGCGCACGATCAGGTGGCTGATGGAAGACAAGCGCATCGCGGCGGCGAACGACTCATGCGCCCTGACGTACTCCATCATGCCGAGGAAGCGCCCACCGTAGACGGAGACGTACCCGAATCGCCGGACACCCGCTTCCTCAGCCTCACGCAGCAGGCTGCGGTTGCCTCCGTCGTCCACCGCATGGAACGCCTCTGCCTTGTACGTGAACATCCTCGATGTGAGCCTGGCGCCAACGCACGAGACGACGGCGTCGGCGCCTGCGCAGGATCCCTCCAGCGTACGCGGGTTGAGCAGGTTGGCGACGAATATCTCCTCCGGTTCCGTCGTAAGGCGCGAGGGCTCGCGGACCAGCGCACGGACGCGGGAGCCTCTCGACTGCAACTCGCGGACGACCTCCGCGCCGATGGCGCCGGTGGCGCCTGCGACCAGGACGAGCGGGAGGCTCACAGCCCCAGCTTCTCCGGGTTCAGGATGCCGTTGGGGTCGACCGCGCGCTTCAGCCGCCGGGCAAGGAGCAAGGCATCGCCCCACTCACGCTCGGCCCAGGCATCGAGCTTCACGCCGAGGCCGTGACAGTATTCGACGCCCCCACCGAGGCGCAGCGCCTCTTCCAACATGGCGTCGACCGCCTGCTGCAGGGCGGTTGCCGCTGTATCGCCGCCGCCCTCACCATGCGGAGCGCGCACGAACACGGAGAACAACTCAGGGTGCGTCCATACAGCGGACTCCCGTATGTCCAGGCCGTAGTGTGCGGCGGCCTCCTCGCAGTAGTGCTTGTAGGCGAGCACGCGCGACACCGGCATCGCGACATGGAGGTAGTCCGCATAGCGCCACCGCTGCTCCTTCCAGCGTTCGGTCGGGCGCAGCGGGCGGGTGCGGTCGCGCCAGCGTTCGGCGACGGCGTGCCGCGTTTCCCAGTACTCTCGGGTCGGGCCGGGGCCGAGGTCGCGCCCACCAGCCGACAGCGCCTCGGCCATCGTGCGACTGCGCTGCGCTTCCACCTCCTCACGGTAGCCCTCGAAGCCGAGGTAGAGGATGCACGGTGCAGCGTTCTCCGGAGTCCCCGGCTCCTCGGTGAGGTCGATCAGCGCAGGCACGAGACCGATGTCGAACAGCCGGGTCACGACCGGATAGCCCTGCTCGAACGTGTCGAACCCCACCGACGCGAACTCCCGCACTTCCGGAAGAGCGCGCAGGTCGATCGTCGCCTCGGTTATCACACCCATCGTGCCTTCGGCGCCTGCGAACAGCCCCTTCAGCATCGGGCCGCTGCTCTGCCGCTGGATGGCGCGCGTCCCCACGACTTCGCCGCTCCCCAGCACCACCTCCAGCGCGCGCACCTGCTGTCCCATCGAGCCGTACCTGCTCGCCCGGTAGCCGACGCTGTCCGTGGAGATCGCGCCGCCGACCGTGGCGATGGGCACACTCCACGGGTCGTGCCCCAGCATCATGCCGTGGTCATTGGCGGCAGCGTCGAGGTCGGCGAGGTAGACGCCGGGCTGGACGCGAGCCGTCCTGTCCTCGCGGCTCACCTCGACGATACGGTCCATGCGTCGGAGGTCGAGCGCGATGCCGCCGCGCACCGGCACGACCGCCCCCATGACGCCGGTGCCGCCGCCGTAGGGCACGACTGGTATGCCGTGCTCCGACGCGAACGTCACCACCGCCGCGACCTCCGCCGTACTCGCCGGACGCACCACGGCCTCCACCCGCGCCTCCGCCAGTTCCGAGCGTCCGCCGAGCCGGTGGGCGGTAACGGCGTCGAACGACAGCCGTTCCCGCGACTCGTCGTCGGTCAGAACGTGCTCCGCGCCAACGATGGCGGCAAGTGCGTCGCGCAGGTTAGTGGCGGACGTGGTGCTCATGCCCCCACGCGACCCTACCCGACGACGCGCCAGGTGGTGCCGGAGGGGGAGTCCGTGAGCTCGACGCCCAGCGCGGTGAGCTCGTCGCGGACGGCGTCGGCACCGGCGAAGTCGCGGGCGGCGCGGAGGCTGGCGCGCTGCTCGACGAGCGCCTCGACCCTCGCGGCGAGGTCCGCGTTGACCGAGGCCTCGCGCTCCTCCAACGTCAGGCCCAGCACGGCGGTCAGCTCGCAGAGTGTCTCCTGCGCCGAGGCAACGTTCTGCCCCTCGGTCGAGCCACGGTTGATGTCACGCGCCAGGTCGAACAGGGCGGCAACCGCCTGCGGGCTGTTGAGGTCATCGTCCATGGCTTCGATGAAGCGCGCCCGGGTCTCCGAGGCGTCGAGCGCGCCGGCAGCGCCGGTGTTGGACTCCGCCGACGCGGCCTGCCGGAGACGTGCAGCGGCGCGCTCGGACCCGGCGAGCGCTTCGTCGGAGTAGTAGCCGGGGCTGCGGTAGTGCGCGTTGAGCACGGAGAGCCGGATGGCGTCCGCCGAGTAGTGCTCCAGCGCATCGCTGATGGTGACGAGGTTGCCGAGCGACTTGCTCATCTTCTGTGCGTCCATGTTGAGCAGGCCGTTGTGCAGCCAGAACCGCGCGAACGGGCGGGTGCCCGTGAACGCCTCGCTCTGGGCGATCTCGTTCTCGTGGTGCGGGAAGATGAGGTCCTGCCCGCCGCCATGGATGTCGATGCTCTCGCCGAGATAGCGCAGCGCCATCGCGGAGCACTCGATGTGCCAGCCGGGGCGTCCGCCGCCCCACGGGCTCTCCCACGACGGCTCGCCGGGCTTGGCGGACTTCCAGAGCGCGAAGTCCATGGGGTGCTCCTTCTGCACGCCCGGCTCGATGCGCGCTCCCGCCCGCATGGCGTCCAGCGAGCGGTGGCTGAGCTTGCCGTACTGCTCGTCGCTGCGAACGCGGAAGTAGACGTCGCCGTTGGACTCGTAGGCGTGACCGGTGTCGATGAGGCCGGAGATGACCTCGATGATCTTGGGCACCTCCTGGGTGGCGCGGGGGTACTCGTCGGCGTCGCGGACGTTGAGCGCGGCCATGTTCGCGAAGTACTCGCCGATGTGGCGCTCGGCGAGCTCTTCGACGGTCGCTCCCTCCTGGGCGGCGCGGTCGATGAGCTTGTCGTCGATGTCGGTGAAATTCTGGACGCGGCGCACCGTGAATCCCCGGAACTCCAGGTAGCGGTGGAGCACGTCGAAGATGATGTAGCTCATCGCGTGGCCGACGTGCGCGGAGGAGTACGGGGTGACGCCGCAGACGTAGATGCGGACCTCGTCGCCGGCGGGTTCGAAATCGTGCTTCTCACCGGTGAGGGTGTCGGAGAGTTTCATGGATTGCCGTCTGTGATGGATGCCACGGCCATGGCCGCTGCGCCCGTCTCCGAGCCGGTGTACCCGAGGCCATCCTCAGTGGTGGCCTTGATGCTCACGGCGGAGAGCCCCACTCCCAGCGAAGCGGCGATGGCCCACCGCATGGCCGGGACGAACTCCGAGAGATGGGGGCGTTGGAGAACGATTGTAGCATCGACGTTGACCACGCTCCATCCGGCCCGGCGGAGCATGGCGACGGTGCGCTCCAGGAGCGACGTGCTCGTCACACCCTGTGGGACGGAGGGGTCGTCGGCCTTGAAGTGCGTGCCGATGTCGCCAAGGGCTGCCGCGCCGAGCAGCGCGTCGATAATGGCGTGCGCGGCGATGTCGCCGTCGCTGTGCCCGGCGAGCCCACGGTCCGACGGGATGCGAACGCCGCCGAGCGTGAGCGGCACGCCTGCCTCCAGCGCGTGTGCGTCGTAGCCGATGCCGAACCGGGTGGTCATCGCGTCATCCTCCGTCGCGGTGTGCCCGTGAGTTTAGCAGCGGAACGCAAACCGCCCCACCCCGGCCAACCCTCACCCCTGACCCTTCGCCCATTGAAAGGGGGAACCGGAGAGCGCCGCGATACGCCCTGGTTGATTCGCCAACGAGCAAGCCACCGCGCAAATGACCGCGAATCGCGAAAAGTGAGCCAAATTGAGCCATTTTGGGCCATCTGACTCCTGAGCGGCCAGGGAGCGCATCGGCGAAGTGGCTCGCATCCGGGACCATCGTAGGGGGCGCCGGGGCGGCGACGTAAGGGACGGATGTCACAGGCCTGGGGAGCCTCACCCCAGCATCGCGGACGCGATCAGCAGGTCCTCGGGCGTCGTGACCTTGAGGTTGCTGCGGGCGCCCTCGAACGTCCGCACTTCGATGCCGATGCGCTCGACCATCCCGGCGTCGTCGGTGACTTCGCCCGTGACCTCGGCGTGGGCGCGTTCGAGCACGTCGCGGCGGAACACCTGCGGGGTCTGCACCATCGCCAGTTCGCTGCGGTCGAGCGTCTCGACCACGCGCCCTCCCTCCCCGATACGCTTCACGGTGTCATAGGCAGGCACGACGGCGATCGCCGCGCCGGTCGCGGCGGCAGCGGCGAGCCCTTCCTCGATCATGCGGGACGTGACGAACGGGCGCGCGCCGTCGTGGACGAGCACCCAGTCGCAATCGGGCGGAAGCGCGTCGAGTCCGGCGCGGACGCTGTCCTGCCGTCGCGCGCCTCCGATGAGCGGGGACAGCGTCTTCCGCCAGCCCTTCGCATCGCGCAGAGCGGCGACGGCATCCAGGTTGCGCTCCGAAACGACGAGCGCAATCGCGGCGACGGCGTCGCACCGCTCGAAGACATCGACCGTGCGGGCGATGAGCGGCTCGCCGCCGATGTCGGCCAGCGTCTTGTCGCCCGCGCTGCCCATGCGGGTGCTCGCGCCCGCGGCGACAACGATGGCGCCTGCGCTCACCCTACCGCCACCAGTAGGCGGAGCGGGTCTCGCCCGCGGCGGCGGTGAGGGCGTGCCACTGGGCGTCGGTGAGCCGCCAGCCGGCGGCGGCGCAGTTCTCGTCGATGCGCGAGAGCGTGTTGGTCTTCGGGATGGTGATGACGACGGGCGAGCGGAGCGTCCAGTTCAGCAGCACCTGCGCGGCGGTCTTTCCGGTCTCCGCGCAGACGCTCTGCATCACCTCGACGAGCCGCGCGTTGCCACGCATCTCGCGCTGGAATGCGCCCTGCTCCAGCGAGCTGTACGCCAGCACCATGATGCCGCGCTCCTCGCAGTATGGGATCACGCTGTCGGCGAACTCGTGGTCGAACAAGCTGTACTTGATCTGGTTCTCGACGACCAGGTCCGCGCCCAGCGCATCCTCCGCCGCCTCCATCTCCCGCACGGAGAAGTTGCTGACGCCGACATGGCGCACCTTGCCCGCCGCGACGAGGTCGGCCATAGCGCCCATCGTCTCCTCGATGGGGACGTCCGCGGACGGCGCGTGCAGTTGGTAGAGGTCTATCGTCTCGATGCCCAGCGCCTTCAGGCTGCGGTCGCACGCGTCGAGTACGTCCGTGTGTCGGAAGTGCCAGGGCGAGACCTTCGTGGCGACAAACACCTCGTCCCGCCGGCCCGCGATAGCCTTGCCCACGCGCCCCTCGGTGCCATAGGACTCGGCTGTATCGATGAGGAACGAGCCCAGCTCTATCGCGCGGTGGATGACCGCAGATTCCCCGCTGAACTCCCACGTGCCGAAGCCGACCTCCGGCAGCGCAACGCCACTCTTTCCCAACGGTTTCGTATCCATGCGGAGGAGGTTACCACGAGGGCCTATCCCGAGGGGGCAGGCGAGGGTCTACGTGTCCCGCACGCGGGTGGGGCCGACCTCGCCGGTGCACCACGGGATGAACGCCTTCATCCGGCAGGGCGCGCCGCTCTTCGCCAGCTCCGCCTCGAATATCTCGTGGATGCGGGGCGCTTCTTCCTCGTACTCGATCTGGCCGCCGCCTTCGTTGACGCTCAGGTCGGAGGAACGCGGCCCGTTGACGAGCCCGGTGCCCGGCCGAAGCGCGAGGTAGCGCGCCCGCGTCGGCCCGCCGTTGAAGTGCTGGTGGAACGTGCGGTCAGCCGGGACGACGACCATCCCGCCGACCTTCCAATCCGCCTTGCGCAGGTCGGACTGCTCGTCGTCGTTCCAGAGCAGGGAGAAGCCCTCGCCGCTGAGGATGACGAGGTGCGCGCCGGGGCCGTGGCGGTGGGCCTTCTTGTACGTGCCGATGGGGAACTCGGAGATGTGCGCCTTGGTGACGTTGCCCGCCATCTCCAAACTGGCGTTCACGCCGCCCGCGCCGCGGGTGAGGTAGTCGTAGAGCGGCATGCCGGGCGCGTTGGGGATGAAGTTGCTCGCCCACTTGCGGCGCTGGTAGAGCGTGCCGCTCCCGCTGAAGTAGTCCTCGCTCCCGCCGAAACGGTCGGTGAAGCGGAAGTCGTTGTTGAACACGAACTCGCGGTTGCGCCACCAGCGAAGCACCGGTGGAGCGTTGGTCACGCCGAGGTACCGCGCGGGCTCCGTGCCGCTGGCGTTGAAGTGGCGGTACCACGCGTTGAGCGGGATGGAGAACAGGCTGCCCGCGTGCCACTCGAACGTCTGCTCCGCGCCGTCCTCCAGCCAGACGCTCGTCGCGCCGCGCCCTGCGACGATGTAGACCATCTCCTCGTAGAGATGGTGCTCCGGTTCCGAGCTGCCCCCCGGGCGTATCTCGACGAGGTGAGAGTCATTCAAGAGGAGCGGGTTCGGGATGTTGATGATGGCGCCCCTGCCGCCCTTGCGCTCCCAGTCGCCGAGCTCGATGCGGGCGAGGTCCTCGAAGGCGAAGTCGACGATGACCTTCACGCCCTCGTCGCGCTGCCACTCCAGGTAGGCGTCCGGTTCAGGGAAGACCTCCAGATCGTCCGGCGTCTCCGCGCGTCTTATCTCGGCGTCGGTCGTCATGGGACCTCCTGCCAATTCCCGGCTATGGCCGCACCGGCGCGGACGCGGTTGCCTGGCTCGCCTCGACCTGCCGCGCATTGGCCTGTCGTTCGTGCCGGATCCCGAGGCGCAGGCCGAAGGCACGGGCGACACTCGCCAGTCCCACGGTGAGAACGATGATGAACAGGCCAACGATGCTCGCCTCTTCGCGGTGTCCTATGGCGGGCGATGCGAACTCCAAAGCCAGCAACGAGAGCGTGATGGTGTCGCGGGAAGCGAGCAGGACGATGCTGCTGGTGGTGCCGGCGGCGATGACGAAGTTGAGGGTCGCGAGCAGGATGAGCGTCGGCATCAAGAGCGGTATCCAGATACGGAAGTAGGTGCGTACCCATCCCGCGCCGGAGACGCGCGCAGCCTCCTCCATGTCCGCGCCGATCTGAACGAACACACCCTTCATGATGTTCGTCCCCGTGGTGTTGCCCTGGATGATGACGACGAGCAGCAGCGCGTAGATGGTGCCGAAGAGCACGCTGAGCAGCGGCGTGCCCAGGAAGAGCCAGAGCAGGCCAAGGCCCGAGAGTATCCCTGGGATAGCGCCCGAGCCCCAGATAATGAGGTCGAGCGCCCACCTGCCCACCCAGCGCGTCCGCACGAGGATGTAGGCGATGAGCGAGAAGAGGATGGGGCTGAGTATCGCGGCGGTGATGGCAAGGATGAGCGTCGTGCGCAGCGCCTTGAGGAAGAGGTTGTCCGTCAGGACGAGTTGCCAGTGGTCCAGCGTGTAGGTGGGGGTGAGGTAGAAGTAGCCAGCACGGGTCATGAAGCTGCCGAACAGAAGCGATACCGCCGGGCCTATCGTCAGCATGAAGATCAGAAAGCCGATGATGACGAAGACCGGCATCCTCCATGCGCCGAGGTCTATCAGTCCCGGCTTGAAGCTGCCGGTGATGGTGGTGTAGCGGCGGCGCTGGATGATCCAGCGCTGCACAGGGATGATGACCGCAATGACCAGCAGTGTGAGACTCGCTAGCACCGTCGCAACGCCGTAGTTGGGAACATCCTGCCGCACGAGCTCCCATATCTTGGTGGAGTAGACGTAGAAGTCGAACGGGAGGCCCAGGAGCAGCTCGGTCTCGAACGACTGGAAGATGCGGAGCAACTGCAGCGCGAACACGAGCGCCATGGGCGAAATCATGAGCGGCAACGTCACGCGCATCATGGTGAGGACGTTGGAGGCGCCGCTTACCCGCGCGGCCTCCTCCATACTGGCGTCCATGTTGCGGAACGCCGGTGTGAGCAGCATGACCTTGATGGAGATGCCATTCGCCATGAGGTGCGCCCAGACGATGCCCGGCACACTGAAGATGTTGAATGGCGAATCGTTGATGAAGGGCAGCTTCTCCAAGCCAATATTGATGAGCCCGATGTAAGGGTCGAGCAGCGTGATCCAGGCGAGAGTTGTGGCGATACCCGGCATCATGAATGAGATCCAGAACAGGAACTCGATGCTGTGGCTGAACGGGATGTTCGTCCGCGCCAGCACCCAGGAGATGACGACTGCAATGGGGAAGCTGATGCCGACAACAAACGCCCAAATCATGATGCTGTTGCCGAGCGAGGCGACCAGACCAGGCGTCGACCAGGCGTCCCGCCAATGCTGCAGACCCCACTGACGCTCGCCCACGAACCAGTCGGCCCTGGCGTCGAAGCTGTTGATGACGAGCAGGAGGATGGGCCAGATCAGGTAGAAGCCCAGCAGGAGGAGGACGACCGCCATGATGTAGGCGCTCGTGGGGGGCATCCTGAAACCGCGTACCCGCAGGCGCGGCCTTGCCAACTGCATGCCCTGCCTCCTGAAACCGAGGACCGGGGTGCTCCGTCACCGAAGCGCCCCGGTCTGCTCTGAATCGTCTAGCCGCCGCGTGCTGCGCGGTGTATCTCCCTGGAACGCTCCAGGGCCTCATCGGTGCGCAATGCGTACTCAGGGTCGCCGGTCAGGTAGATGTAGCTCGCACCGGGCTGCCTGCACTCGCGCGGGTCTACCTGCCCGGTGCAGGGGATGTCCTCACGCAGGCTTGGGTTCGGCGAGCCCTCGCTCAACTCATGCCTTGCGGTCTGTCCCTCGATGGAGAGGAACCAGTTGACCAGCAGCTTGGCTGCGTTGGGGTGGGGCCGGTTCTTCAGCAGCTGCAGGTTGTCGCCTGCGCCCGCGCCGCTCAGGGTGTCCGCCTCATCGAACGACTTGAACATACGGTCCACCGGGCCACCCTGGTCGGCAAGCGAGTCGAGGTCACGGCCCGCCGAGCCGATAGCGATCCCCATCGCGAACCTGCCCCCGGCAACACTGTCCGTGATGAACCGGAAGTCCGTGGAGAATGTGACGCCAAAGTCCGGGTCCACGAACCGCTCCAGCCAATCCTCACCGACGTCCGGGTGGAGGATGATGCCTGAGTACGTCCCACCCGCGCCTTCGGCGATCGCCGGGATCGCCACGATCCTGTTCGCCCACTTCGGGTCGAGGTAGTCATACACGGAATTCATCGAATCGAGGTCGGCCTGGGTCACCTCATTCGTGTTGTAGCGCATGCTCATGTTGTAGGGAGATGCCGCCGCGCCGTGGTTCAGGATGAACTGCTCGGTGTCGGCGTCCGCGTACCAGAGCCGGCCCTGGAACCAGCCGCTCCCGTCAATAACCTCAGGATGGATCAACTCAGGCGGTATGGGGTCCAGTCCACCTGCCCGCTGGATCCGCGAAGCGGACGTGCCGCCAACCATCATGACGTCGGCGTCGTAACGTCCGGCGGACTGCTCAGCGAGGATGCGGTCCGTCTGCGCGCCGCCGCCACCCGTCGAAACCGTGGCGGTGATGCCAAACTTGTCCTGGAAGGCCTGCATCACCGGACGGTAGTTGCGGCTGGCAGAGCCGCCCATAACGACGACGATCTCGCCCTCCTCCTGCGCCGCTGCGATGAGTTCATCCCACTCCGACTTGAACATCATCATCGCGTCGGGAGTCGGGGTGGCCGTGGGATCAGGCTGCGATGGTTGCGAAGGCTGTTCCGGCACCGGCGTCGGCGTCGGGGGCACTGGCGTTGCCGTCGGGGCCGGTGTGGCGGTAGGGTCGCTGCCGCAGGCCCCCGTCACCACGGCAACCAGCACGCCCATCAGGAGCAGGGCGGTCAACCGCCCCATCATCGTTCTGCTCAGGTTCCTCATCGCAGGCCTCCCTCTGCATCAACAGGATTCCTGCATACCACCAGGCTCCAACCTGTCTAGCGGCGGATTCCGTCTCGCCTCAGCGGGCGAAACGGAAGGAACCAGCGATATGCGCGCGCAAGCCATACCAGATGAGACCCCCGGAGTCAATCTCGGAGGCGGGATGTGGCAGACAGAGTGAGGGGCGCCCACGAGGGCGCCCCTGTACACGCGTGTCAACTATGCGCTACACGCCTGCAGTCACAGTTTCGGCGGCAGGCGTCTTCGCGAACGTCAGGCCACCGCTTCCCGCGTCCACGGTGATGACGTCGCCGTCCACGTACTCTCCGCCGAGGATGCCCCGCGCGATGACGTTCTCCACGTGGCGCTCCACCGCGCGCCGCAGCGGGCGTGCGCCGTAGACGGGATCGAACCCCTCGTCCTCCAGCCAGTCCTTCGCGGCATCGGTGAGGTGTATCGCTATCGAACGCTCGGCGAGGCGCTCCTGCACGTGGCGCACCATCAGGTCGATGATCTCGTGCAGCTCCGGACGGGTCAGCGGGTGGAAGACGATGTACTCATCCACGCGGTTCAGGAACTCGGGCGTGAAGTGCTTCTTGAGCGCCTCCATCACCGCACGGCGGTGCCGCTCCTCCTCGGTCGTGGGCTGCCCCGCCCGGAAGCCGATGCCGCCCTTGCTGAACTCCGCCGTGCCGATGTTGCTGGTCATGATGATGATGGTGTGGCTGAAGTCCACAGTCCGCCCGTGGCCGTCCGTCAGCCGCCCGTCCTCCAGTATCTGGAGCATGACGTTGAAGACGTCCGGGTGGCCCTTCTCGATCTCGTCGAAGAGCACGACACGGAACGGCCTGCGGCGTATCGCCTCGGTAAGCTGACCGGCCTCGTCGTAGCCGACGTAGCCGGGCGGCGCGCCGATGAGACGGGAGACGGTGTGCCGCTCCGCGAACTCCGACATGTCCACGCGCACCATGTTCTCCTCGTCGTCGAACAGGCACTCCGCGAGCGCACGCGCGAGCTCCGTCTTCCCAACGCCCGTCGGCCCGAGGAACATGAACGAACCCACCGGACGCTTCTCGTCGCGCAGCCCGGCGCGGGCGCGGCGTATCGCATCGGCCACGGCCACGACGGCGTCGTGCTGGCCGACGACCCGCTCGTGCAGACGCTCCTCCAGGTGCAGGAGGCGTACGGCCTCCTCTTCCATCAGGCGCGTGGCAGGGATGCCCGTCCACTCCGCGATGAGGATGGCGATGTCCTCCGCACGCACCACGAGGTCGGTGTGGTCGCGCCCCAGGAACTCACTGCGGTTGCGGTTGAACTCCTCTTCGATCCGCACCCGCTCCACCTTGAGTTCAGCGGCAGCCTCGTAGTCGCTCCGCTGCGCGGCGGACTCCTCCTGTTCGTACAGGTCGCGTATCTCCTGCTCGCGGGCGGTCAGTTCGGGCGGCAGGCTCTCGACGTCCAGCCGGAGCTTGGCTGCGGCTTCGTCGATGAGGTCCACGGCCTTGTCCGGCATGTTGCGGCCCGATATGTAGCGAGCGCTCAGCTCTGCCGCCGCGACCAGCGCGCTGTCGTCCAACTGCACCTTGTGGTGCGCCTCGTAGCGGGGACGCAGTCCGCGCAGGATCTCGATGGCCTGGTCGACGGTCGGCTCCTCGAGCCATATCGTCTGGAACCGGCGCTCCAGTGCGGCATCCCTCTCGATGTGCTTGCGGTACTCGTCTGGCGTCGTCGCGCCGATCACCTGCAACTCGCCGCGCGCGAGTGCGGGCTTCATGATGTTCGCGGCGTCCAGTCCGCCCTCGCCGGCGCCGGCGCCCACCATCGTGTGGAGCTCGTCGATGAAGAGCACCACCTCCCGGCGAGCCTCCTTCATCTCGTCGATCACCGACTTCAGGCGTTCCTCGAACTCGCCGCGGAACTTCGCTCCGGCGACGAGGCCGGCCATGTCGAGCGCGAGGACGCGCTTGTCGCGCAACGACTCCGGCACGTCGCCCGCCACGATGCGCTGCGCGAGCCCTTCTGCGATCGCCGTCTTGCCGACCCCCGCTCCGCCGATGATGACGGGGTTGTCCTTGGTGCGCCGGGTCAGCGTCTGCATCACGCGCCGTATCTCAGCCATGCGGCCCACGACCGGGTCCAGCTTCCCCTCCCGGGCGAGCTGCGTCAGGTCGATGGTGTAGCGGCTCAGCGCCTGATAGCGGTTCTCGGCGCGGGGGTCGGTAACGCGATGTCCGCCGCGCACATTCAGGAGCGCCTGGTACACGAGCTCCTTGGTGACACTGTGGTCGGCCAGGATGCGCGCCGCGTCACCCCGCTCATCGGAGAGGATGGCCAGGAAGAGGTGCTCGGTCGCGATGTGCTCGTCGTGCAGACGCTCCGCCTCGTCCTTCGCCGCCTGCAGCATCGCGAGCGCACGGGGCGTGGGATGCAGCTGGTTGGACTCGTACGTGAGCTGGGGCGTCTTCTTGAGCACCAGTTCCAGTTCGCCGCGAGTACGGTCTACGTTGACGCCGAGCCCGTTCAGTATGCGTGCGGGCACGGAATCTGCGCTCTCCAGTAGCGCGAGCATCACGTGCTCAACGTCCCACTGTGAGTGGCGAAATCTCCGTACGAGCTCGTAGCTCGCCCCGATGACGGCTTGTGCCTGTTCCGTGAAATCTTCCTGCTTGAAAACCATGACGTACTCCGATCAGCCGGGACAACGCGCGTCAGCGGTTGCCGAGGCGTTCCTCCAAACGGCGTACCTGGCGCTCCAACTCGACGAGCCGCGCCTGCATACGCATCAGCACCTCCACCCCGGCGAGGTTGATACCCAGGTCCTCCATGAGCGACTTGATCCAGCGCGCGCGTGAGATGTCCGCCGGAGAGAACATGCGGATGTTCCCTCGCGAGCGCTTCGGCGTGAGCAGCCCGATACGCTCGTACGTGCGGAGCGTCTGCGCGTGCACGCCCACCATGCGAGACGCAACGCTGATGACGTAGCACGGCTCGTCGTCGTTCACGCCATCGACGCTCACCGGCCGGACCCATGCCTCTCTGACCACCGTCTGCTCCATCATGCCGTCCTCCTCCGCACCATCACGCCCTCCTACGCCCGGGTCTGCTCCGCGCTGTGCTCAGCGTCGCGCAGCCGCTCGAACAGCTCGCGCTGCTCTTCGGTCAACTCCACCGGCAGCACCGCCATCACCGTCACGAGCATGTCGCCGTGGCCGCCGCCGCGCTTCGGCATCCCCTTCCCCCGCAGACGTATCACGCGTCCGTTCTGCGTTCCCGGCGGGATGCGTACCGCGACGCTCTTTCCACCGAGCGTGGGTGCCTGCGTCTCGCCGCCGAGCACCGCGTCCAGCAGCGGCACGCGCGCCGTGAAGCGCACGTCGTCGCCTGCGCGCTCGAAGACGGCGTGCGGCGCAACGGTCACGACGAGGTAGAACTCGTCCACGCCGTCGCGCTTCGGGTTCACGTGTATGCGGGCACCGCTCTCGACGCCGGCGGGTATCCGCACCTCCAGCCGCTTGCCGCCGGGATGCTGCACGGTGCGCGTCGAGCCTGCGAACGCCTCCTCCAGCGTGACGGTCACCGGCACGTCCAACCGGCGGGGCGCCGCCTGCCGGCGGGCGCCCCAGCGCGCGTCTGCGAACCCGTCGAAGAGGTTGCTGAAGTCGCCGAGGCCGTCCACGTCCGTGAATGCGCTGAACCCGGGGGAGCCGCCGCTCCGGCGCGTGCGAGCGTTCGTGAAGAACGTGAACGGCGACGTTCCCGAACCCTGCCCGCCGCCGTGCATCTGATCGGCGTGCCGCCAGTTCTCTCCGAAGCGGTCGTACTTCTTCCGGGAGTCGGCGTCCGAGAGCACCTGGTACGCCTCGTTGATCTCCTTGAACTTCGCCTCGGCGCTGCTGTCGCCGGGGTTGACGTCCGGGTGATGCTTACGTGCGAGACGGCGGTACGCGGAGCGTATCTCCTTCTCGGTGGCGTTCTTCGCCACCCCCAGCGTCTCGTAGTAGTTCTTTGCCATTCTGTGCCGCTCAGTTCGAGTAATCTGCCTTACTCATAGTATAGCAAACTTGAGTGCAGTACTATCAACTTTAGAGTATCGGCGCCTCTGGGTGACGGCGAGGAACGACTACCGGCGGGTCGCCCAACCCAGGAGCGAAAGGAAGACACGCTCCGGCAGCACACGAGCAGCCAGGGATCCTGCGCGCGAGTCGATGCCCACGGGGTAACGCAGGCGTGGACGCCGGGAGCGGACGATGCCGTAGATGGCTTTCGCGACGAGTATGGGGTCTCCGCCCCGGTTGAACGCTCTGCGGACCCTGCTCCGGTAGGCCCGGACGTACCGGTCGTAGGGGGCGCCGTCATCCGATTCGATGTCCGCAGTCATGAGCTGGTTCTCCGGAAACGCGGTGCGGAACAGTCCCGGCTCGACCAGTACGACGCGCACGCCGAGGGGCCACACCTCCGTCCTGAGCGACTCGGTCAGCCCTTCGAGCGCAAACTTCGAGGACGCGTAGGCCCCGTGGAAGGGCGCGCCGATGCGGCCTAGGATGGAACTTACGTTCACGATCGTCCCGCCGCCCTGCTCGATCATGCCCGGCAGCACTGCCCGGATGAGACGCGCAACGGCGAATACGTTGGTCTCGAACAGTGAGCGCATTTCGTCGGCACTGAGCGTCTGCACGGGACCGAACAGCCCGTATCCGGCGTTGTTGACCAGCACGCTGACGGGACCATGCTCCTTCGCGATGGAGCCCAGCGTTTCAGCGAGGCCGGCCTCGCTGTTGATGTCGAGCTCGACTCCGGCGATGGGCAGGCCACGACCGGCGGCTTCCGTCTCCAACTCGGCGAGCCTCCCCTTCGCCCGGCTCGTCCCAACCACGCGGTAGCCACGCTCCGCCATATAGAGCGCCGTTGCCATGCCGATGCCGCTCGACGCTCCGGTGATCAGCACGACGCCATGCCCGTCTGTCATCGTCAGCCTCCTGCGTTCAGCCTAGCACGCGCACAGCGTGATAAGGGCTCCGCCGCGCCGTTACGCCTTTGACGCTCGACTCCTCCAACTGCTACTCTGTTACGAGTGTGCAAGATGCGCTCCCACGCCTTGAACGGCAAACAAAACGGGAACAGCCCGCGCGGAGTAGGCGAACCGCCGCGCGCGTGATGCATCGCACGCAGGAGGTTGCCATATGGTGAACGTCGCCGCTCTGCGCTGTAAGGAATGTTCCCGCGAATACCCCATCGGCGCTTTCAACGTCTGTGATTTCTGCTTCGGACCGCTGGAAGTCGTCTATGACATGGACGCCATCGCGGACATCGCCAGCAGAGAGCGCATCATGTCCGGCCCCAACAGCCTCTGGCGCTACGCCGATTTCCTCCCCGCCGAGTACAACCCGCTGGTGGACATCAACGCCGGGTTCACCCCGCTCATCCGCTCACACGGGCTTGCGAAGCAACTCGGGCTGGAGGAACTCTGGATTAAGAACGACAGCGTCAACCCGTCCTACTCGTTCAAGGACCGCGTTGTCGCAGTCGCTTCAGCCAAAGCGTTGGAACTCGGATTCGAGACGCTCGCGTGCGCCTCGACAGGCAACCTCGCCTGCGCTGTCGCCGCCCACGCGGCCCGGGCCGGGATGGCAGCCTACGTCTTCATCCCCTCGGACCTCGAGGCGGGCAAGGTGCTGGGCGCGGCCATCTACAACCCGACCATGATTGCCGTCAACGGCAGCTACGACGACGTCAACCGCCTCTGCAGCGAACTGGCAGACCAGTACCAGTGGGCGTTCGTCAACATCAACGTCCGCCCCTTCTACGCCGACGGCAGCAAGACCCTCGGCTACGAGGTAGCGGAGCAGTTGGGCTGGCGCGCCCCCGCGCACGCCATCGCACCGTCGGCATCGGGCGCGATGTTCACGAAGATCTACCAGGGACTCAAGGAGTTCGAGCAGACCGGGATCATCGGCCAGGTGGAGACGCGCATGCACTGTGCGCAGGCGCGCGGCTGCTCCCCCATCGCGACCGCTTACGAAGAGGGCCGCTTCGTGATACGCCCCGTGAAGCCTGCCACCATCGCCAAGTCGCTTGGCATCGGCAATCCCGCCGACGGCTACTACGCGCTCAAGACGATCGAGGCATCGGGCGGCTCCGCCGTCATCGCGGAGGAGCACGAGGTTGCGGAGGGCATCAAGCTCCTCGCGCAGACCGAGGGCATCTTCACGGAGGGCGCAGGCGGCGTCGCCATAGCCGGGCTGAAGCGCCTCGTCGAGCGCGGAGAGATCCAGCCGGACGAGCCGACCGTTGTCTATATCACCGGCAACGGCCTCAAGACCACGGAGATCGTGAGCGATGTCGTGAACCCCATCCTCATCGAGGGCACGGTCTCGGCGTTCGAGCAACACGTGGGCGTGAAGGCTTGAGTATCATGACCACGACGATGCAGCGGGTGCGCTTCACCTTTCTTGACCATATGATCAAGCAGCCCGTCATCTACCGGATGGGACACGACTTCGACGTCGTCACCAACATCCGCCGCGCCGACGTACAGGAAGGTGTGGGGTGGGTGATACTCGAGATCGAGGGTGAGTTGGAAGAGATCGAGCGCAGCCTCGAGTGGGTGCGCTCGCTTGGCGTCAGGGTCGACCACGCGCTGGGCGACCTGATAGAACCGTAACTCGGAGGATCAGAGCAGGATGAGCGTTACCGTACGCATACCCGGTCCGCTGCGGCGGATCACCGATGGAGCCGACAAGGCAGCCGTGACCGCCGAGACGCTCGGCGGCGTCATCGCGGAACTCGAATCGCAGTACCCCGGCATCCAGGAGCGCATCCTGGACGAGAACGGCGCGCTGCGCTACTTCGTGAACCTCTACCTCAACAATGAGGACGTCCGCTTCCTGGAAGGGCTCGGCACGCCAGTCAAAGCGGGGGACGAGGTGAGCATCGTCCCTGCCGTCGCTGGGGGATAGGTTCTGATGCTCGGCCCCCGGAACAACGACGAGTACTCCGAGCGGGAGCTCGCCGAGATCGAAGAACTCAACAGCCTGACGGACGACCACCGCTCCTTCTTCCAGAACCCGTGGTGGCAGCGCGTTGCCATCGGCTTCTCGATGCTCATCGTCCTCTCGCTGCTGTTCCCGGTCATCGCGCTCTCCTGCAACGGCGAGTCCGAACCCGCGCCGGACCCCACAAGCGGCATACCTGTCCCCGACTTCGAACTCGCCGCCGCGCAGGGCGGCCTCGTCAGCCTCTCCGATACGCTCGCGGCGAACGAGGCTGTCGTCGTCGTCTTCTACCGGGGCAACTTCTGAGGGACCTGCATCAACCAGCTCGGCGAGCTGGAAGCGGCCTACGACGAGATGCGAGCGCTGGATGCCGAACTGATTGCCCTGAGCACAGACGACGTACCCCGCGCCCAGAACATGCAGCAGCGCACCGGCGCCAGATACCCCGTCCTCGCAGACCCGGACCAGGCGGTCGCGAAGGCATACGGCGTGTTTGACCTGCTCGGCGACGGCGTGGCGGCCCCCACGACCATCATCCTGACCTCGGATCGCATCGTCGCGATGCAGGTGGGCCAGGACATCAACGACCGCCCGTCCACCGCCTCCATCCTCCACACCCTCCGCCAGCTCAAGGCCGGAGAACTGGAGCCCGCAGCAGCGAGTTAGGCGGGGGCCTTCCATGAAGGACTACCACATAAACGTCTTCTACAGCGAAGAGGACCAGTGCTACGTCGCGGATATCCCTGATCTGCAGTACTGCTCCGCGTTCGGCGAATCGCCCGAAGAAGCACTTTCGGAAGTGCGAACAGCGATGAAAGCGTGGGTCGAAGCCGCAAAAGAGGCAGGGAAACCAGTGCCGGAGCCCCGGTACCGCCCTGCCATCTACCAGTCCGCCTGATACTCAGGTGGGCCGAGGGTTCCCCCCTACGCCCCCAACTCCCGCACGACACTCGCGACGCGCTCTGGCGCGATGCCGCGATGCGTGCGCGACGAGCCCACGCCGTCCAGCAGCACCCACGAGATCTGCCCCGCTGTCATCTTCTTGTCGCGGCTCATCGCTTCGAGGATGGCATCGGGGTCGACTCCCATGTACGCGGACGGTAGCCCGAACCGCGCGATGAGCGACGCCTGGCGTTCGACCAACTCCGGCGGCGTCACGCCCTCCAGCATCCCCAGTCGCGCCGCGCCCGTCATGCCGATGGCCACCGCCTCGCCGTGCAGGTACGCGTCGTAGCCCGCAGCCGCCTCGACGCCGTGCCCGATTGTGTGGCCGTAGTTCAGCAGTTGCCGCAGCCCGCTCGTTTCGCGCTCGTCCGCGCTCACCACGCGCGCCTTCACTGCCGCGTTCCACGCGACCGCCCGCGTCGTCAGCTCCGGGTCGAGCGACTGCAACGCATCGGCCTGCGCCTCGTAAAGGTCCACCAGCCCCGCTTCCAGCGCGAGCCCGTGCTTCACCGCCTCCGCCCACCCCTCGCGCAGCGCCCGCTCAGGAAGCGTCCGCAGTGCCGACACGTCCGTCAGCACCATCGCCGGATGGTGGAATGCGCCCACCATGTTCTTGGCGACGGGCAGATCGACGCCGGTCTTCCCGCCGATGCTCGAATCGACCATCGCCGTCAGCGACGTCGGGACCTGCACAACCCGTATGCCGCGAAGGAACGTCGCAGCGACGTAGCCTGCGAGGTCGCCCACGACGCCCCCGCCGACCGCAACGATGGCGTCGCGGCGCTCCGCCTTCCGTTCAGCAAGCCATTCGTAGAGGACGGTGGCCGTCGCCAGGTTCTTGCTCGCTTCCCCCGCGGGGAACGTGAACAGCCCCATCTCGATGCCCGCCGCGTGCAGCGACCGTTGCGCCGCGCGTCCGTACGGGTGCACGACGTTGCTGTCGCAAACGATGAACACCCGGCCGGACAGGCCCATCTGCGCGAGGCGGCGCCCCAGTTGCTCCTCCAGCGTGTCCCACCCCACGAATATGGGATAGGCGCCCTGCTCCAGCCGCACCGTCGCGGCGAGCTCCGGGTCGTCCTCCCACGCCGCAGGCGCGCCCAGCCGACGCCATGCCCGCCCGACCTCGAGCGCGGCCTGCTCGACCGTCAGGTCGTCCGTGTGGACCGTCCAATGCGCATGCGAGTAGGCCCACTGGCGCTCGCGCTTCAGCGATTCGATACGCCCGAGCGGGTCGTCCGACTGCAGCATCGGACGAGCCATCGCCTCGGCGCCGTCCAGCTCCGCGATATGCGACAGCCGACGGTACACCGTCTCCGGTCGTGCTTCGAGTGCCACGACGAAGCCCGAGCTGAGCATCCCGCCGAGCGACTGGTCATGCATAACAGACCCCGCGCCCGTCGAGACGACGATGTGCTCCTCGCGCGCTAACTCCGCGATGGCGGCGCGCTCCAGTTCACGGAACGCGGGTTCGCCGTCCTCGGCGAAGATGCGCTCGACCGCCTTCCCCGCGCGCTCGACGATTCGCTCGTCGGCGTCCACGAAACGCCACCCGAGAAGGCGTGCTGTGCTGCGTCCGACAGCGCTCTTCCCCGCGCCGGAGAACCCGATGAGATAGATGCGGTTGCGGGTGGTCATTGCTCCCATTTGCCCTAGAACGACTGCACGGATTCGATGACCGCGCTGATCAGGAATGCCAGCGCAACGCCTGCAAGGACAGTACCTCCGGCGATCAGGATGAACTTCGTCGCGCCAGAGATGTTCCTGCTATGCCTGAACATCCAACCCGCCGCGAGCAGCATCACGCCGGCAACGAGCAGCAGCCCCAGGGCTCTCATGTCCCCATTCCGATCATGCGCCTATGATCCGTTTCGCGGCCCCACCGTCGCGCGATAGTTCTCGTAGTTGCGAAGCGTCTCGGAGATGTGGTCGCCGCCGAACTTCTCCATGAACGCATCGGCCAGCGTTACCAGCACCATCGCCTCGGCTATCACGCCGCACGTCGGCACGAACGTGATGTCGCTCCGCTCGTAGTGCGCCTGGGCCAACTCGCCGGTCGTCAGGTCGACGGACGGTAGCGGGCTTATCATCGTGGCGATGGGCTTGACGACCGCGCGGATGATGAGCGGCTCGCCGGTCGTCATGCCGCCCTCCAGTCCGCCAGCGTTGTTCGTGCGGCGGGGCCACGGCTTCGCCCATCCACCGTTCCCGTTGCTCTCCCACTCTTCGATAGGCTTGATGACGTCGTGCACTTTCGAGCCGCGCAGGTCGGCGAGTTCGAATCCCTTGCCGACCTCGACGCCTTTCACCGCGTTCACGCTCCCCACCGACGCCATCAGCCGTGTGCTCAGCTTCGTGTCCCACTGGATGTGCGAGCCCAGCCCGATCGGCAACCCTGTCGCGACGACCTCCACGACCCCGCCGAGGCTGTCGCCCGCCTCCTTCGCGGCGTCGACCTCGCGCACCATCAGCGCGCTCGCGTCCGGGTCGGCACAGCGCACCGGCGAGTCTTCGGCCGCGTCCCAGTCAACGGGCTCTGGCGGGTGCGCCTGCACCCCGCCGATATTCGTGACGTGGCTGTGCACCTCGACGCCGAACTCGGACAGGAACGCCCGGCAGATCGCCCCCACGGCGACCCGCGATGTCGACTCGCGCGCCGACGAGCGCTCCAGGATGTTCCGCGCGTCGTCCTGCAGGTACTTGCTGATGCCGGGCGTGTCCGCGTGACCGGGGCGCAGCCGGTGGATCGGCGTCACCTCGCCCTCAACGGGCTCCTTCGACATCGTGTGCGTCCACGGCTTGCCGTCCGGACCGTTGCCGGTCGTGTGGTCACGGTTCTCGATGAGCATCGCGATGGGCGCGCCCGTCGTGTAGCCGTGGCGCACGCCGGACTGCAGCACCGCGTAGTCCGTCTCGATCTGCATGCGTCCGCCGCGTCCGTAGCCCATCTGGCGGCGCGCCAGGTCCTCGCGTATCACCGCCTCAGATATGGCGACGCCCGCAGGCAGCCCTTCGAGCAATGCAACGAGCCCGGGCCCGTGAGACTCGCCGGCAGTCAGGAATCGCACCAAGATGACAACCTCCCGCGCAACGTCTTTCCATTCTACCCCACGCCTGCGCGCTCTGATGTGGATTCACGTACAAGGAGAGGCGTATACTCCCGCGCAAGGATACCTACAGGCACACGGAGTACGGGTTCAGGAGGAATCATGCTCTCAGCAACGGATAATGGACTGCTGACGCAGGTGAGCGCCGGGACGCCGATGGGCGACCTCATGCGCCGTTATTGGATCCCAGCGGTCTTCTCCTACGAGGTCGAGGCCGACGGCGTGCCCCACCGCACGCGGCTCCTCGGTGAAGACCTCCTCGTCGTCCGCCTCACGAGCGGCGACGTCGCAACCATGACTCCGTACTGCCCCCACCGCACGGCATCGCTCTACTTCGGACGCAACGAGGAGGAGGGCCTGCGCTGCGCCTACCACGGCTGGAAGTTCGCGGCGGACGGTAGCTGCATGGACATGCCCAGCGAGCCCCCGGAGAGCAACTTCAAGGACAAGGTAACGCTCAAGACCTACCGCACCCTGGAGCGCAACGGGGTTATCTGGACCTACATGGGACCTGACCAGGACTCCCCTCCCGCGCTGCCGAACCTCGAGTGGAACATGGTGCCGGAGTCCCACTGCTACCTCACCAAGCGCATCGCCCAGAACAACTACTTCCAGACCATCGAGGGCGAGATCGACTCCAGCCACAGCGGCTTCCTTCACTCCAACTTCCTCGACCCGTTCCGGCTCGAATCGAAGCAGGAGCAGGGGATGATCTACAAGATGCGGGACCGCCACCCCCGCTTCCAAGTGAAGGACACCGACTACGGCGTGCTCATCGGCGCGCGCCGCAACGCCGAGGAAGACTCCTACTACTGGCGCATCACCCAGTACATGCTCCCCTTCCACACCATCATCCCTCCCTACGGCGCAGACCCGCTCTTCAGCGGCCACGCCTACATCCCCATGGACGACAACCACGTCCTCGCCCTCTGCTTCACTTACAACCCCGTGCGTCCGCTCACCGAGAAGGAGCTCGACAAACTCAAGTTCGGCCCGGGCAACGGGCAGCAGGGCCTCCACCCCACCGTGGACGGCTTCCTCCCGCCGATGGCCAACCGCCCCGAGAACGCATGGTGGCCGAAGCACCACATAGACAACGACTTCAACGTGGACTGGGAGCGCCAGAAGACCGTCCAGTTCTCCGGCCTGCCCGGCACCTGGCCGCAGGACTCCGGCATGCAGGAGACCATGGGCCGAGTGACCAACCGGACCGCCGAGCACCTCGGCATCAGCGACACCGGCATCATCCGCACCCGCCGAGCCCTGCTCAGGGCCGCGAAACTCCTGCGCGACTACGGCATCGAACCTGAGTCCGTGTGGGACCCGGACGTCTACTACATCAGATCCGCCGCCGTCGTCCTGCCACGCGAGTCCGAATGGGTTGAGGCCTCCGAGGAGTTCCGCACCCCCAAGGAAAACGTCAACTACGCCGCCGTCTGATCCGGGCAATCCGTAAACCACCCTACGCAAACGGGGCGCCTCATGTGAGGCGCCCCGTCCTGTCTCTGTTGCCTGCCTCCGGCTGTTTGATCCCTTCTCCCTCGATGGGGGAAGGATAGGATGGGGGTGAGGCTGGGCGGCGTAGAGAGAGGGCCGAGAGGTGAGGGTACTGAGGAGCTGGAATGGGCCATGTCATGTTGAGCGGAGCGCAGCGAAGTCGAAACATCTCTCGGGGACACCTGCCCCTCTCCTGAGGAGACCTTTGCACAACAGTGCAGGGCAACGCGGCGCCGGGCTGTTTGATCCCTTCCCCCTCGATTGGGGAAGGATAGGATGGGGGTGACTGAGCGGTACTTGGCGCTGCGTGATGCGGTCACGCAGCCCTACGCCGCCTCCGCAGCCTCGGTCTCCGGCGCAGACGCCGGCTGAACAACGTACCCCTCGCGGATGACCCCCGCCTCCATGTCCCAGCGTGGCCCTTCACCTTCGATGACCGCCTCGCCCACCCACAGCTTGTACGCCGTCCATGCGGCCATGGCTGCGTCCAGCTGGTCGTCCGTCGGCGTGTCATCGGATGGCAACTGCACGCCCAGCCCGGACAACAGCTCGGTGCGGATGCTGCGTCCTTCCAAAGTGCGCTTCGCAGGTAGTTGCGTTCCATTCGATACGACCTTCCATGCCCCACCCGGAAACACCTCAATCAGCGTCGCGTTGGAGGCGGGTGTGCCGTCCAGCCCCAGCAGACGGAACCGGCTCCCGCTCTCGACCAGCCGGTGGAACAATCGCACCGACCCCGCGATGAGGCCCGAGTACGGCTTGCCGTCCGCGGGCAGCGTATAGGGAGTGCGCCCCGGCGCGTTCACGCGCCGCTCTGACTCCCGCATGGTGGCATCGGGCGAGCCGGCCAAGCCCTGCGGGCCGTCTATGGCAAGGATGAAGGATCGCCCTATGGCGCGGTCCGGGATGATGTGCGAAGCGTCCTCGCGATAGTCCCACTGCCCGAACGTGCACGACAGGTCCGTATCGAGCACCGCGTAGTCGCATGGACGCTGCTGCGCTGCCGTCGGGTCCGTGAGGTCGAGCCCGATGAAGCAGCGGCCCCCGCCGATCTCGCGCCCGCCGCCGCGGTGCCCCATCGTCCGGCGCTGCCGCCACTTGGCGATGTAGCGCGCCGTAACGGCGGCCGCCAGCACCGAAGCGCCTGCCGCTCCATACACACGGGGGTTCCCTCGCATCCGCATACGCGCCATTCTATCAAGCCGCTCCGGAGCCGCGTTTCCCATCGAGCCACGCCTGCAGGATCACCACCGCCGCTGCCGCATCCACGGTGCCCTTCTCCGGCCTGCGACGGCCCCGCCCCCGCGTCCGTCCTCCCGCCAGGGCGCGTTCCGCCTCCGCGGACGAGAGCCGCTCGTCCACCGTCTCGACCGCGAGCCCCACCTCCTGCAGTCCGCGCACGAACTCCTGCACGACCAGCGCCTGCGGCCCCATGCGTCCGGACATCGAGTACGGCATCCCCACGACAACAATCCCTGCATCCCGCGCGTGCGCCTCCTGCACCACGTCTTCCGTGGCCTTCGGTGAGTTCTCGATCACTCCTGCCGGAACCGCGATGCCTGAATCCGTGTCGCCCGACGCAACGCCGATGCGGCGCTCGCCGACGTCGAGCCCCAGCGCGCGCATCAGCCCGTCTGCCGCGTGACGATGTCCGCGACCGCTGCCAGCGCGTCGTCCAGCTTCGAGGCGTCCTTCCCGCCGGCCTGTGCAAGCCGCGGCTGACCGCCCCCACCGCCGCCCATCACGCGCGCCGCCTCATTGACGATGGCCCCGGCATCGAGGCCGCGCTCCACCAGGTCGGGCGTCACCATCGCCAGCAGGCCGGGCCGTCCGTTGAACACGCTCCCGAGCACGACCACGCCGGAGCCGAGCTTGTCCCGCAGGCGGTCGCCCATCTCGCGCAGCGACTGTGCATCCGGCGCGTCGCTCCGCACCGCCAGCACCTGCACGCCGCCCACGTCTCGCGCCTCGTCGAGGAGCGTCTCCGCCTCCTGGCGCGACGCCTCACGCTGCCCCGCGCGCAGCGAGCGCCGGGCCTCCTCCGCCTGCGCCAGCAACCCTTCGATGCGCTGAGGCAGTTCCGCGGGAGCGGAGCGCAGCAACGCTGCCGCCTCGTCCAACTGCCGCAACCGCTGGCTCACCCACTCCTCGCCGCCGCGACCCGTCACCGCCTCGATGCGCCGTACGCCTGTCCCCACGCTGCTCTCGCCCACGACCCGGAACGTGCCGATCTGCCCCGTCCGCTCCAGGTGGGTGCCGCCGCAGACCTCGAAACTCACCGGCTCCGTCTCGCCTATCTGCACCGTGCGCACGCGGTCGCCGTACCGCTCACCGAAGAACGCAAGCGCGCCATTCGCCGTCGCCTCGCGGTACGAGCGCTCGTCCTTCACGAGCGACAGATCACCGCGCACCGACTCATTGATGCGGCGCTCGATCTCCCCCAGCTCGTCGCGACTAACCGCCGAGACGTGCGTGAAGTCGAACCGCAGCCGGTCCGGCGCGACCAGCGAACCCGCCTGCCGCACGTGCGAGCCGAGCACGTCCCGCAGCGCGGCATGCAACAGGTGCGTCGCCGTGTGGTTCCGCGCGACGTCCAGCCTGCGCTCTCCATCGACCGACGCATGCACCGCGTCGCCGACCGCAACCGAGCCCTCGACGACCTCCGCCGCGTGGACGATGAGCTCGCCGAACGGCTTCTGCGTGTCGCTCACGCGTACCGAGCCGCCGGACGCCGCGATGAGGCCGGTATCGCCGACCTGTCCTCCGCCCTCGGCGTAGAACGGCGTCTCGCGCAGCACGACCTCGACGCGTTCTCCGGCGTCGGCGCGCTGCACCGGCCCGCCGTCCTTGAGGATGGCTGCGACCACGGTATCGGTCTCGATGCGGTCGTAGCCGAGGAACGCAGTCTCGCGGACGTCCAGCGCCTCGTAGACGCGTATCTCCTCGCGACCGCCGCCGAAGCGGGCCGCCGCCCGCCCACGCTCGCGCTGCTCCTCCATCGCCCGCTCGAAGCCAGCGGTATCGACGTCCAGCCCCTGCTCGCGCGCTATCTCCTGCGTGAGCTCCAGCGGAAAGCCGAACGTGTCGTACAGGCGGAATGCGTCAGCGCCGTCTATCGTCCCTCCCCGCGCGATGCACTCCTCCAGCACAGGCATCCCCAGCGCGATGGCCTCGTAGAAGCGCTCTTCCTCCGACTCCAGCGTCTTGAGCACGAACCGCTCGTGTTCCCGAAGTTCGGGGTAGAGCGCGCCGAATCGCTCAATCACGGTCGCGGCCACGTCAGGCAGGAAACCCGCTTCGATGCCGAGCTTCCGTGCAAAGCGGATGCCGCGCCGAATCACCCGGCGCAGCACGTAGCCGCGACCCTCGTTCGCGGGCACGACCCCGTCGGCGATGAGGAACGCCGCGCTCCGGGCATGCTCCGTCACGACGTGGATGGCGAAGTCGTCGTCGGGGTCCTGCCGGTACGTCTTGCCCGACAGTTGCTCCACGCGCTGGCGTATCGGCAAGAGCAGGTCTGTCTCGTAGGCAGAGGCCACGCCCTGCATGATGGCGGTCATCCGCTCCAGCCCCATGCCGGTGTCGATTCCCGGCGCGGGCAGGTCCGTCCGCGTGCCGTCCGGCGCCTGGTAGAACTGCGGGAAAACGAGGTTCCAGTACTCCAGGAACCGGCTCGTGTCGTCGCCCGGCTTCGTGCCCGGCCCGTACTCCTCGCCGAAGTCGTAGTAGAGCTCGCTGGAAGGGCCGCACGCGCCCTCGTCGCCCGCAGGGCCCCAGAAATTGTCCTTGTCACCCAGCGTGACGATGCGCTCGTCCGGCACCCCCACCTCGTCGCGCCATATCGCGCGCGCCTCGTCGTCGGTGTCGTGCACCGTCACCCAGATGCGTTCCGGGGGCAGCAGCAGCACGCCGGTCGTGAACTCCCACGCCCACGAGATCGCCTCACGCTTGAAGTAATCGCCGATGCTGAAGTTGCCCAGCATCTCGAACATCGTGTGGTGCGTGAAGTCGCCCACCTCGTCTATGTCCGTGGTGCGGAAGCATTTCTGCACGGACGCAAGACGAGGGTTCGGCGGTGTCTCGTCCCCCGCGTAGTAGGGCTTGAAAGGCGCCATGCCCGCGGACGTGAGCAGCAGCGTGGGGTCGCCCGCCGGGATCAGCGACGCGCTCGGCATCACCAGATGGCCGCGCTCCTCGAAGAATCGCAGGTATGCAGCGCGGATGTCGTCGCTGGTCGTGGGGGGCATGTCGGCCAAGGGAGTACAGTCCTCTGGGGAGGGCGCTGCGGTGAGAGCGCCACGCACTGAGGAGAGTCTACGAACGCCTCCGCGAGCGTGTCAACGCGGTGCCGGGCTGGCCCGGTCCCTTCCCCCTCGATGGGGGAAGGCCAGGATGGGGGTGTCCCCGCCCCTCCTCCTCTGATTGACGCCGCGCCACCGCGGGGGTAGGTTGCAGGCGTGAACGCGCTCCCCAACCTCGCGCTCCTCGGGGCTTTCGCCCGTCATCCGCGCCGCCATCCCACCTACCTCGGATACGTGAACGGCCTGTTCTACGGGTTCGGGATGGGCGCATCCACCATCCTCTTCCCGCTCTACGCCATCGACCAGGGCTTCTCCCTCTCCAGCCAGGGCTTCATCGTCGCCGCGCCCGGCATCATCATGATCATGTTGAGGCTCGTGGGCGGCGCGCTCTCTGACCGCTTCGGCGAGAAGTTCATCCTCTGGTTCAGCTTCTCAACCGTCACCATCGCCTCGATGGTCCCCGTGTTCGCGGCCTCCTTCATCTGGCTCACCATCGCGCAGTTCTTCAATGGCGGCTCCCGCTCGGTCTATTGGTCGGCGGCGCAGTCGTACATCAGCCGCAGCGCCGAGGGCGAGGCTGGGAAGGTGATGGGGCGGCAGCTGGCTTTCGAGTCGAGTGGCGGCATCATCGGCGGTGTCGTCGCCGGCTTCATCGCGGAAGGCGTCGGCTACCCGCAGGCGTTCCTCATGACCGCGATAGCGACGTTCATCGGCTTCATCGTCACCTCCTCGCTGCCGAGGCTGCCCCGCAAGGACCAGGTGCGCAGCTTCGCCGCCAGCCTCGCTCCGGCGAAGACGATGCTCGTCAAGCGCACGCTGCTCCACGCGCACATGGTGGCGTTCACGAGCGCCGCATACATCGGCCTCGTCATGGGACTGTTCGTGGCGTTCTTCCGCGAGGTCGATTACAGCGAGGGCGAGACCGCGCTGGTCATCCGCCTCAACAGCATCGGCGTCAGCGTGCTCGCCTACTTCTTCGGAATGATCCTCGGGCGTCTCGGCAGCCGCCGCACCGCTGCGCTCGGCATCACCATCACCGGCGTCCTTGCCGCGGGCGTTGGCCTGACGGGCCACATACCGATCGTTCCCGTAATTTTCATGGCCATCACCGGCATGACCTTCGGCAGCCTGCGTTCGCTCTACCCGACGCTTGCGGCAGAGAACAGCGAACCGAACCAGCGCGCGATGGCCCTCTCCGTCGTGGGCCTCTACTGGGCGATCGGCATCTTCCTCTCGCCGCTGCTGTTCGGGCTCCTCGCGGAACAAACGAGCATCGCGACGTCCATCTACATCTTCAGCGGCTTCGCAATCGCCGCGGGTCTGCTCTCGCCGCTGCTCTACGACTTCGGTCGTCGCGGCCTCCCACCCGAGGGCGAGGAAGAAGAAGCCGCCAGGAGCGCGACTTAGGCCGTAGCGTCCGCCATCTCCGCGAAGAACCGGAGTGAGTCCGGGTTCGCCAACGCGTCCGTGCTCACGGCCTGCTCCAGCGGAACGCCATTCAGCATCTTCTTCACTGGCACTTCCAGCTTCTTGCCGTTGAGCGTCCGCGGCACCTCCGCGATCTGCCGCACCTCGTCCGGCACGTGGCGCGGCGAAAGCGTGGTGCGGATCGCCCCCGCGATGCGCTGCCGCATCGCGTCGTCCAGCGCGCATCCCTCCCGCATCACGAGGAAGAGGTACAGCTTGCCCTCGACCCCCAACTGCGTCGTGTCGATGACGAGGCTGTCCAGCACCTCCGGTATGTCTTCCACGACGCGGTAGAACTCGCTCGTCCCCATGCGCACGCCGCTCCGGTTCAGCGTCGAGTCGGAGCGCCCGTAGATGACGCACGCTCCTTCGTCCGTCACCTTCAGCCAGTCGCCGTGCCGCCACACGTCCGGGTAGACGTCGAAGTAGCTCTCGTGCAGCCGCTCGCCGCCCGGGTCGTTCAGGAAGCGCACGGGCATGGACGGCATCGGCTCCGTGACGACCAGCTCGCCGACCTCCCCAACGATCGGCGTGCCATACTCGCCGAAGCTCTCCACCTTGCAGCCGAGGCACCGGCACTGGATCTCGCCCGCGCGGACGGGCAGCCCGGCGCCTCCCCCGACGAACGCGGTGAAGATGTCCGTTCCGCCGCTGATCGACGCGAGCAACAGGTCGCTCTTGACGTGCTCGTACACCCACGCGAACCCCTCCGGCGGCAGCGGCGCGCCGGTCGAGCCGATGGAGCGCATCGCGCTCAGGTCGAGCGACGCCCCCGGTTCGATCTCCGCCTTCATGCAGCCGAGGATGTACGGCGCACTCACGCCGAAAGACGTGATGCGCGTCCGCTCCGCCACCCGCCACAGCGCGTACATGTCCGGGTGGCCGGGGCTGCCGTCGTACAACACGATGGACGAACCGAGCAGTAGCCCGCTCATCAGGATGTTCCACATGATCCAGCCCGTCGTGCTGAACCAGAAGAAGCGGTCGCCCTCCCCGATGTCCATCTGCAACGAGAGGAACTTCGCGTGCTCCAGCAGCGCGCCGCCGTGCCCGTGCACGATTGCCTTCGGAGCCCCGGTCGTGCCAGACGAGTACGCCACGCAGAGCGGGTGGTCGAACGGCACCGGCTCGAACGCCAGCTCCTCTCCGGGAACGACGAAATCCGCCCACAGCGAGGTCGCGGTGCTCAGCGGGCGCAGGTCAGGCTGCGATTCGAGGTACGGGAGCACGACCGTCCGCTCGAGCGTCGGCAGCGCCGCCTGGATGACGCCGACCGCATCACGCGAGTCGAACCGCCTGCCGTTGTACGTGTAGCCGTCGACCGCGAACAGCACTTTCGGGTCCATCTGCCGGAACCGCTCGACGACGCTCTGCGTGCCGAACTCCGGCGGACAGCTCGACCACGACGCCCCCAGCGATGCCGCCGCGAGCGCCGCCGCGATGGCCTCCGGCACGTTCGGCATGAACGCGACCACGCCGTCGCCGCGCCCCACCCCCAGCGCCCGCAACCCTGCCGCCGCCTCCGCCGTCCGGGCGCGAAGGTCGTCCCACGTCCACTCCACCGTCGAGCCGGACTCGTGCACGCCCACGATGCAGACCTCGTCGCCCTTACCCGTGGTCCCTACCCCTCTGTCCGTCGCGCCCGCGCCTCTGTCCGTCGTTCCTGCGCCTCTGTCCGTCGTTCCTGCGGAGGCAGGAACCTCGCCCCCCTGCCCCCCGCTGCGGGCGAGGACGTGCTCCGCGTAGTTGAGCGTCGCGCCGGTGAACCACCGAGCGCCCTCGACACGCGTCCCGTTCGGCCCCGGCGCGAGCACCTCCGTATACGGCGTATGCGCCTTCACCCCGATGTAGTCCCAGACCGACGTCCAGAAGCGCCCAACGTCCTCCACCGACCACCGCCACAACTCCTCGTAGTCCTGGAAGCGGAGCCCATGCGTCTCCGCAAGCCACCGCTCATAGTCGGCAAGCCGCGTCCCCGTCCGCCGCTCCTCCG
>DAOUHT010000040.1:0-31172 GCA_034428375.1 Dehalococcoidia bacterium | reverse complement strand
GAGTAGCCATCGCCCTTGATGATGATGACGTGCGCGCCAGGGCCGTGCCGGTGCGCCTTCTTGTAGGGGCCGACCGGGAACTGCGTGATGTGCGCGGTCTGGGTCTGGTCGGCGAGCTCGAACTTCATGTGCGCGCCGCCCGCGCCGCGCTCCTTCCACGAATACGTGGTGAAGGTTTCGATGTCCGGCACGAAGTTCGTCTCCCAGGCGTTGGTGCGTCCGGTGGTTGCCGTCCACATCCTGCCCTCGCCCTGGAACTGCTTCGGGTTGCCGATGCGGTCTTCGAAGACGTAGGTATTGTTGAAGACGAAGCCCTCGTTGTGGAAAAGGTTCATGGTGATCGGGGCCGTGGTCACCGCGACGAAGCGCGCGGGCTCCGAGCCGCTGCCGTTCAGGTGCTGATGCCAGACGTTGATGGGGATGGAGAAAACGCTGCCGCGCTTCCACTCGAAGCTGACTCGGCTGTTGGGGTCGTCTCCGACGAGGGTCGCGCCGCGTCCTTCGAGCACATAGATGTTCTTCTCGAAGATGTGCTTCTCCGGGGCCATCTTGCCGCCCGGCGGTATCTCCGCGACGTAGGCGCCGTTGGTGTCGCCTGCGCCGTCGAGGTTGATGTACGTGCCGAGGCAGTCGAGGCGCGCCCACGGCTTGACCTCGACGGTGCGGAGGTCGTCCACGGCGAAGCCGGTGATGACGGGTATGCCCTCCTTCTCCTGGAAGGCGCGGTAGGCGTCGTACTTGACGATGCGGTCAAAGTCCGGTCGTGTCTCCGGCGTGGACGTTGTCATCGGGCTCCTCCTGCGGGTGACGAGGCTGGCTGGGGACGGAAGTGTGGGGAAGGGACTGGAGCGGGCGATGGGATTCGAACCCACGGCCCTCTGCTTGGGAAGCAGATGCTCTACCCCTGAGCTACGCCCGCGCCGCGTGAGATTGTAGCGCGGTTACGGCGAGTTGGCACGCGCTACGGCGAGAGGCGCGACCAGGCGACCGCCATCGCGACACCGATCGCCGCGAGGCGGAACAACCCGCCGATGGAGAGGTCACCAAGCCCCCCGACCAGGAAGGGGAGTGTGGCAAGCGCCACGCTGCCCAGCGCCATCCACTGGTAGGTGCGTCCCCTGCGGCGGTTGACGGCCCGGCTGACAGCCTCACCCAGGACATACCCGAGCCCCAGCATGATGAAGAAGGTGAAGAATCCTCCAAAGGGGAGGAGCCGGAACAGGACCTGCAGGGCGATGAATCCTCCCACTCCCGCCCCGATGGCTGCCAGAACGCCGCGCGTTACGTAACTTACGGAGACGGCGTGGGTCGGCAGCCCGACCGGCGCGCCGCACTCCCTGCAGCGTATGCCGACCGGGTGCTGGCGCATGCACTCGGTGCAGATGGGCTTCTCGCAGTTGCCGCAGCGCAACCTCGTCTCTCGATTGGGGTGCCAGTGGCATGTGGGCAGTTGCGTCATTCCGCCTCCGGTTGCGGCGTGTTGCGCTGGACCCAGGCGTCGTGGTCCGCGATGTCGCGGTCGTACATGAGCCGGTTGAAGAGCAGTTGCGGCAGCGGAACGTCGGAGCCGCGCAGCGAGTTCGACGCGAGGCGCTTGACGACGGTGACGAGCAGCAGGCCCACCATGAGCAGTACGACGGCGGGGTCGCGCTGAAAGTAGAGCGCAACGAACGGCAGGGAGACGAATCCCAAGAGAACCCAGACGCCCGATGCCTTGGTGAACTGCCACCCGGCGCTGGTGATGACGATGAAGAAGGCGAGCTCCAGGCGTCCCAGAGCAAGGAGCGCCCCGACCGAGGGCGCCACTCCCCTGCCTCCCTTGAAGCCGAGGAAGACCGGCCAATTGTGGCCGACTACGGAGAGCAGTCCCGCTGCGGCCTGCACTTCGATCTCGAGGCTGAGCGCACGGGCGAGATACACGGGCGTGAGCCCCTTCACGAAGAGGTCGAAGATGCCGACAGGCAGGATCCAGAAGCGCCCGACGTTGTAGTAGACGTTCGATGCGCCGATGGTGCCGCTGCCGACCTTACGGAGGTCCATGCCCTTGACGAGGCGGGCGACGATCCAGGCGGCAGGCACCGAGCCCAGCAGGTACGCGTAGAGGAGTACCAGCGCTATCTGTAGGGAATCGTCCATCGCAAGGGGCTCTTAACCTTCGCCGGCAAGGCGCTCAAGCGCTTCGAACACTTCCGGGGGCGGGCCGTCCGTTCCGGGGAGCGCCTCGTTCTCGCTGCCCATCGCATGATAGTCGCTCCCGCCGCAGGGCAGGAGGCCGTAGCGCTCGGCGAGGTCGAGCAGGATGCGTTGCTCCTCTGTGTTGTAGTTGGCGTAGTGCGCTTCGAGTCCCACGATGCCCATGTCAGGCAGCCGGGGGATGAGCGCCTCGTACTCCTCGACGTAGAGCGGGTGCGCGAGGACTGCCGCGCCGCCTGCGCTCCGTATCGTGCGAGCGGCGTCTTCCAGCGTTACGCCCATGCGGCCAACGAACGCCGCGCCGCCGTTGTTCAGCAGGCCGTCGAACGCGTCCTTGTACGTTGCCAGGTAGCCCCGCTCCACCATCGCGTGCGCGATGTGGGGACGCCCGATGCTGGCGCCGTCCGCGAGCTCTCGCACGCGCTCCCAGTTGAGCGGATAGCCGAGCTTGGCGAGGTTATCGAGCATCTGCAGTCCCCGCTCTTCCCGCTCCTGACGGAGCGCGGTGAGCTGCTGCTGCAAAGCGGCGTCGGCTCGGTCCACGAAGTAGCCGAGCAGGTGCACGTCCGAGTTCTCCATCGTGGGGTGCGAGGCGCTGATCTCGATGCCGGGGACGATACGCAGCGCGGGATGAGCGGCGGCGGCGGCGATGGCCTCGTCCAGCCCTTCGGTGGAGTCGTGGTCGGTGAGCGCAGCGACGTTTACCTCCCGATGGGCGAGGACTCCTACGAGTTCGGTGGGCGTCAGGCGTCCATCCGAGCGCGTGGAGTGCATGTGGAGGTCTATCTTCATGGCTCGCCGGGCGGGCTGCCCGCACCCGGGCTGGAGTGCGGGCAGCTGCATCCGTCCGTTTCTAGTGGGCGACCTCGGTAGCCCTCGTCTCGCGCACGACGGTGACGACGATCTCGCCCGGGTAGACGAGGTTCTCCTCGATCTTGCGGACGACCTTGCGCGCGAGGTTGGAGGCTGCGACGTCGTCTATCGCGTCCGGCTCGACGAGGATGCGCACCTCGCGTCCAGCCTGTATGGCGTACGACTTCTGCACGCCGTCGAAGCTGTTGGCGACGTCTTCGAGAGCTTCCAGCCGTTTGAGATAGAGCTCGACGGTGTCGCGGCGGGAACCGGGACGCGCGGCGCTGATGGCGTCAGCCGCCGCGACGACGAAGGCCTCGACAGAGCCTCTGTCGTCGTCGTGGTGCTCGTTGATAGCGGCGGTTACCCCGGGCGTGAGGGAGTACCGCCGGGCAACCTCCTCGCCGAGTTCGATGTGCGTGCCCTCGAACTCGTGGGTGAGGGCCTTGCCGATGTCGTGGAGCAGCCCACCGGCCTTGGAGGTCTGGACGTCCGCCTCTATCTCTCCGGCGATCAGCCCCGCGATGCGCGAGACCTCAACGGAGTGCTGCAGGACGTTCTCGCCGTAGCTGTAGCGGTACTGGAGCCTGCCGAGGAGCCTGATGAGTTCGGGGTTCAGCCCGCGGACGCCCGCGTCCAGCACGGCCTGCTCGCCCGCACGGGCGATCGAGTCGTCGACCTCCTTCTGGGCTTTGGTGACCGCTTCCTCGATGCGCGCGGGGTGGATGCGCCCGTCGGCGATGAGGTTGGTGAGCGCCACCTTTGCCACCTCGCGGCGGATGGGGTCGAAGCAGGAGACCGTCACGGCCTCCGGCGTGTCGTCGATGATGAGGTCGACGCCTGTGGCGGCTTCGATGGCGCGGATGTTGCGTCCCTCGCGTCCGATGAGGCGGCCCTTCATCTCGTCGTTCGGCAGCGCAACCTGCGAAGTGGTCGACTCGTTGACGACGTCTGACGCAAGACGCTGGATGGAGAGGGCGATGGTCTTCTTCGCCTTCTCGTCCACTTCGTTCAGCATCTTCTGCTCGAGGGCGTAGTAGCGCTTGGCGAGCTCGTGCTCGGCCTCGTCCTCGGCGGCCTGCATGATCTGGGACTTCGCTTCCTGTACGCTGAGGTTCGCGACCTGTTCGAGCTTGACGGCCTGCTCAGCCTTGAGTGCTTCCGCCTCTTCGTACTGGTGCTCGACGTCCTGTTCGCGGTCGGCCACGCGCTGCTCGCGCAGTTCCAGTCCCTCCTGCCGGCTGTCGAGATTCTCACTGCGGCTGGCGAGACGGTTCTCCGCTCGCTGCACCTCGCGCCGTCTGTCGCGGAGTTCGGCCTCTGCCTCCTGCTTCGCTTTGAGTGCTTCTTCCTGGGCCTCCAGCAGGGCGCGTTTCTTCTCTTCCTCAGCGCTTGCGAGTATGCGAGCGGCCTCGTCCTGGGCTGCCCCCATGCGCCTGCTCCGTCCCATGCTCCGGACGAGCAAGGCCACTACGACACCGATAATCAGTCCGGCTACTGCTCCTGCGATACCGATGATCAACGCTTCCATGAGCGTCTCCTTTCGGGCTCGACCTGCGCGCGTGTCCCCGCCGAGGAGGACCGGACAGGCCGGCCGTGGCTATAGACAGACGACGGTTCCCCGGGTCCGGGAGTGGCAGCGAAGCGAGTACGCCAAGACCGCCCAGCGGCGCGCAGGCCGCTGGCGCGAGAGAGCGGGTGTGGTGCCCGCCGGTTTGCGCGTTGGTGAAGCGCACGTTATCTGCCACCGCCGTCCTTCATCTCCGGCGAGTGGCAGCCAGAAAGACGATGCCGGCTATCCGGTCGCCGGGGCCGTCGCTTGGAGCTCGGCCTCGGGAACCGGAGCCTCACTGTGTCCGTTCGCGGCGTCGATGCCGCGGACCTTCGCCTCGATCTGCTCGGCGATATCCGGGTTGCTGCGGAGGAACGTCTTGGCGTTCTCGCGGCCCTGTCCCAGGCGCGTCTCGTCGTACGAGTAGTTCGCGCCGGACTTCCGGACGATCCCCATCTCCACACCGAGGTCGAGGAGGTCTCCCTCCTTGCTGATGCCTATCTTGAACATGATGTCGAACTCGGCCTGTCTGAAGGGAGGGGCGACCTTGTTCTTGACGACTTTCGCCCTGACCCGTGATCCGACAGGGTCCGTCCCCTGCTTGATCGTTTCGATACGCCGCAGGTCTATGCGGACGGAGCTGTAGAACTTGAGCGCCCTGCCTCCCGGAGTGACTTCCGGGCTCCCGAAGAAGACCCCCACCTTCTCCCGCAGCTGGTTCACGAACACGACTGCGGTGTGGGAGGTGTTGGTGGCGGCAGTGAGCTTGCGCAGTGCCTGCGACATCAGCCGGGCCTGCAGCCCGACGTGAGTGTCGCCCATGTCGCCTTCGAGTTCTGCCCGGGGCACGAGAGCGGCGACGCTGTCCACGACGACAACGTCCACGGCGCCGCTGCGCACGAGGTACTCGACGATCTCCAAGGCCTGCTCGCCTGAGTCAGGCTGCGAGATGAGGAGTGAGTCCACCTGCACGCCGCACTGCGCGGCGTAGGTGGGGTCCAGTGCGTGCTCAGCGTCTATGTAGGCGGCGGTGCCGCCCCGACGCTGGGCTTCCGCGACGATGTGGCTGCAGAGCGTGGACTTTCCCGCAGACTCCGTCCCGAATACCTCGGTTACCCGCCCCCTGGGGATCCCTCCGATACCCAGGGCCATATCCAGCGAGATGGAGCCTGTGGGGATGGCTTCCACATGCAGGCTGTGGGCTGCTTCGCCCAGCCGCATGATCGCCCCGTGCCCAAACTGCCGTTCTATCTGCCCGAGAGCCAGTGCCAGCGCTTGTTCCTTGTCAGACATGTCCTTTTGGCCTCGTCTCCTGGCTGCCACATGCCAGTGTTTTCATCGTATCACACCCACTATCGCGGGCTGTGTGGCGGTTGCTGACGAGTTTGCCATGCATATGGTGCAACCGCGCAATGGGCGCGTGTCACAAATCCGGAAATCCGCAAAACCGGATGCCTGCAGGGGCGTATGCGAGGGCTGAGGCTCAGGATGGGCGGTAGCGGTTGACGATGGGCAGGCGGCGGTCCCGTCCGAAGTTGCGGCGCGTGATCTTGACGCCGGGGGGCGCCTGGCGGCGCTTGTACTCGGTGCGGTCGACGAGCCGTACGGTGAGCTCGACGGCGTCGCGGGGCATCCCAGCAGCGAGCATCTCGTCGAAGCTGCGGTCGTCCTCGACGTAGGCCCGGATGATGGGGTCGAGCACGTCGTAGGGAGGCAGGGAGTCCTCGTCCTTCTGGTCGGGACGGAGCTCGGCGGTCGGCGGCCGGATGATGATGGATTCGGGGATGACCTCACGTCCGGCCATCACGTTGCGGTGGCGGGAGAGCTGCTGCACGAGCGTCTTGGGGACGTCCTTGATGACGGCGAACCCGCCTGCCATGTCGCCGTAGAGGGTGGCGTAGCCGGTGGCCATCTCGCTCTTGTTGCCGGTGGTGAGGACTATCCAGCCGAACTTGTTGGACGCGGCCATGAGCAGATTGCCCCGGATGCGCGCCTGCAGGTTCTCCTCCGTGGTGTCCGGCTCCCTGCCGGCGAACTCGTCCGCGAGTGTTTCGAGGAACTCGTCGAAGATGGGGCGTATGGGCAACGAGACGAGCCGGACGCCGAGGTTGTCGGTGAGCGCCTTGGAGTCGTCCCAGGACTGGCCGGACGTGTACTGCGACGGCATGAAGAAGGTGGTGACGCGCTCCGGGCCGAGCGCGTCGGCGGCGATGGCGGTGGTGAGCGCGGAGTCGATGCCGCCGGAGAGGCCGATGACCGCGCCTCTGAAACCGCTCTTGAGGACGTAGTCCCGCGTGCCGGTGACGAGGGCCTGGTAGACCTCCGTGAGGGGGTGCAGTTCCTCTGTGATGGATGGGGCGAGTGGTTCGGGGAGGGGCGCATCGCTCGCTCCGGAGAGGAAGTATCGGCGCGGTTCGCCGATGGTGTCGAGATTCGGCTTGGCGAGGGAGCCTTCCGGGTCGGGAGAGCCGACCTCGTCGGCGTCGATGTCCACGAGCAGCAGGGACTCCTCGAACTGCGGAGCGCGCGCGATGAGTTCGCCGCTCGGGTCGAAGACGAGGCTCTGACCGTCGAAGACGAGCTCGTCCTGCCCGCCGATGAGGTTAACGTACGCGATGAAGCAGCCGTGCTCGCTGGCGCGGCGGGAGAGCATCGCGCTGCGCTGGGCGTAGCGTCCCTGGTGGTACGGTGAGCCGTTGATGGTGAGGACGACCTCCGCGCCTGCGAGCCGCTGGACGGTGGCGGGGCCGGTGTCGTACCAGATGTCCTCGCAGATGTTGACGCCCGTCTGCACGCCATTGATCTCGAAGACGGGGCACTCGTTGCCGCGCGCGAAATAGCGCTCTTCGTCGAACACGCCGTGGTTGGGGAGGAGGATCTTGCGGTAGGTGGCGGCGACGCTGCCATCGTGGAGGACGGCTGCGCCGTTGTAGATGCGGCCTTCCATCTGGTCCGGGTAGAGGGCCGCGCCGAGGTGGAAGGGCTCGCCGTCGACGAATTCAGGAACGCCGACGATGATGGTGATGCCGTGGGCGGCTTCGGCGACGCGCTCCAGTTGGGCCCGGGCGTCGAGGAGGAACTGGCGCTTGAAGAGGAGGTCCTCCGGCGGGTAGCCGGTGAGGGCCAGTTCAGGGAAGGCGACGAGGTCGGCCTGCTGTTCCTGTGCCTGGCCGACAAGCGCAAGCACCCGCTCGGCGTTGCCTTGGAGGTCGCCGACGGTGGCGTTCATCTGGCCGAGGGCTATGCGGATGGGCCTCACGAGTCGCCCCACAATGCAGATTCAGGTAACGGGGGCTGTGCGCTGGCTGTCCTGACCTGCCAGCGCGTGCAGGCTCGGCGGAAGGGCTACATGCCTGAGCGGCGGCGGCGCCTTGCGGAACGGCGGGCCGCGATGCGGGCCTTCTCTCCCTTGGAGCGGAAGAAGCGCCGGTCCTTGTGGGCCTTGAGGATGCCGTTGCGGGTAACTGCCGCGCGGAACCGCGACACGATCGCCTCGGGCGGCTCCCCGTCTCTCATCTCAACGTATGCCATGAATGCTCCGTGCGCATGCGCCGCGCGAGAGTGATGCTAGCATAGCGCCACGCTCACCGGCAAGGCGGCGCGCCTCTTGCGGGACGGGCTGGCCCTCGCCCCGCAGCCCTGCCGATGTGCGCCCGCGCGGTGTTTTTCTGTTTCCTGTTGCTTTCTGCTGCATCAGGCGTATTCCACTCGTGAGAGCGGCATCTCCTTTGCAACGATCGGGCTGCGCTTCGCCTCGGCGATCCGTACGGACTGCAACACCGAAGCAACGGAGGTGCAACGGAAATGCAACGATCTGCAACAGGGCCTTCGATGGGGCGCGGGGGCAGGGTCGCGGCCGCCAGGAACAGGGTAAGCAGGGATGCTTCGTCTGCACAACGGGCAAATGTCGCTGCTCAGATAACCAACGAGGATGAACAGGATCGAGTGAACCAGCGGGGCTGCGGGGGAGTAGTCATCAGGAGGCTGGGGCGATTGACAACGCGCAAGTGTGCGGGTATTTTGGCATTAGCAGTCGCCACACGCGACTGCTAACTGCGAGAAGGGCCTATCCTATGCCTACCTACGCATATCAGTGCGGCTCCTGCGGTAACGAGTTCGACCTGCGGCAGGGCTTCGACGCGAGCCCGGAGCAGCCGTGTCCGGCCTGCGCGGGCACCGGCCGCCGCCGTTTCTCACCCCCTACGGTGATCTACAAGGGCTCCGGCTTCTACACGACGGATTATGCCCGGAAGGGCATTGACGCCTCGTCGTCTTCCTCAGCCTCGCCGTCTTCTTCATCGTCGTCATCGTCCGCCGCCACTTCTTCCGGAGAGAAGAAGAGCGACTCGAAGTTGGCGGACTCGAAGAGCAAAGCGTCCAGCACGTCCGAGTAATACGATGCGCGTGGTGATCCAGCGCGTCAGCAGCGCCTTTGTGTCGATAAACGGCGAAGTGGTGTCGCGCATCCGGATGGGGTTGGTGGTACTGGTGGCGGTGGGGCGGGACGACTCGGACGCCGACGCCGACTACATCGTCGAGAAGACCCTTCACCTGCGCGTGTTCCCCGATGCCGAAGGCCGGTTCGACCGCTCCGTGGAGGATGTCGGAGGAAGCCTGCTGGTGGTGAGCCAGTTCACGCTGTACGGCGACGTGCGCCGGGGACGTCGACCGTCGTTCACGGAAGCTGCGCCTCCAGACGAGGCGGTGGCGCGATTCGATGATGTCGTGGAGCGTTTCCGCGCGACGGGCGTCCCCGTTGAGACGGGGCAGTTCCAGGCGATGATGGACGTCGCGCTGGTGAACGACGGCCCCGTAACGCTGATGTTGGACTCCGCCGACCGGCGCCGCCCCCGGCGTTAGGGAGCGTGTGACAGGTGGAGATGGCCGTATGACGCTCCGATGGGTGGCGCCTCTCGTTCTCTTCGCAGTGCTCGTCATCGCGCCTGCATGCGGTCAGGACGAGCCGCTGCAACCGGTGACCGGGGCGGAGGCAGAGCGCATCAAGGCGGAGCTCGAGGGCCGCTCCTTCCGCCAGTTCGAGCCCGGCAAGGACACCAGTCCTCGGAAGGCAATCGTCATCGACTTCTTCGGGCCGTTCGGCATCTACGCCCAATACGCCGAGGGCGGGCACGTGGTCGACGAGTGGGAACTCTCTGCCGAGGACTACAGTATCGAACAGCGCGGCGGAGGGTCGGAGATAACGCTCCGGTTCATCGAGCCGCGAACGAGGCAGCAGTTCCCCACGCAGTGCAGCGACTGCGTTCCGGTCGCCGGTTTCTCCATCTCGATCGGGGATGTCTTCGATACAGAGGAGATAGACTTCAGGCTGAACGACCCGGAGGGGGTGCTGCCCTCGCCGTTGCCGATATTCACGTCCTGGACGAGGTTCCGGGAAGACGAGATTCAGAACTAGGTGCTCCCGGTGTACGCTGCCGGAGCGGCCCTCATCGGCTCACGCATCGCTGACAACGTGTAAGAGTCGCGCTTGACCGCGTCCGCTCAGGCTTGCTAGCGTGCCTGCATCCGTTGGGAAGGAGGGCGTGATGAGTCCTGCGATGAACAGATTCGGAGGATGGGCTCTCGTTATCGGACCACTGCTCGCACTAGGGTTCTTCCTGATCGAACCGGGCGGTCTGTTGATAGACAGCGCCGACTCGACCGACGCGGTTGCGAGCATCACGGCGAGGGCGTCGAACACTGCACTCACGCACCTGACCGCACTGGTCACGCCGTTCGGTCTCGCGCTCCTGCTGTTCGGGTACATCGTCCTTCAGGCTGGAGCGATCCGGGAAGGCGGCGGTATCGGCGCGGCGCTGCTCGCTGTGGTGTTCCTTGGGATTGGCATGAGTGCCTGGGGGATAACCCAGGGGTTGAACCACCCGATCTCCGAGATCAACTTTTCATCGGCAGAATCGCTGTCGGTGGGGCTGGCGCTCATCGAGGTGCAATCCGCAGGGCGTGTCCTGGGCGGGCTGTTCGTCGCCGCCGCATTCCTCGTCCTGGGCCTGAGCCCGTGGATGCGCGCACGCTCCAACGTGCTTGCGGCGAACGGGATCGTGGTCGTCTCCCTTGTTTCGCTCGCCGGCCTGGTCGTCGGGCTCTTCGCGGTCGATCTGCGCGCGGAAGGGATCATGGTCTCCAGGGCGTGCTACTTCGTGTGGGTTGCCTGGAGCGTCTATCTCGGTACGCAGCTCATCAAGAGCAGTGGCAACGAGTCCGGCTGACGGGCCGGCAGGGAGGAACCTTATGGGAGATCTGCTCAAGGGGAGAGTAGCGGTCGTCACGGGCTCGGGCCGGGGCATCGGACGCGCCCACGCGATGGCGCTGGCCGAGGAGGGCGCGAGCGTCGTCGTGAACGATATCGGAGTCGAACGCGACGGCTCCGGCGGCACCCGCGCTCCGGCGGATGAGGCGGTCGCGCAGATACGCGAGAACGGCGGCGAGGCTGTCGCCAGCTACGACGACATCTCGGACTACGAGGCTGCGGGCAACCTCATCAAAACGGCGGTCGACAGCTTCGGGCGGCTGGACATCCTGGTGAACAACGCAGGGACGTTCCAGTACCGGCTCTTCCACCAGTTGACCGAGCAGGAGTGGGACGGGCTGATGAACGTGCACCTGTTCGGGACGTTCAACACCTGTCACCACGCCGTGAAAGTGATGATGGAGCAACGCTACGGGCGCATCATCAACACCGCGTCGAGCCAGTGGCGCAACCCGGAGGGGCGCGGCAACTACGGCGCTGCGAAGGGCGCCATCGTGTCGCTTACGTGGGGGCTGGCCTTCGAGCTGCGGAACCACAACATCACCGTGAACGCGCTCGCGCCGATGGCGGCGACGCGCAGTTTCGGCGACGACACCTACCGGGACATGCTGGCGGACGCCGGGTTGGACCGGAAGAAGAACCCGGCGGAGCAGGGCGACAACCGCGCAGGGCCGGAGTTCGTCTCGCCGCTGATCGTCTGGCTCGCTTCGGAAGAGGCAGCAGGGGTCAACGGCATCGTCTTCCGGGCGGGGTCGGGCAAGATCGGGCGATACAGCCATCCGACCGAGATCAGGACGCTGTACCGCGAGGCAGGCAACGGCGACCCGTGGACGCTCGATGAGCTGGACGAAGTGCTGCCGTCCACCGTGCTGATGGGCGAGACGAAGGCCCCATTCATCCCGTAAGGCGGAGGAGAAGCACAATGGCAGACGAATACATTCCGCCGAGAGGGAACAGGCTCGAGGGCAAGGTGGCCATCGTCACGGGCTCGGGCCGGGGCATCGGCAGGGCGCACGCGATAGCGATGGCCGCCGAGGGGGCCAAGGTCGTGGTCAACGACCCAGGCGTCGAGCGGACGGGCGCAGGCGGGAGCGCAGCGCCTGCCGACGACACGGTGTCCTTCATCCGTGAGAACGGCGGCGAGGCCGTTGCGAACTACAACTCGGTTGCGGACTACGCGGAAGCCGGGCAGATCATCCGCACGGCCATCGACACCTACGGGCAGTTGGACATCCTAGTGAACAACGCGGGCATCGCACGCGAGGGCCTCTTCCACGAGATAACGCCTGAGGACTTCGCGGCGGTGGTGGGGACGCACCTCAAGGGGACGTTCAACACCTGTCACCACGCCGTGCCGCTGCTGATGGAGCAGCGCTCAGGCCGCATCATCAACACGGCGTCGAGCCAGTGGCGCAACCCGGAGGGACGAGCGGCCTACGGCGCGGCGAAGGGCGGCATCGTGAGCCTCACGTGGAACCTGGCGTTCGAGCTGCGCTACTACAACATCACGGTGAACGCGATAGCGCCCATGGCGCAGACACGCGGGTTCATCAACTACCGCCATCCGCAGGTGCTCGCGGAGGCGGGCATCCCCGCGAAGAAGGCGGGCGACGAACTCGCGGCGAACCGCCCCGGCGGCGAGCACGTCTCGCCCATCGTCGTGTGGCTGGCTACCGACGCGGCGGCGCACGTGAACGGCTGCGTGTTCCGCGCGGGGAGCGGCAAGTACGGGTTCTACGCTCACCCCACCGAGGTGCGGACGGTCAACAAGGACTGGCGCACCAAGGGGAAGTGGACGATAGAGGAAGTGAGCAAGATACTGCCGAGCAGCCTGCTGTTCGACGGCTCGATCGCCCCGTTCATTCCGACGGACTAGGGCGACCGCGCCCGCTCATGCCAGACCTGCCATTCGTCATCGGTTCCGCCGTCACCGTGCTTTTCGCCTCGCTCATCCAGGGCGCGACCGGCTTCGGGTTCGTCGTCACGTCGGCGCCCATCATGGCCTCGTACCTCGACCCGAAACTCGTGATCCCCGTGCTGCTGATCCTCGGTACGATCCTGAACTTCCCGCTGATGGTGCACACGCGGCACCAGTTCAGCATCGCACGGATATGGCCGATGATGCTTGCCGGCGTGGTCTGCACACCGATAGGGACCTTCATCCTGACGAGGCTCGAAGCACCGCAGATCAAGATAATCCTGGGGGTGGTGACGGGCACGGTAGCGGTGGCCTTGCTGCTCGGATTGCAGCGCACGGCGCGCAATCAGCGTCTCGCCTCGATCCCGGTCGGCGCTGCGAGCGGACTGCTCACGGGAGCGACGGGCCTCGCGGGCGCGCCCGTCATCCTCTTCTTTGCGAACCAGGGGGTCGAGCAGCGACAGTTCCGAGCGGATATCATCTATTATCTGGCAGGGGTGTCGCTTTCAGCGTTCCCGAGCTATGCCGTGGCGGGCGTCCTGACGCTCGAATCGGTACAGTTGGCGGCGGTGCTCCTGCCCGCAGGCGCAGCGGGCGTCTTCGGCGGCATATGGCTTTCCAGCCGTATCCCGGCGTTGGTGTTCCGGCGCATCGCGCTGGGGATAGTGTTGATCGCTGCGGCAATCGCGATCACGTCAGGAGTGGCAGGGTGAGTCTGTCAAGCTCGATACGGCGTCGACTGGCTTCGATGGCGGTGCTTGCACCGCTCTACTACACGTCGGTCACGGCGCGTGCGATGCGCAACGCCCCGCCCGGCTACAGCTCGACGCAGCACACGATGAGCCGGCTCGCAGCGCGGGGCACGTCGAGCGCCAGGCTGATGAATGCCGCGTTCGCGGGTTACGGCGTGCTTGTGCAAGGGCTTGGCCCGGTGTTGCACCACGAGGCGAGGGGCGGGAAGCGCGGACGCGCCCTCTGGGGGCTCGTGGCGATATACGGGCTCGGCGCGGTCCTTGCGGCGAAGTATCCCACGCGCAGCGAGCGGCAGGTGCTGCCGGGCATCACGGAGAACAGCGCCCACAACATCGCGGGCGGGATGACGCTGTCGAGCATCGGTCTGCTCATGGCGCTGTCGCCCCGAGCGCTGAAGGAGCGTCCCGCGTGGTGCGGCTGGTGGAGATGGTTCTCCTACGGCATGTTCGCCGCGACCTGCATCCTGACGCTGCCGTACTACTCGCGCACCTGGCTCCGCAAGCGCGGCCTCTTCCAGCGCGGCCTGTTCGCCACGACGATGACCTGGGTGATGACGACCGCGCTGCGCCTGCGCAACGTTTCCTGAGGACGGTCTCCCCTACCGGACGGGCGCCTGCGGGACGTCCGCTCCCATGCCGAAGCGCTCGACCTCTTCGTCGGTGCCGTCCCACGCGGCGATGGCGTCCACGGCGTCGCGCTCCTCGGGTGAGAGCATCCAGTCCGACGTGCCAGCGTTGGACACGACCTGCTCCTCGGTCATCGCTCCCGCTATGACCGAGCTCACCGCGGGATGCGCGAGCAGCCACGCGAACGCGAGGTCGAGGACCGAGTGCCCGTGCTCGTTGGCATAGGCGTCGAGGCGTGCAAGCACATCGCGGGCTCGCTCGTCGCCCTGCAACTGGCCGACCATCCGCCTCGCGCTGCCGGGCACGTCCGCGCCCGCCGCGTACTTGCCGGTGAGCCAGCCGCCCGCGAGCGGGAAGTAGGGCAGGAAACCGATGTTGTGCTCTGTGCAGTAGGGGAGCAGTTCGAGCTCGACCTGCCGGTGCATGAGGCTGTAGTTGTTCTGGGAGGAGACGAACGGGGCGAGTCCGCGCTCGTCGGCGGCCCGGTTGGCGTCGGCATGGCGCCAGCCGGAGTAGTTGCATTCGCCCACGTACCGTACCTTGCCCTCCTTGACGAGGTCGTTCAGCGGCTCCAGGTACTCCTCGTGCGGGACGCCGTGCGGGATGAAGTGGATCTGGTAGAGGTCGATGACGTCGGTCTGGAGTTTCGTGAGGCTCTCTTCGACGTTCTTCATGATGCGGTCGCGGGGCGACTCCCCGTCCAGGCTGTTGAGGTTGAACTTGGTGGCGATGAGGAAGTCGTTCCGCTGGCCGCGCAGTGCTTCGCCGATGTGGACCTCGCTCTGACCGCCGCCATAGATGTTGGCGGTGTCGATGAGGTTGATGCCCACGTCCCGGCACTTGTCGAGCACACGCTTGCTGTCAGCGTGGTCGCTGATGCGCGAGGGATTGCCGAAGTTATTGGTTCCGAGTCCGATGACGGATACATTGAGGTCCGTGTCGCCGAGTCTGCGGTACTGCATGTGCTTCTCCTTCGAGTAGGGCCTATGGGAGTCTTGCGCCAAGCGCCAAGAATGCATGATAGCGGATGGATGCGCTGGCTGGCGTGGCGAGGAGGGTTGCTATACTCGTGGGGCTGTCGCCGAAAGCGGCTCCCGAGGAGGCATGGCTACGTTCACGTCAATTGCGGCCCGTGCGATTCTGGTCTGTGCGCTTCTGCTGGGGGCGGTTGTGGCCTGTGGCGACGGCTCGCAGAGTCCAGACGCCGGTCCGCTGAAGATCGGGCTGCTGCTGGACTTCAGTCCGGGGTCGGAGGAGAAGGCGCGCGACCGGGAGCGGGCGTTCGACCTCGCGGTGCAGCAGATCAATGCCGCAGGGGGAGTGCTCGGGCGTCCCGTCGAGACAGTGACGAGGGACTCCACCCGCGACCCCGCGGTAGCGGTGGAAGAAGCCCGGCGCATGATCGAGGAAGACGGCGTTCATGCCCTGGTCGGCCCCAACTCCAGCGCGAACTCGCTCCCCGTGGTGGAACAGGTAGCCGGTCCGGCGGGCATACCGGTCATCAGTCCGTCGGCCACTTCCCCGCTCCTCACGAACGCGGCAGACAGCGATTTCTTCTTCCGCACCGCCCTGTCCGACAGCGCGCAGGGGCCTGTACTGGCGCAGGTGACGCGGGACCTCGGCTTCACGAACGTCGGCTTGGTCTACCGCGATGACGCCTGGGGACGCGGCCTCTTCGAGTCCTTCGCGGCGGCGTGGACGGGAGGGCTGCAACCCGTCGTCCTCCCGCCGGGGCAGACGACGTTCCTCCCCGAGTTGCAGGAGACGGCGAGCGGGGGCGCTGAGGCACTCGTTGTGCTCACGTTCGAGGCGGAGGCGGCGGTGGTCATCCGTGAGGCTGTCGAGAGCGGGCTGTACAGCCGGTTCATGTTGGGCGACGCCTTGAAGAGTCCCGCTCTGGGCAGCGCCGTCGGTGGCGCTCTCGCGGACGCGTACGGCACGGCAGGTGTGGCGGCGCCGGAGAGTGCGACCTCGGACGAGTGGGATGCCGCGTTCGTTGCGGAATACGGGAACCTGCCGGAGTACGCCTACGTGCGGGAGACGTACGACGCTACGATCGCTCTCGCGCTGGCGGCGCAGGCAGCGGGAAGCGTCGACGGCACAGCCATCCGCGACCAGCTGCGCAGCGTCGGTGGCGGGCCGGGTACAGTGACAGCGCCGACGGCTGCAGGAGTGGCGGAGGCGCTGCGTATCCTTGGCGAAGGCGGAGCGGTGGACTACGAGGGAGCCGCGACGACGATGGACTGGGACGGCAACGGCGACCTGCGGCGCGGCCATATCGGCGTCTGGCGGTTCAAGGACGACGGCCGGATCGAAGACCTCTATAGCGTGCACTTCGACTACTAGCACCACCCGCAGGAGCGCAGGGATGGATATCGGATTCGTTGGGATCGGGATGATGGGCAAACCGATGGCGGTGAACCTGCTCAAGGCGGGGCACAACGTCACGGTCGTCAATCGCAGCCAGGGCAAGGTGCAGGAACTCGCCGGGATGGGCGCGACGCCCGGGGGTTCGCCCGCGGATGCGGCGCGCGGCGCGGAGGTCGTCGGGCTGTGTCTCGTGGGCGACGCGGTCGTGGAGTCAGTGCTGTGCGGCGAGGACGGCGTGCTGGCAGGCGCCGGGCCGGGCACGATCGTGCTCGATCATTCGACCGTCCACCCGGAGTTCGCGCGGCATATGGAAGAGGCGTGCGCGGCGCGGGGCGTGACGTACCTCGATGCGCCAGTGTCGGGGACGGGCGACGTGGCGTGGGGAGGCAGGCTGACGGTGATGGTGGGCGGAGACGCCGCCGCGTTCGAGCGCACCCGTCCCGCACTCGATGCGGTGTCGGCGAACGCGAGGTACATGGGGCCGGTCGGCAGCGGCAACATGGCCAAGCTGCTCAACAACATGGTCAAGGACATCAACCAGCTGGGAGTACTGGAGGCGTTCGTGCTGGGGGCGAAACAGGGACTGGACTGTGGGCTGCTCTTCCACGTGATGCGCAAAGGAGCGTCCGTGAGCCGCCAGCTGGAGCGCATCCTGCCGAAGATACTCGACCGCTCTTTCGAGCAGACGTCGTACGTGTCCACGAACATCAAGGACCAGGACCTGATGGAGTGGATGATCGAGCAGGCAGGGCTTGAGCTGCCCCTGCGGAACGCGGCGCGCGATTCGTGGCTGTATGCCGCCGAGCAGGGACTGGCCAGCGCCGACCCACCGGAGGCGATCAAAGCGCTGGAGCCCATAGCGGGCGTCGAGGTTGCGGGAAAGCTCCTGCCGCGCGACGCGGCTGTGCCGCCGCACGACGGTGGGTACGAGGCGTTGGACACGGCAACGGCGGCGATGTACGAGGTCGGCGTGTTCGAGGCGTTCGCGCTGACCACGAAACTGGGGATGGACGCCCAGGCGATGTACGAGGTGATGCGCACGGCGTCGGGCTCATCGGCGCGGTTGGAGCGCATCGGGCAGGTCATCCTCGGCGGAGCGTCCGGGGACGCAGGGCCGTCGGTGGACGACTACGTCGCCTGCTACGAACCGCTGCTCGCGGAGACGAGGCGCGAGGGGCTGCGCATGCCGTTGCATGAGGCGTCGGCGGCCCTGTGGCGCAGGGCGGCGGAGCAGGGACTGGGGAGCGAACCCTCGTCCGCCGCGTATGCGCTTTACGAGTAGTTGCCGGTAGACTGCGCGCATGGAGTACGTCGAGGTAGACGTCGAGGCCGGGGAGAACTGCGACCTCTCGGTCACGCGCATGTTCGAGGCGCTGGAGCAGTCCTACGAGGTGACGTGGGTCGAGTCCGCGTTCCGGCCTGATGGCTGGGAAGGCCCCTGCGACGTGGTTGGCTGGTCGGGCGGGGAGCCGGTCCCGGCGATGGCGGCAAAGGTGTCGGACTCCGGGGATGGCGTCGTGGTGCTGGTGTACGGCGGGGACGAGGGGCTGCGCCTGCGCCCGTCCGGCTCGTCGGCGGAGTGGTCGCTCGACGACAAGGAGCAGTGGGGAGAGCCGTGTCTGCTGTTGGAGCTGATAGCGGAGGTCAGGTAGCGCGCGTCCCTCATGGCCTGCCGTGGCAGGGGCATACTGTACAATGCCCGTACGAGTGACTCCCACGTCCCCATAGCCTTCAGTACGGTACCGAGAACGCAGCATGGCACTCCAGACGGCAAATGCAGACGCTGGACAGGGCGGTGTTCAGTTGCGCTACCGGCGGATCGTGGTCAAGGCCGGCACAAACGTGCTCACCCGCAAGACCGCCCACCTGGACCGCTCCGTCATGGAGTCGCTGGTAGACCAGATCGCGGACGTGGTGGAGATGGGCGCACAGGTCGTCCTCGTTACCTCGGGCGCCATCGCGGCGGGGCATGAGGCCGCGCCCGGTGTCGTGCAGGGCAAGAGCGTCGCTGCGAGCCAGATGCTCGCGGCTATCGGACAGAGCCGCCTCATGCACGCCTACCAGGAGCTCTTCTCGCGGCGCAGGATTGTCGTCGCGCAGACGCTGCTCATCGCGCGTGACGTGGACGACCGCGTGGGCTATCTGAACGTGCGTAACACCCTGAACGGCCTACTGGAGCGCGGCGTCGTGCCCATCGTGAACGAGAACGACGTGGTCGACACGAAGGAGATCAACGGGCAGCGCTTCGGCGACAACGACACGCTCTCCGCCATCGTGGCGAACGTGATCGACGCCGACCTGCTGCTGATGCTGACGGACACCGGCGGACTGTTCACCGCCGACCCTAACCGCGACCCCACGGCGGAACTGATACCCCAGGTCGAACAGATAGACGACGCCATCATGTCCCTGGCGGAGGTGCACACGAGCACCGCCACCCGTGGGGGGATGGCTTCCAAGCTCCTGGCGGCGCAGCATGCGACCGGCATCGGCGTCGCGGTGGTGTTTGGTCTCGGCGGAGACCCTGCCGTCGTGAGGGAGGCCGCATGCGGGGAGCTCACGAACGGCACGTTCTTCCCTGCGAGTGGGTCGGTGGTTGAGAGCCGGAAGCGGTGGCTGCTGAGCGGCATGACGAAGAAGGACGCAGGGGTGGTGGTTGACGATGGGGCGGTGCGCGCGCTCCGGGAGCAGTCGAGCAGCCTACTGCCCGCGGGCATCCGCGAGGTGAACGGACGGTTCGTGCGGGGCGACGTGGTGGAGGTCCTCTCGGTGGGCGGCTCGCGCCTCGCCTATGGGATAGCGAACTACGACTCGTCGGAGATGCGGAAGATCGCGGGGGAACGCTCCGACCGGATCATGGAGTTGCTCGGGCACCACAACGGCGACGAAGCCGTGCATCGCAACAACATGGTCGTCGTCTGAGCACGAGGGGAGACACGCATGGCAACCGGAACGGCAACCTCTGAACTGATCACGAAGGCACACGCGGCGCGCGAGGCGTCCAAGCGCGTGCGCATGCTCTCCACTGAGCAGAAGAATAGCGCGCTGCGCGCCATCGCCGACGCCCTCGAAGCGAACTGTCCCACGATCCTGGAGGCGAACGCCCGCGACCTCGAAGCCGGACGCGAGGCCGGACTGAGCGAGGCGCTTCTGGGGCGGCTGCTGCTGAACGAGCAGCGCGTGACCGGCATGGCGAACGACGTGCGCTCCGTCGCGCTGCTTCCCGACCCGGTCGGGGAATGCTTCGACTCGCGCACGCTGCCGAACGGGATACGCATCGAGCGGCGCCGGGTGCCGCTGGGCGTCATCGGCTGCGTGTACGAGGCCCGCCCGAACGTGACGACGGACATCGTGTCGCTCTGCGTCAAGTCCGGTAACGCGGTCGTGCTGCGCGGCGGCAAGGAAGCCGTCCACACCAACACGGCTGTTGCTGCTCTCGTGAAGGATGCCTTGGCGGCTGCGAACGCCGTGCCGGACGCCGTGCAGTTCGTCACCGACACGGACCGGGCGGTCGTCGACCAGATGATCCGGCTCAACGACTACCTGGACCTGTTCATCCCGCGCGGCGGCGAGACGCTCATCAAGTACGTGCGCGACAACGCGACCGTACCCGCCATCACCGGCGGCGTCGGCGTCGTGCACGTGTATGTGGACGCAGGCGCGGACCTCGAGAAGGCGTCCGGCATCATCTACAACGCCAAAACGCAGCGCCCGGACGTGTGCAACGCGCTCGACACGCTGCTCGTGCACGCCTCGGCTGCCCCGGCACTGCTGCCCGGCGCGGCTTCCCAACTGGCGGAGGCTGGCGTCGAGCTGCGGTGCGACCAGCGCGCGCTGTCGCTCATCGGGCCGGTGCAGGAGTCGCAGGTGCGCGCCGCGCAGCCGGACGACTTCGGACAGGAGTTCCTCTCGCTCACGATGTCGGTGAAGGTCGTGGACTCGCTCGACGACGCGCTGGAGCACATCGACGAGTTCGGCTCCGGGCACACCGAGGCGATCGTGACCGAGGACTACAGCGCCGCGATGCGCTTCACCGACGCTGTGGAGGCGTCGGTCGTGCTCGTGAACGCCAGCACGCGCTTCAACGACGGCTCCCAGCTTGGGCTGGGGTCCGAGGTCGCGATCAGCACGAACAAGCTACACGCTCGCGGGCCGATGGGACTGCGCGAACTGACGAGTTACAAGTGGATAGCGCTGGGCGACGGACAGGTACGTCCCTGAGCAGCGCTTCCACCCTCTGCTAAGGCGCAGGCCGATTCAAAGGAGCACCGATGATCCGCTTCGAACGCGAGTGCCGTACGCCGTTCTCTGAGGTGTACACGCTCTATGAGGACGACCAACCCCAGCCGCAGGGGCGCTTCGACGTGCACTTCTACGGGCGCATCATCCACGCCACCCTGTGCGTCTCTGAGCGCTACACCACCGACGAGATTCAGGACATCATCGCCGACCTCGACGACGAGCTGCTGGACGCAATCGGCCTCGAACGGGACGACTTCGTCGTGCACGTCCACCAGGGACGGGAGGTCGGCATCTTCTCCGGCAGCGCGTTCGAGGAGGGCGAGGAGCCCGGCTCCGAGAACTAGGGATAGTCTGAACAAGTCCGCCTCGTCGTTCCTGCGGAGGCAGGAACCTCGCCCCCTGCCTGTCATGTTGAGCGGAGCCGGAGGCGGAGTCGAAACATCTCTCGGAGAACGTTCGCTTGTTCAGACCATCCCTAGGAACCTTTGACCCCTCTCCCAGGCGCGGGAGAGGGTTGGGTGAGGGTTGAAGACTCGTGATCGTTGACTTTCATACGCACCTGCTACCCGCTTCGTTCCATGAGCGGCGCGCCGGGATAGCCGCGCGCGACTTGACCTTCGGCACGCTCTTCGGCTCAGGCGGATCGATGGCCACCGCGGACGGACTCATCGCCGCGATGGACGAAAGCGGCATCGACTTCTCCGTCGTGCTCGGCTTCGGCTGGTGCGACCGCGACGTCGGGCGCGAGGCGAACGACTGCCTGCTCGACGCAGCGGCTCGCTACCCGGGGCGCATCGCCGCGTTCTGCTCCGTGCATCCCGGCTGGGGCGATGACGCCCTGCGGGAGGTAGAGCGCTGCGTGGACGCGGGCGCCGTCGGCATCGGGGAGTTGCACCCCGCGCTGCAAGGGATCGACCTTGCGACAGAGGACTCCGTCGAGCCGCTCGTGCGGTTCGCGGTGGAGCGCGGGCTGCTCATCAACGTCCACGGCTCGGAGCCGGTCGGCCACGTCTACCCCGGCAAAGGCCCGACGACCCCTGAGCGCCTGCTTGCGATCGCGGAACGCTTCCCTGATGCGCGCTGGGTGTTCCCGCACTGGGGCGGCGGGCTGCCCTTCTACGCGCTCATGCCGGAGGTGCGCGGCGCGCTCGCCAACACCTGGTTCGACAGTGCGGTCTCACCGTTCCTCTACGACGCGGAAGTGTTCGACGTTGCGACACGCGCCGTGGGCGCGGAGCATGTCCTGTTCGGCTCGGACTACCCCCTGCTGCCGGCCTCGCGCGTGGCGGAGCAGGCGCGCTCCACGCTCGACGCCCCCACTGCAGAGGCCGTGCTCGGCGGCAACGCCGCGCGGCTCCTCGGGCTCGCCGATGACTGACACCCCGACGCTGCCCGACCACCTGCGACCCGGTCTCGACCTCGTGTTCGTCGGCATCAACCCCGGCGCGTACTCGGCGTCGGTGGGCAAGTACTTCGCGACGCCGCAGAACCGCTTCTGGAGCGCGCTGAATCGTTCCGGCCTTGCGGAGAGGAACGGCCTCGGACCCGGCGACGAGGCGTGGCTCTTCGAGCATCGCGCCATCGGCTTCACGGACGTGGTCAAGCGCGCGAGCAACAGCGCATCGAGCCTTCGCGCCGCGGACTTCCGCGCCTGGGCGCCGCTGACGCGCGAGAAGCTGCTGGAGGCGTCCCCGCTCGTGGTCTGCTTCAACGGCATCACCGGCTACAAGTGGTTCCTGCAGTACGCGGAGGGACGGAAGCAGGACGACGTCCCGCTCGGCGAACAGCCGGACCGGCTCGGCGACAGCCGCGTGTTCGTCGCCCCGAACCCCAGCCCGGCGAACGCCTCCTACTCACTGGACGACATCGCAGGCTGGTACACCCGCCTCGCCGACCTGATCGCCCGCGCCAGAACGGAGCGCGATGGCTGACGACGCCTCGGCGCAGCGAGAGCACAACCTCCGCCTCTTCGTCGCGCTCGCCTTCCCGGGCGACGTCCACGCCGAGTTGCGGCGCATCGCCGGCGCGATGCGAGAGTTCGCGCCGCACGGCACGCGGTGGGCGAACGTGGACGGCGCACACCTGACGCTGCGGTTCATCGGCAGCATTCTGCCGGACGCGGCGCCTGCGCTCGGCGAGGCGGTCGTTCGCGCGGCCCAGGGCATCGCGCCGTTCGAGTTGTCGCTGGCAGGTGCGGGCGTTTTTCCCTCGCGCGGCGCACCCCGCGTGCTGTGGGTGGGCGTCGGCGGCGCCCTCGACGCGCTGACAGACCTGCGCGACAGCGTGGAGGACGCGCTCGCTGGAGCGGGCGTCCCGAACGAGGAGCGTCACTTCTCGCCGCACGTCACGCTCGCGCGTGTCAATGCGAGGCTGTCGCGCGACGAGTCGCAGGCGCTGCGCGATGCTGTCGTGGCGCTGGACGTCCGGCGCGTCGCGTTCGTGGTCGAGGAGGTTGGCCTCTACCACAGCGACCTGCTCCCCACCGGCGCGGTCTACACGCGCCTTGCGTCGGCGCGTTTGGCGGTTGGTCCCCTCTCCTGAGGGTTAGTGTGAGGGCCCTCGGAAGGGCGGAGGTGTGTGCCTGGTCCCTTCTCCCTCGATGGAGGAAGGTGAAGATGGGGGTGAATCGGCGTAAGTCAGATTTGTGACATCGGCTGGTTTCGCGGTTGACGACATTGCTGTAACCTGATTCCAACAACCGAAGTTCGCCGGACGGATGTATGAACGGGGACGAGCCCCGGCCTTGAGATAGGGCCGGGGCTTTTTTTGTGTCCCGGCGTTGCCCGCGGTGAACGAAGAGGAGGACAGGCATGGTGTCGTATGAGGTGAGCGCAGGGGTGAGTGAGCGCGAACGTTGGGAGCGGGAGCGGCTGCTGGAGTCGCTGGAGGCGTACCGGCGGGGACTGGCCGACGCGCCGGTCGTGCAGAGGTTCTCGGTGTGCCACGCCGTCGCGCCGAACGAGGACCGCCCGCTGTCGGTCGTCGCGTCGGACGAGTCGGCCGACCGCCTGGGCGACGTGGTGCGCGCCGACGGCTGGGAGCTGGACGCCTACAAGCACAACCCCGTCTTCCTGTGGGCGCACGACTACACCCGCACGCCCATCGGGCGCAGTTCGTGGGTGGGCGTGGACGGCTCGAAGCTGGTCGCGACGGTGGAGTTCGCGCCCACCGATTTCGCGCAGGAGGTGGAGCTGCTCTACCGGCAGCGGTTCTTACGCGCTGTAAGCGTCGGCTTCCGCCCGCGGGCATTCTCGTTCCGCAAGGGGCGCGACGGTTCGGTGGACGGCGTCGAGTACACGAGGCAGGAGTTGCTGGAGTTGAGCGCGGTGCCCGTCCCCGCGAACCCGCACGCGCTGGCGAAGGCGCTCGAGGGCGGGCTCGACGCGCCCCGGCTGCGCCCGCTGTTCACGTTCGACCTCCCGCCGTCCCACATCGCCCCGGAGGACGCCCAGCGCGTCCTGAACGAACTGCGGCGGCTGCGCGGCCTGATCTCCGCGTAGACGCATCCCTCGTGGGCGCCCTCCGTCGTTCCTGCGGAGGCAGGAACCTCGTCTGGGGAAACCCCTTCTCCCTACAAAGGGAGCGTGATGACAACAACAAAACGGCCCCTTGCGGGCCGGGAAAGGAGGAGAGCGATGCGGATAGCACAGGTGGTGCGCGTGGCGTTGCAGGCGGCACGGCTGGTGGATGTCCTCTGCCGGGTTGCGCCGGATGCCGCCGAGGCGCTGGAGAGCGGCGCACGGCTGATGCGTGAGTCGGTCCGCGCTGCGCCGGACGGCCTGACCGCAGCCGAGCGTGACGCGCTGGCGTCGTCGGCGCGCAGGTTCGGCGATGCGCTGGCCGAGGCCATAGAGGCCGCGCCGGTGAACGAACAGGAGAACTGATCCCACAGAAGGAGGAGAGTATGTCTTCGATAGACGAGATGCAGAAGGAGATAGTGGAGACGCAGGAGTTCGTGCGCGAGCGGCTCGGCCCCGTCACGAAGGAGTTGACGCTCATGCGCGAGGAGCAGGAGCGGCTCGCGGGTGAGGTGCGCCGCGTGCTGGAGCACGACCGCTCGGCGCGGCGTGACGCGCTGCTGGGGCGGGGTTCGAACGACCGCGTCCGCGTGCGCGGCGGGAAGCTGGACGGTTTCGACCTCGTGGACCTCGCTGTCATGCGGAGCCTGCTCGCGGCGCAGCAGGCCCGCCCGCAGGACTACGACCCGCGCTCGCTCCGCGCGTGGCAGGAGAGCGTCGCCAAGGCGATGGACTCGACGACCGTGGGCGCGGGCGACGAACTCGTGCCCCAGGAGGAGGCGCGCCAGTTGTGGGCGGACGTGAACGTGGAAACGGCGGTCGCCTCGCTCTTCGAGACGGTCACGATGCCGTCCAACCCGTTCGACATCCCCCTGCAGTTGGGCGACGTCGACTGGTACCCCGGCACGGCGAACACGGCCACCACGTCGACGGACCTGAAAACGGCGAAACAGACGCTGACCGCGCACGAATTGGTCGGCATGGTGCCGTGGGCGTACGAACTGGAAGAGGACGCTGTCATCGCGATGATGGCGGAGGTGCGCGGCACCCTGCTCCGCAATGCGGCGCAGGTGCTGGACGACGTGCTGCTGAACGCCGACACGACCACCTCCAGCAACATCAACCACGACGGCGGGGCGCTCGCACCTACCACCGCGGGCAAGGCGCACTACCTGCTGGGCTTCGACGGCCTGCTGCACCTGCCGCTGGTGGACAACACGGCGATGCGGAACAACTTCAACGCGAAGCCCACCGTGGACATGTTCAACCAGCTGCGGCGGATGACCGGCAAGTATGGCGTGCGCCCGTCCGAACTCGCGTTCATCACGGACGTGAGCACGTACATCGCCATGCAGGCGGTGGACAGCTTCCAGACGCTGGACAAGATCGGTCCCCGAGCCACGCTGCTCACCGGCCAGCTGGGAGCGGTCGAGGGCGTGCCCGTCATCGTGTCGGAGCAATTGCGCCTCGCCGACGCGGACGGCAAGGTCACATCGGACGGCAACGTCGCGGACACGGGCCGCCTGCTGCTCGTGAACCGCACGCAGTGGCGCAAGGGCTTCAAGCGCGAACTGCTCATCGAGACGGAACGCGACATCCAGAAGCGTCAGAACGTCATGGTGGTGAGCATGCGCGTGGCGTTCGCGGAACGCTCCGGCGACCGCGCCAACGCGACGCACACCGCGCTGCAGTACAACGTGAAACACACGTCCTAGCTGCGGTGTGGTAACCCGTCGTTCCCGCGCTTCAGCGCGCGCGGAGAGCAGGAACCTCGCCTGGGCCCCTCTCTTCCATCGGGGAGTCGCTCATCTGCTCTCCCTCTGGGAGAGGGTCAGGGTGAGGGTGTCCCAGGACCCATAGGCATGGCGGGCGCGTCGCGCCCGCCATGCTCTGTCTCACGCGCCCGGCGGTGGAGGCGCCAGCAGCTCGCCGGGCGCCATATCCAGCGCGTGCGCGATCTTCAACACCGCCCCGATAGTAAGGTTCTGCCTGCCGTGCTCGACCGAACTGATGTAGGAGCGCTCCAGTCCTGATGCCTCCGCCAGGTCGCGCTGCGTCATCCGTCGCTGGGTACGCGCCGCATTGATGCGCTGTCCCATCCACCCCAGCTGCTCCTCCAACGTCGCCTTCTCCACGGTCAGACCTGCAAGGCGGCGCGCCTCGGTGAGCGCCTGGATCGCGCTGCGGGCTATAGCATCGCACCTCAGCGACCCGGGGCTCTGGTCTGCATCGACGGCCGCGCCTCCCAGCAGCACCTTCGGCCTCGGCGGAGGCAGCGCGCGCACCGCCTCGGCGGCAGCCCTGGCGTTCGAGAGGAATTCGGGCAACGTCGAGGAGAGCGCGACGAGGTCGGTCTTCCGCTGCCGAACGAACGCGGCAAGGTCGCCTGCCGGCGTGCCGTTCCCCAGGAAGTCCACCTCCCATCCGTCCATCAGGAGGAGGTCGGCGATCATCCGCGCGCCGACGTAGTGCTGGTCTCCCTCCACCGGGGTGACCAGGGCTCGCACACCCAGGCTCTTCCGGGGCGCCATCGTCTTCCGCAGCAGCTCCATCATCTCCATCGTTATCGCGGTGGCGAGGTGCTCCTGGGCGGCGTTGATCGTCCCGTCGTGCCACAGCTCGCCCATGCGTACCTGCGCCGGCATGAGCACTTCCAGGTAGATGTCGGCGTGGCTGATGCCACGATCGATCGCCTGCTCGATCACAGAATGCGCCAGCCCGTGCTCGTCCAGCAGTACGGCTGTGCTGTACCGGTTCCTGGCTTCTCTGATCTGGCTGATGCGGTCCATCTGGTCTCACATGGGGAGAGAAATCTCCGATGGTATGTATAATATATTAGACATACCATCTATGGTCCGTTATGATGAGTCCGCATCATACAGCAGGTCCTGGAAGGAGGAACCCATGGAAGTGGTCCAGATCATAGCGATTGTCCTGGCAGCGGTCGGTGCATTGAACTGGGGGCTGGTCGCCCTGTTCCGGTTCGACCTCGTGGCCCTGGTGGCCGGCGGGCTGAAGTTCGGCGAGGTTAACATGTTCTCGCGGCTCGTCTACGTGCTCGTGGCCGTCGCCGGAATCATCAGCCTCACAGCGATCGGCGAGATCGGCTGACCGCTGGTTCGCGGGCTCCGGACTGTTGAGCGCCTCGCTGTTGTCGTGACCTACTCCACGCCGGCAGCGAGGCCGCCATTCTACTCATCTCGTCCCCGCTCCTGAGAGAGGTGGCTGCCTTGGGGTGACGTCACCACCTCCGGCCCGCTGAACGCGAGCCGCTCCGTCATGACACGCACCGCCTCGGGGTTGCTGTCGATGAGGAGATAGCGCCTGCCGTTGCGCGCCGCGGCCTCGCCCGTCGTCCCCGATCCTGCGAAGAAGTCCAGCACGAGGTCGCCTGGGTTGGAGTGCACCCGCACGATGCGGTTGAGGATGGCGATGGGCTTCTGCGTGGGGTAGCCCGTGCGCTCGCGCCCCACCGTCGGGACGATCGTCTGCCACCACACGTCGGTGGGCGTCTTCCCTCGTGCGGCCTTCTCGGCGCCTGCGAGCCCGGGGGCCATGTACGGTACGCGGTCGACCTCGTCGTAGTGGAACGTGTACCGCGCGGGGTCCTTCACGTACCAGAGCAGTGTGTCGTGCTTCGCGGGCCAGCGGGACTTCGGCCTCCCGCCGTAGTCGTACGCCCAGATGATCTCGTTCATGAAGCACTCGCGCCCGAACAGCCCATCGAGCAGGACCTTGCAGTAGTGCGCCTCCCGGTAGTCGATGTGCAGGAAGAACGAACCCGTGGGCGAGAGGATACGGTGCGCCTCCACCAGCCGTGGCTCCAGGAACGCGAGGAAGTCGTCGAAGACATCGTCGAACGATTGCGCGCCGAGCCGCACCGTCCGATAGCGCTTGCCTTGGAACCCCGTGCGGTCGCCGTGGTCGTCGTCGCGCACCGTCCGCAGGCGCTCGCGGCGCTGCTCCTTCCCCGTGTTGAACGGCGGGTCGATGTAGATGAGCGCCGCCGCGCCGTCCTCGACGGCCGGCAGCACGTCCATGTTGTCGCCCAGCACGATGCGGTTCACGTCAGCCCTCGCTCCCCAGCAGCGACCGCACGTGCGCCACGGCCTCGGTCAGCGACCCCACCACGGGCACCCCGTGAGGTGGACGCGGCCCCGGAGCGCGCTGCACGAAAACAGGCGCGATGCCGGCGCTACGCGCGCCCTCCACGTCCGCCGGGATGCTGTCCCCGATGTGCACGGCCTCATCGGGCCGCACTCTCGCCTGCGTGAGCGCGGACTGGAAGATGCGCGGGTGCGGCTTGCTCACTCCTGCAGTGGCGGTGCAGGAGCGCACGGGCAGGTACGCGCCGATGCCGAGACCCTCGAGCAGCCCGTTCAGTTCGAGTCCCATGTTGGAGATGACGCCGAGCGTGAGCCCCCGGCCGCGCAACTCTGCGAGCGCCGCCTCCGCGCCCGGGAGGAGTTGTAGTTCCTCCGGCGCGCTGCGCACGCGCTGCCAGACGCGCGCTGCAACGTCCAGGCTCACGTCCGGCGCGCCTGCGTTCGCAAGGAGCCGTCGTTCATACTCGGCGAAGACGGCGTCGCGCTCCTCCTGCGCCCGCTCCCGGACATGGCCCTTCGCGTTCTCCTCGTCGAGGTAGGCGTTCGCTGTGCGATAGGCGCTCGCCACGGCGGACCGCTCGATCGCGATGCCTTCGGCGGCCGCTGCGGCCTGTTGCAGGTCTTCTGCCGCAGGCCAGTCCGCGAGGGTGCCGTAGAAATCGAAGAAGACTGCCCGTATCATGCGGCTCAGCCTACCATCCGGTTTCGCTCCATGGGCATCGTCCGGCCACCGTCATTCCCGCTTTCCCCCGTCATTCCGGCTTTCCCCGTCATTCCCGCGAAGGCGGGAATCTCGCCCCTGTAGGTTTGACTGGAGAGGGGTCTGTCGCCGGGCGAACGAAGCGGAGGTGGAAGAATCTTCATGGGCATTGTTTCCAACCTGCTGCGCCCGGGACTCGACGTGCTGTTCCCTGTCCGCTGCATCGGCTGCGGCAGGAGTGGCGCATACATCTGCGGGGCCTGCCTTGCAGAGGCTAAGCGTCCGCCGCCGGGGCCTCCGCCTAAGAGCGGCCCGCTCGCCGACGTGCTGACGCCGTTCGCCTACGAGGGCGTTGTACGGACCGCGGTACAGCACCTCAAGTATCGCGGTCTGCGCTCCCTCGTGCCGGAGATGGCGCGCCCGATGGCATGGGAGTTGGCGGTCACCGTCCCGCCGCCGTTCACGCTCGTGCCCGTGCCGCTGCACCCGGCGCGGCTGCGCGAACGCGGCTTCAACCAGGCGGAGCTGCTGGCGCGGGAGCTCGCGCGTCTGCTGGACGCTCCGCTCTCGACCGGCGCGCTGCGCCGCACGAAGGACACGTCGTCGCAGGTCGCCACGTCAACCCGGGCCGAGCGCCTGCAGAACGTGCGCGAAGCGTTCGCTCCCGCAGACGGGGTGGACGGAGCGACCGTCGTTCTCGTGGACGACGTCACGACCACCGGCGCAACGCTCCTGGCGGCTGCGCAGGCGCTGCTGTCCGCAGGCGCCGCGCGCGTCTACGGCCTCACCTTCGCCCACGAAACGTGACGAGCCGTCATTCCCGCCTTCCGCCCATTCCTGCCATCCCCGTCCTTCCCGCCTTCCCTCTCATTCCTGCGAAGGCGGGAATCCAGAGGTGCCCGCCAGGGCACACGGTCGCGCGCCGGGACGACACCACTGACACCTGCCCCTTATCCGGTACAAGCTGAGTCTGCTACGCTGCCCACATGAGTCGGCCCCCGGCCCCAGCTATAGACTGTGTCAATACCTCCCGGCACAGCTATAGGCACAGCCTATGGCTCAACAAGAAAAGCGGTTCTTCGATGGCCATCTTGATCACCTTGATACGAGGAAGCAGGCCACGGCCTGCCAGAAGCCCATATCAAGGTGGCCAGATGGGGGCTTCGGTGGCCACCTTGATCGCTCGATTTACTCGTACAGCCGCCATCAAGGTGGCCAGAGCCGGGCTTGGTTGGCCACCTTGATAGACGGCCCACCGGTAGCCCCGACAAGGAAACGCTGAAGGAGAACACCCATGAAACTCTGCCTGTTTGAAACGACCGATGCCCCCGGCGTGCAGCGCCTCGGCGCGGTGGTCGAGGGCGGCGTCGCGGAACTGACCGCCGCCTTGGGCGATGCAGCTGCGCTTACGCCACAGGCGCGCATGGAAGCGGTCATCGACGGCTTCGAAGGGCTGCGAACCGCGTTCGAGGGCATCACGGCAGGCGGTCCGTCGCACGCCGACGGCTCATTCCGGCTGCGCGCGCCGCTGCCAAGACCGAGCAAGATACTCTGCTGCATCGGCAACTACTGGGAGCACGCCGAACGGGAGCCGCGCCCCCTCAACATGTTCCTGAAGTCGCCGGACGCGATCGTAGGGCCCGGCGATACGATCGTGCTGCCCGAAACGACCGACCCGTGGGTCTTCCAGCACGAGGCTGAGCTCGCCATCGTTGCGAGAGGCCCGGCGAAGGACGTGAGCAGGGAAGACTTCGCAAGCGCGATCTTCGGCTACACCGGCCTGATCGACGTCTCAGCGCGTGGCGAGGGACGCCGCACTTGGCGCGCGGGCAGCTGGATGGGCAAGTCGTTCGACACCTTCGGTCCGCTCGGCCCCGTGATCGTCACGGCTGACGAGATGCCCGACCCCAACGACGTGCACGTTCGCTTCTGGAACGACGGCCAGCTGCGCCACGACTACAACACCGACGACATGGAGCACCGCGTCCCGGAGCTGATCGAGTTCGCCACGAGCATCATGACGCTCAACACCGGCGACGTCCTCAGCTGCGGCACGAACCACGAGGGCCTCGGCCCC
>DAOUHT010000039.1:0-33121 GCA_034428375.1 Dehalococcoidia bacterium | reverse complement strand
GACGCCCAGCGTCAGCCTCGAGCGCGTGCAGGCGGACGACCTCATGCTCATCGACCTCGACGGCAACGTCGTGCAGGCGAGCGAGGCCTACCCGGGGCGTGTCGGCTCATGGGCGCTGCACACGGAGATCTACAAGGCGCGGCCCGAGGTGAACGCCGTCACGCACACGCATCAGAAGTGGTGCACCGTGTTCGGCCTCGCCGGGCGCGACGTGCTCCCCGTCATCCACCCCCCGACGGCGTCCGTCGCGGCGGAGCGGTGGCCGGTCTACAGCGGCACGCCGGACGCCATCAACTCGCCGGAGAAGGGCGCCGCGGTTGCATCGTGGCTCGGCGGGAACGTCGCCTGCCACCTGCGCGGGCACGGCATGGTGTTCGTCGGCACGACGGTCTCGAAGTCCATGCTCGCCGCCGCCGACGCCGAGGAGCAGGCCGAGCTGACGTGGCGCGCGATGCTCGTCGGCACGCCGGAGTGGATCGAGGAGCAGTACCTCGCCGACGACGCAGCGAAGCGCTGGGAGCCGCCGAAGCCCGACGTGCGCGACGGCGTCGCCCGCGGCGAGTGGGGCAACCAGGAGTGGCTGGACGTCCACCGCGACGCGGCCTACGTTCGCCACACGGGGCTTTAGCCATGACCAACGACGCACACGCAGCATTGCGCGAGACGGTGGCCGTCTCCCACCGCCTCCTCTACCTCACCGGCCTCGGCACGACGCGCGGCCACACCAGCGCGCGCATCCCCGGCACCGGCACCTTCTTCATCAAGCCGTGGCCCCACATCCAGATGCACCGCGTCCGGGCCGAGGACCTCATCGTCATGGACTTCGACGGCAACATCGAGGGCGCGGGCGACCGCAAGATCACGAAGGTCAGCGAGTGGCCGATACACGCCGAGATCTACCGCACGCACCCGGACGTCGGCTCCATCATTCACACGCACCAGAAGTGGGCGACGATGATGGGCCTCGCGGGCGCGACCATCCTTCCGCTCCTCGACCCCGAGCTCGCGACCGCCGTCGCCCACGAGCCCGTCATGTTCGACGAGGACAAGGCGCTGATACGCAGCGTCGAGCAGGGCAGGGCGGTCTCCGCCCGGATGCAGGGCGCGAACGCCTGCCACCTGCAGAACCACGGCATGGTCTTCACCGGCCCCAACGTCGAGACCGCCACGATAGACGCCATCGCGACCGAGCACCTTGCCGAGATGACCTGGCACGCCAAGCTCATCGGCACCCCGGAGGCGATGTCGTCGCTCGTCCTCGAGCCGTCGCTCGCCCGCCGCTCCCGCGGCGAGGTCTCCGAGGCGTGGGAGCACTACTGGAAGTGGGTCGACGCCAACCCTGAGTCGCTCAGGCCGCGGTCGGCGGATATTTAAGAGGAGAACCTCGTCGTTCTTCCGGAGGATTCAGGTGGAGACGCGGGTACGAGGTGTGTGACTGCGCAGCACTCTATTCATCCGTGAAGTCCCGTGAGATGAGTTCAAGGCATTGAACCGCCTGCTCAAACGCGCTCCGCATCACAGGTGCATAGCCTAGATAGGACTTACTCTGCTCTAGTACGGCGTACGCATGCGCTGCGTATTCTTCACCAAACCCATTAGGTGCCTCTCCGCTAGAGACGACTTCTGCATACTCTGCAAATAGACTTGAATGCAACTGCCTGGGGTTAAACGAACCCCTATGACCAGCAATAGCAACCAAGATTTCGAATACAACGGGAACGCGCGAGCGATCATTGGCATAGAGTATCTCAGATACTCTTTCAACGACTTGCTTATCGGTGACTTCTTGATGAATGAAGCGAAAATAGAGCTCCGTATCGATAGTCCGAAGCATAAGTGCTAGGGTAGCCATAGACAATAGTGGGCGTCGAAGACTCGGCAGTGAACCGAAAACCAACACAAAGCGTCGGACAGATTGAGCAATATCGCGCAGGCTTAGGCTAGGAGCTCTAAGCGATTCCATCAACAGATTCGGCATGGCATACTCTTCGTGTCGATATGCTCGATTGTCAAAGTAGTCTGCTACCTGTGCAGCTTTGAACGTTGTCTGGATAAACTTGTCTCGGCTAGGACTGGAAAGCCGGAAGTCTATATCAAAGAACCTGCGTAGATATCCTTCAGCATCGAATTCGCTTCCGTAGACTGCTCTGACTGAATGAGCTAACGCAGCTCTGTTAGTTGCTAGGACAAATATAATGTTGTCCACAGCGAATAGATGTTTGGCTACCTCAAGGAGTTTAATTGCATAGGACGGCCGACATCTGTCGAGTTCGTCTATTACTACTACGATTGACCTGCTTCCATCGATGTCTCTGACTCTATCCGCAGCATCGGCTAGGGATTCCTTGAAGTCGCAAATATATCTTTGGATATCCAGGTGGGTCCTCATTCGGACTTCGGCAGACGTTTCATCGTCATCATTTGCTGTGAGGGCTGTTGAATCAAGTACCCCCTGCGTTGCAACTCGTATTGCATTTGAGCCGATTGCCAGGAGAATCTTTCCTGCGCGTTTTCGTATTTCGGTAACGTCTATGCCACTATTGGAAGGCAAGTGTTCTTCTAGCCCCCTAGTAATCTCAGCTGTGAGTGCGATAAGGGGATCTTCGGAAAAATCGGTTTCCCATGCGTTGAATTCCACGACTGGGAACCCATCGTTACGAAGATATTGCGTCCACATCTTCAGGAAGGTGGTCTTTCCCGTGCCCCACGGAGCATCTACGGCCAAGACACATTGGCCGTAGACAGCACCTACCAGGCGAGTGAGCGCTTCAATGGATTGTTTGCGGTCCAGCAAATCGTTCTCGAACGGGTTGCCTGCAGGGACTTCAATGTCTGTAGGCTGGATGCGTATTCCCACCTAGATTCCTTTCAGGCGTATGCCCCTACTTCCCCAGCACGGCCTCGCGGAGGGCGGCGTTGGCGCGAGTCTGCCAGCCGGGGCCGTCAGCGCGGAGGCGGGCTACGATGTCAGCGTCGAGCCGGATCGTCACGCGCGTCTTGGGGTGCTCCTTGCGCGCGTAGGGAGGGAGGGTGAGCTTTCCGGCGAGGTATGCCTTCACGATGTGCGGAGAAGCTTCTGCCACAGGGACCAACGGCCCGGTTATCTCGCGAGTGTCAGGGTCGTTGGCGATGGCAGCTTCGATGGCAGCCGCTTCTTCCGGCGTCGGGCTGACGTGTCCTGGCTTAAGAGGCGGCATAGCGGTCTCTCTCCTTGGGGTGGGCCTTGCGCAGACTGATGATGCGGATGTTGTCACCACGGTCTACGTACGCCAGGGCGTGCAGGCGGTCGCCGATGTAGCCCAAAGCGAACGTGCGCGCTTCTCCTTCACGGATGCTCGGCTCCCGAAAGGCTGTCTCCCACTCGAACGCTTCCACTTGCTCGAAGTCTATCCCGTGCTTCTCAATGTTGATTTGGCGCTTGGCTTCATCCCATTCGTAAGGCATATCTAGTGTATGTACACCTGCTGGTAGTGGTCAACGCGAGGCAGAGCCTCTGAATCCACCCTAACGCCTCGTGGGGCACTTCACGCAACCCCCGCGTGTCATATATCCGAGAGAAGCTTCGGTCCTCAATCGCCTCGTGGTACTATCGAACTGAGGTTGGCAGGTGCGGCAGGGCAAGCCCTGTTACCCGAATGGGTCGTCCGAAGGGCAAACAACCATAGGAACGTCGTCCATCCATCCAGCGCAGGCTAACGGCACCTGATGAGCATGTTCTGCGACGCGCAACGGGCAGTGGCGTGGCAAGTTGAAAGGCTGTCCCGGAGGGGCGCACCCTTGCAGGTGCGCCCCTCTCGTTGTTCGTCAATTCACCTTGTGCATCCCTCCGGACTGGGGATGCACAGAACGAGTAGACGTCTCCCGAGAGATACTTCGACTCCGCTGCGCTTCGCTCAGCATGACAAGAGCAGTTGGCGCAGCCCGCCGATTTTGCTGACACGCGCCCCTTACCCCAACGCCACGCCGCCGCGTACGCTGGTCGGGACGCCCTGCTCATGTCAGGCGGGAGGTGGATGGACCGGGAAAACCGAATAGCCCATGGCCCGGCCGCTGGCAGGGATTCTCGCGTTGGCGTAGGAGTGAAATGGCCAGAAATGGCGCAAAATGGCTCACTTTCAGAAAGCCCCGCGTCCCCCTGCACTCGTGAGGAATGGCTCAGCAGGAGTGGTCAGGCAGGGGCGTGAGTGCGCCACGCCCTCCTCATCCTGGCCATCCGGTGCAACCCTGTGGGGTTCGGTGGCTATCCGCCGTTCCTCCCCGCGCGGCGGACGTCCTTGCGGACCTTGCCGTCGGCGGTGAAGAGGTCGGGCCAGCGGGAGCGGAGCTCGGTGGCTTGCTCCTGGGTGGCGCGGGCGACGGGCGGGAACGTCGCGAGGCGCTCGAAGGGGCGGCACGCGTCGATGATCATGCGGTTGTTGTAGTAGCGCGGCCCCTCGTCGCCGGCGTACGCCATGGGGTCGAGGGACGTGCTCCACATCCGCTTCACGATGTCGATGTCGTCCGTCACCTCGGTGCGCGTGCAGAGCGCCCACAGCACCTCGTTCGTGTCGGTGGGGTCGATGTCGTCGTCGACTACGATGACGAAGCGGTTGGCGTACGCGCCCGCGTGCACGGCGGTCGTCGCGTGCCCCACCTGCTTCGCGTGGCCGGGGTACATCTGCTTGATGGAGATGACGTTCAGGAAGCGCCCGCCGCCGGCCTCGTGCGACCACGCGCCCACGACGCCAGGCACGCCCGCGCGCTCCAACTCGTTCCAGAGCATCGCCGCGCGCAGGGGGCTGCGGAAGTACGTGTTGTCGTTCGGCGGCTTGCCCGGCAGACAGCCCATCACGATGGGGTCGTTCCGCCAGTTGATGGACTTCACGTTGATGATGGGCATGTCGCGCTCACCGCTCGCGTAGTAGCCCGTCCACTCGCCGAACGGCCCCTCCTGGTGGAACTGGTCCGGCGGGATCTCCCCCTCGATGACGATCTCCGACGTCGCGGGGACGGGCAGGCCGGTCAGCGGCGCGGCGACGACGTCCAGCGGCTCGTTGCGGATGCCGCCCGCCATCGCGAACTCGTCCTCGCCGTAGTCGACCTCCAGCCCGCCGAGCAGCAGCAGCAGCGGGTCCTGCCCGAATGACACCGCGACCGGGCAAGCCTCGCCCTTCGCCCAATACTTCTCGCGGATGAGGCGTCCGTGCTTGCCGGGCGAGATCATGATGCCGAGCGTCTTGCTGTCGTGCACCTGCACGCGGTACGTGCCCGCGTTAACCCAGCCGGTGTCCGGGTCGCGCATGATGACGATGTTGCCGGTGCCGAGGAAGTTGCCGCCGTCCTCCGCGTGCCAGAACGGCGCGGGGAACTGCGTCACGTCCACGTCGGCGTCGACCTGCCGGTTGTCGAGCACGGGCCCGTCCTCGACCTGCCTCGGCGCGATGGGCGTGAACTCTTTGAGCCGGTCGCGCCACGTCTTGACGAACTCCTGCCGCGTGAGGTGCGTGGGGAGGTCCAGGCTCAGGCAGATGCGCGGCAGCGACGTGAGGACGTTCGAGAGGAGCCGGTAGCTCTCCGGGTGGCCCTTGATCTTCTCGAATAGCAGGGCGGGGTTCTCCATGTCCCACTGGTAGAGGTCGGTGAGCCCGCCGATCTCGAGGTTCGGGTCGGCGCCCTCGATGCGGGTCAGCTCGCCCATCTCCTCGATGCGCCCGATCCACTCACGCAGGTCCTGCACTGGCATGTCGCCCTCCTTGTCTCCGGCGATTGTACCCGATGCGAGGCACGGGCTAGAGCAGGGAGTCGCTGTCGAGCAGCGTTCGCGCCAGGTCGTCGTCGCTGGTTGTGACCGCGACGATGGCTTGTCCCGCCAGGCGGTGCATGATGTGGATGGTGCGCACGTTGAGATGGTGCTGCCCGAAGAGTTGCGCGACGCCGGCGAGCGCGCCGGGCCGGTCGGGCAGGTGGAAGACGATGGTGTCCGACGTCACGGCGCGCAGATCGGACTTGAGCAGGGCATGCAGCGCCGCGTCGTCGTCGCTGGTGCTCAGCGTGAGGATGCCCAGTTCCCCCGCCTGCCGCCCGTCGATCGCTTCGATATTGATCTCCGCTTCGGCGAGCACGCCGGTAACGTGCGCCAGTTGCCCCGGCTCGTCAGGCAGGATGACGATGATGCGACGTCCGCGCGCCTCTTGATCTGTGGGCTGCTGGCTCATGTGTCGGTTAGGGGCCGTGTAAGGCAATCGGCGATGACCTCATCGATCATCTTGCGGGTGACGTGGGGCATGGTGATCAGGTGAGCGATGTCGCCCAATGGCGCGAGCTGCCACTGAAAGAGTACCTGTGGGGAGGGACGCGGGATGACGACGATGGGGCTGTTCTTCGTCCGCCAGGCGGGGATGCCGTGCGCGTTGAACTGCTGCACGGCGTACTCGGCCGTGTCCAGCATCTGCGCCACGAGTTCACGGAAACCCTCCAGCCCGTGCCTGGCCAGCGAGTACCAGATGATCATCGGGGTGATCGCGTTGCGCGAGCCGAGCAGCGTGGTGTCCAGGGCGCCCACGTATTCGATGGCGCGGCCGATCTGCGCGGTGTACTCCCTCCTCGTCACGACCACGCCGCAGGGCAGCGGCGACCCGATCATCTTGTGTCCCGATACCGCGATGCTGTCTATCCCGCTGTCGAAGCCGAACGGCTGCGGGTCGTCCACGAACGGCAGGATCATCCCGCTCAGCGCTGCGTCGGCGTGGATGTAGACGCGTGTCAGCGCCAAGTCCTCGACGATGCCGCGGATCCGTTCGAGGTCGTCCACTGCGCCCTTCATCGTGGTGCCGATGTTTGCCACGATCAGCGCCGGCACGTCGCGGTTGATGCGGATGGACTCGCGCAGGTCGTCGTAGTCGATCTCGCCGTTCTCCTGGCTGCGGATCATGATGTTGCGTATGTTCAGGATGTGCAGGATCTTGAGCACCGAGTAGTGCGTGTCCTGCGAGAAATAGGCGACCGGCTCGCGCAGCATCTCGCGTCCAACGTAGATGCCGTACATGTTGCCCTCGGTGCCGCCTGCTGTGACGTACCCCCAGGCTTCGTCCGGCGGCAGCCGCATCCATTCCGCGATCGTGCGCACGACCTCGCGCTCCGTCTCGTGCGTGTTCGACAGGTAGCGCGAGTAGCCGAACGGGTCGCCCACGTTGTTCGCGGCGAACGCCAGCATGGGGTAGAGCGGTGAGTAATCGAAGTTCTGATTGACCGGGTAGCCTGCCGAGAACGGACCGAGCATTTCGAACTCGGAGATCACCTGCTGGATCCGGTGGTCTATCTCCGCCTGGCTCATACCGTACGCAGTATAGGCAGTCCCGCGAGCCCGTTCAACGTCGCGCATCGCGCCGTGTCCAGATGGCAACCCGCACGCCCGGAACCTGTTCGAGGTCATCAGGCGAGATGCAACACCACGAGGGCGTGCAACTCGAAGTGCGCGCAGTGCGCTAGCCCCTACACCATTCCAGGGGAGCCCGCGGTTGCTTGATGGCCGCGGTTATACTGATTGCGGAACGTGCGCAGGCTAAGGAGGGCGCAAGTCATGCAGAAGGTGTTGCATCTGAAGACGACGGTGCAGCCCGGGGGCAAAGTGGAGTTCGTTAGTCCGGAATTGGAAACCGGGCAGACGGTTGACGTTGTGGTGCTGCATGAGTCCGCCACGAAAGGCCGCTCCATCATGGAGATCCTCAACAGCGGCCCTGAGCGCCGCTTGTTCCAGACTGCCGAGGAAGTCAGGGCGTACCTGGGAGAAGAAAAGGCCTCGTGGGACCGCTAGAACTTCCTCACGCTGGCCTTGTCTACCTTGATGCCAGCGGTCTCATCTACAGCGTGGAGCGAGTGGAGCCTTACCGCACGCTGCTGGAACCGATGTGGCAGGCAGCCCAGGATGACAACCTCACTATCGTGAGCAGCCCTGTCCTCGTGGTGGAGGTGCTTGTGAAGCCGCTCAGAGACGGCAACACAGCGATCGAGATGCAATACCGGGAGTTGTTCGAGGCTGGCGCGGTGAGGCTGCTGGAGGCCTCGCAGCCGATATTCGAGGATGCCGCTCGCCTGCGTGCTGAGGCAGGCTTGGCGATACCAGACGCGCTCCACGCCGCGACAGCTCTGCGTGCCGGTTGCGCTCTCTTCGTCACCAACGACACCGACTTCCGCCGCGTAACGGACCTGCCGGTCGTTGTCCTGGACGACCTCGTTGCAGAGGAGAGCGAAGCTCGCTAGCGGCTCCTCCCCTTACACCGGACTCGGCAGCCCCACGCCGGGGATCTCCAGCGTGCGAGCGTCCATCCAGTCGCCGAACTCCTCGATCCAGTCGGCGTCTGCAGGCATCGTCCCTGACGCAGAGCGGATGTGGTACCAGTCCGGTGTATCGACGCAGGGCGGCTCGACGTCGTCGTCGCGCAGCGCCTTCACCGCGCCGAGCAGGCGCCGCCGCATCCGGATGATGGCGGCGTCGGACTGGCCGAGGTGCTCGTGGGAGCGGTCGGTGATCGAGCCCATCGTTTCCGTGACCGCCTGGTCCTGCAGCGGAATGGTCGGGATGCCGGTGAACGTGTCGGTCCGCTGCAACTGGCGGTCCTGGTGGTAGTCGTTGTACCAGTTCGCCTTCGGACGCCAGCGGCCCATGCCATCGGCGGATGCGGGTTCGTACTCGCCGACCATCGCGCCGGAGCGTGCCCGCCACGGCCCGCTCTGCTCGAGCGCCTGCACGGGGTTCCAGCCGATCGTCCACACCATCGTGTTGTGGTTGTCCTGAGGCACCCAGATGTGGCCGGGCACCAGCCCGTTCGGGCGGCTGGGGAAGAACGTGTAGAACGGGAAGAGGAAGTTGCTCACGCGCCAGTAGGTGGACGGTGCGCCGTTCTCGGCCTGCCCGGGATCGATGTCGCCGTACCGCCCACCGTACATCATGCCATACCGCGTGGTCACGACGTCGAGGAGGGGAGGGTGCTCCTTCCGCCAGGTGTGGACGGCGTCCGCCCTGCGCTCCAGCACGCCGTGCAGGAACCCGGAATGGCTCGTGTCGATGTCGCCCTCGAGAGCCTGCACCCAGTTGCAGCCGCGGTGGAAGGGCGCCATCTGGCGTTGCTCCGGCGGCATGTCCATCCACTCGAAGTGAGGGAGTGGCGGCGGCTCTGCGCGAGGCCCCATGTACGCCCAGATCACACTGGCTGCCTCCTGGCACGGGTAGGCGGACGGCCTGATCTTCTCCTTGAACGTGCTCACCTCCGGCTCGTTCGGCATGTCGACGCAGCGGCCCGTGATGTCGAACTTCCAGCCGTGGTAGATGCAGCGCAGGCCGTCGTCCTCGTTCCTGCCGAGGTAGAGCGACGCGCGCCGGTGCGGGCAGCGCTCCGGCAGCAGGCCCACGCGTCCGGACGAGTCCCGGAAGATGACGAGGTCCTCGCACAGCAGGCGCACCCGCATCGGGTTGCCGTCGGGTTCGGGAAGCTCCTCGGACAGCATGACCGGGATCCAGTAGCGCCGCACGAGGTTCCCCATCGGTGTCCCCGGCGAGATGTCGGTCATCAGTTCGTTCTCTTCAACGCTCAGCATGTCGGTCTCCCTTGTTGAGGCCTCTCGCATCATGCGAGAGGCCTCGTTCAGGTATCTCCGCCTAGTCAGCCGCTGCGCCGACGAGGCTCTTGAACATCTCGACTCCCTCGGGAGAGAGGGTGTCCACGATGCGGTAGTCCTCCACGGCCTTCTCCTCGAAAACAGGCACCGTCTCGTAGCCTGCCGCGGCCGACAGCGCTACGAACTCGGGGTCTTCGAACATCTGCCTCGCGGCCTCGATCCACGCGTTCTGGATGTCTCGCGGCGTGTCCGGCGCCAGCACCATCATCCGGTTCGTGCTGAGGCTCGGGGAACTCTTGAGCCGGAGCACGTCGATCTGCTCCTGGGTGGGGTTGATGCCGGGGAGGTTGACGGCCTCGGGTGGCTGCGGTCCGGCGAGCAAGGCCAGCTTGTCGTCGGGGATCGGGAAGTTGTTCCAATAGACGGGGACGAGGGTGTTGCCGTCGAACCAGTCGGGGTAAATGGTCAGCGCGGTGTCGCTGTCGCACTCGACGAACAGGTTGGTCTCGCCCCGGTTGAAGGCGGCCAGGTTGTCCGAGGTGCCGGCGTACCCGAAGATGACGTTGACCGGCCCGCCGATGTACTCGACCCATTGCATCACGGATGCGGTCCCTCCGGGCTCGGAACTCGCTACCTTGAATTCGATCCCCTTGTCGAGAGCGTCCTGCCAGGAGCTGGCAAGTTCCTTGCGGATGCAGCCGTAGGAGGACGAAGAGCCTCCGTTCGGCGCCGCAACGAAGGTGGCGGCTCTCAGGTCGAAGCCCGGCACGTCTGTCCCGAGCAGTTCGCGGATGGCGAAGCGCGGGTGCAGTTGTCCGACGGTGAGGCCGTTGGGCTCCGAGCGCATGACGTGCTGCAAAGCTCGCACGCTGCCGCCGCCGGTCAGGTTGCTGATGGAAACCTTCGGATTGCCCGGCAGGTATTTCTCGATGAAGCGTGCGGAGATGCGCGCGATCGAGTCGTAACCACCGCCCGGCGAAAACCCGACGATGAACCGCACCGTCTGCCCCTCGAAGTGCGCGGTCAGATCGGTCTCCGGCGCGGGGAGGGGCGTGGGAGTCGGCTGGGCAACCGGCACCGGGGTTGGCGTCGGTGGGGGAGGTGTGACGCCCGGCGGGAGAGGCGTTGGCGTCGGGCCGGGGGTCGGCGTTGCCGCTGGCTCGGGGGCCGCTGTCGCCTGCTCGGGGACCGGCGTCGCCGTGGGCTGGGGCGCCGACGTTGGCGTCGGGTCGTCGCCGCCGCACGCGGTGAGGGCCAGCGCTGCCGTCAGCGCCATCATCAGAAGAACTCGGCCTAACATCCTCATGTCAGTCTCCTTTCGTGCTCCAGCGTTGCGCTGGCCCTGCGGAGGTCTTCATCTCAGAAGCCTCAGTACCACTGGATCGTTCCATAGGGTGTCGAACAAGGCGCCGTAGACGCCGATGATAACCGCGAGGAAGAAGATTCCGCCAAGTGCAGCCTGCCATATCTTCACTTTGGCGAATATCAGCAGGTAGGCGAACGTCCAAAGCGGCAGCGTGGTGTGCCAACCGAGGAGCCATATGCCGAGAAGGAGAACCAACAGCGACCCGGTGATCGAGAGGAATCTCTTGACAGCGGCGCGCTGATCATCTCCCATGTAGAAACCGAGGTCCATGATCCTGCCGCTCGAGTCCTCCTCCCGCCGCACGCCGCTGTAGCGTTCGGGCTGCGTCCCAAGGGCGTACCGCACGAGGCCGAATACCCGTATGAGCCACAGCGGCGCCCCGATCCCGATCGCGATGCGCGGCATGAGCGCCGATGCGGTCGTCCACTCGCGCGACTCCCACAGCATCGTGCCGAACATCACGCCCACGATCGCGAGCAGCACCATCTCGCCCGCAACCTCGGGTCGAGTCAGCCTCCGCAGGAAGCCCGGAGAAGCGACAGGCTGCTCCGATGTCTCGGATGCCTCCGGCTGCGCGCCCGGTTGCTTGTTCTCTTCCATGCTCATCGTTCGTCCGTTCTAGTCCGCTGCCGCTTCCTTGAAACCCTGCGACTGTGCAGCGACCTCTGCGCTGCGCTGCGTCCTTGCAGTCCATACGACGAGCCCGACCCCGATGATCAGGATGGCCAGGAACTGGGGCCGCAGGAGCATCTCGAAGCCGTAGGCCTGGGAAGCCGTCCAGAGGTTCTTCTCCACCGTCGGAATCAGCACCAGCGCGATCAGGATGGGCGTCCTCGGCCAGCCGTACGCCTTCATGAACAGTCCGAGCGCGGTGAAAGCCGCCACGATGCCGAGGTCCGCCATGCTGCTGGACGACTGGAATGCCGAGAGCATCACCACGCCCGCTACGAATGGAGCGATCAGCGTTGGCTTGAGCGCCGTGAACTTGGCGATGGTCCCGGCGAACAGGAACATGATGGGAACGACCACGACGTTCGCGAGAGCGATCGTGAACACCAGCGCGATGGTGATGTCCAGGTGCTCGTTCAGCATGGACGGCCCCGGCACGTACCCCAGCAGGATAAGCAGCGCAAGGAATATGGCCTTGCCGCCGGAGCCGGGGATACCGAACGCCAGCGTGGGGATGAGCTCGGCCCCGTCGATGGAGTTGTTGGGCGCGTCCGCCGCGATGACTCCCCGGATGTCGCCGGTGCCGAACGTCTGGGCGGCGCCCTTCTCCGTCTGTCGAGCCTGCGCGTAGGAGATCCAGTGCGCCGCGCTTGCGCCGACGCCCGGTATGACCCCAACGATCACACCGATGATCGAGGAGCGCGCCATGAGCAGCTTGTGGCGGAACGCCTCGCGCATGCCCTCCAGCGCCTGCTGCTGCGACGCCTTGCCATGCAGCACGTCCTCCGCGTGTTCGCGGGCGATGGCCTTGTTGCTCACCACCAGCCCCACGACCTCCGGTACAGCGAACAGACCCACGACCGACGGGATGAGCGGCACGCCGTCCCACAGGTAGTCGATGCCGAAGTCGGTGCGGATGTTCTCGCCCGTGAATGAGTTGCCCATGCACGCGATGGTGATGCCGAACGCCGCGGTCAGCAGTCCCTTCACCAGCGCTCCGCTGCTCACGACCGCAACCGCCGCGATGCCCGCAAGCGACAACAGGAAGAACTCAGCCGACCCAAGCAGCTTGAGCACCTCGCGCCCGACCGGCAGGAACGCATAGAGCACCGCCGCCCCGACCAGGCCGCCGACCAGCGTCGTCGTGTAGCTCGCGCCGAGCGCGTACGCGGCCTTGCCTTGCTGCGCGAGTGGGTAGCCGTCGAGGATGGTGGCCTGGGCGGCGCGCGCTCCGGGGATGCCCATCAGGATGGAGGGAACCGGCTCCGTGATGTCGCCCGCGGCGTCCTTGGCGGTGACCAGCACCAGCGCCACCAGCGGGTCGATGCGGTGGGCGAAGCCGAGCAGGATCACCGTCAGGGGCAGGTTCGTGCCCGGCAGCAGCCCGCCTAGCAGTGCATAGGGGATGACGAGGAAGAACGCCAGCATCGGTCCCAGGCTGAACAGCTGCTGTAGCGCGCTTGTAGTGGCCTCGAACATCGACAATGCCCCTAAGCTTCTCTGACGGCTTGCTTGCTGACGCGTTTCCTGTCTCTGGCGCGCGGATTATACCCCGCCCATGCGCGCTCCGTTCGTGGCGAGCCTCGCCTGATCCCCTCTCCCTCAAGGAGAGGGTGCCGCCGCTCAGCGATAGCGGGTGAGGGATTGCCAGCGCGCGCGTTGACCGGATGCTCTCCGCGACGTACGCTCCGTCCCGAACCCAAGATGCATCAGGGGAGGTGCACGATGACCCTCGAACGCGAACGAGTCGCCTACACCGACATGCGGGACTTCATACGCCTGCTGGATGAGAAGGGGCTCGTGCACCGCGTCACGGCGGAGGTCGACCCCGTCTTCGAGCTCGGCGCGGTCGCCGCGCGCTCGCTGGAGCGCCAGGGCCCGGCCATCATCTTCGACAACGTGAAGGGCTACCCGGACAAGCCGATGGTCGTGAACCTGCTCTCCACCATCGAGCAGGTTGCGCTCGCCTTCGGCACCGAGCCGGACGAGGCGAAGATCCACGAGCGCGTCGTCGGCGGGATGGACCACCGCATGCCGTCCGTCCAGGTCGAATCCGGGCCGTGCAAGGACGTTGTCGTCAGCGGCGACGACGTCGACCTCGATTTCATCCCCACGCCCGTCTGGCACGAGCACGACGGCGGGCAGTACCTCGCCACGACCGCGGGCGTCGTCACGCGCGACCCCATCACCGGCATCCTGAACATCGGCCTCTACCGCGCCATGATCAAGGACAAGCAGACGCTCAGCCTCTCCGGCGGCGTCCGCGGCAGGGAGTCGTCGACCGGCCCCGGCGGCGGCGACCACATCCTGAGTAACGAGGCGGAAGGACGTCCCACGCCGGTCGCCATCGTGATGGGCACTGACCCGCTCGTGACGCTTGCTGCGGGCAGTCCCGTGCGCCCGAACAGCGGCGAACTGGAAGGCTCCATGGAGTACGAGGCCGCGGGCGGCTGGCGCGGCGAGGCAACGAAACTCGTGAAGTGCGAGACCAGCGACCTGCTCGTGCCGGCGGATTCCGAGGTGGTCATCGAGGGCGAGGTCGTGCCCAACGAGCGCACCGAGGAGGGGCCGCACGGCGAGTCCACCGGCTTCTACGGTCAGAACCTGGCCGCATTCGTCATCAAGGTCAAGGCCATCACCCACCGGAAGGACCCGCTGACGTACGGCCTCATCTGCCAGCGCGTCGAGGACTACCCCCGCCAGCTGCTGCGCTCCGGCTCCATGCAGTCCCGGCTCATCGACCGGACGGGCAAGACGAACATCCGCGAGGTCTACTTCCCGGAGGTTGGACGCCACGGCATGCTCATCGTGTCCGCGGACATCGAGAGCAAGGAAGAGCCGCGCGAGATCATGGAAGCGATATGGGACGTCGAGGCGTGGCGCTGGATCATCGTCGTGGACGACGACTGCAACGTGCGCGACTGGGAGGAGGTGATGTGGCGCGTCGTTTCGGCAGCGGAACCGGACGACCACGTCATCCTCGGCAGGGAGTTCTCACCGACACCCCGGCTGCGCGGCGAGGTCGACTTCACGCCTCCGAAGCGTGGCGTCGGCATCGATGCCACCATGAAATTCAAGGACAACGACTTTCCGCCCGTGAACAAGGTGAGCCGCCACATCATGGAAGGCGTCGCCGCCCGCTGGGGCGAGTTCGGCCTGCCGTAGCGGGCGGGGACGTCCTCGCCGTTCCCGCTTCCGCTTCAATGTCGGTTCCCACGTCGTGCCCGCTTCCCCCGTCATTCCCGCCTTCTCCCGTCATTCCCGTGAAAACGGGAATACAGAGTGACCGCCCGGTCACACGTGCGCGCAAGCGCACACGACCACGCCTCGGGTAGGGTGCCGCCTGTCTGTGTAGGGGCGCCCCTCGTGGGCACCCTTGCTCCTGCTCCCGTTCGTGGTGAGCCTGTCGAACCACGAACACTCGTAGCGCGCCCACGCTGAGGTTCGCTTATACTTTGGCCTGCGCTGGGAGAGCGGACGGATTTCGTCGCACAGCGCCAGCACAGCAGCGGGGAGGTGCGCCATGTCCGGCTACGTCGACGCAGATGGACACGTGATCGAGAACGCCGCCGAGATCTTCCAGTATCTCGAAGCGCCGTTCGACAGGATGCGCACGCCGCTCAACATCCTGCCCGACGGCGACAAGTTCCACTCACCGAGCGTGCAGAGCGCCAACCCGGCGCCGGGAGCGTTCGAGCCCGCCGACGCAACCAAGTGGACGTCGTTCATGGACCTCACCGGCACTGACTGGGCGGTCCTCTATCCCACGCGCGGCCTCTTCTACGGGCGCATCGTCTTCGAGGAGTGGGCTATCGCGTACGCCAAGGCGTACAACAACTGGCTCCACGACAAGTTCGTGAAGGAGAGCCCGCGGCTGCGGGGCATCGGCCTGCTCCCGATGCAGGTCGTCGACGAAGCCGTCGCCGAGCTCCGCAGGTGCGTTCGCGACCTCGGGATGGTCGGCGGCATGATCCCGTCCAACGGCCTCATCAAGCACATCGCCTCCCGGGAGTACTGGCCGCTCTACGAGGCCGCCGAAGAGCTCGGCTGCGTCCTGGCGGTGCACGGCGGCAACTACGAGCGCCTCGGCTTCGACACCATGTCCAACTTCCCGGCGTCGCGTGCGCTCGGCATGCCGATACCGCTGCTAAGCGGTATGACGGGCATGATCGTCGACGGCGTGCTCGATCGCTTCCCGAACCTGCACTTCGGGTTCATGGAGGGCGGCACGGCGTGGATACCGCTCCTCATCGACCGCCTCGAACGCGAGATGGGCTACGGCGGGCTGGAGCTGCCGCACCACCCGGAGGACTACTTCCGTCGCGGCCAGGTGTTCATCGGCTGCGAAGGCAACGAAAAGGCGCTTTCCTACGCCATCGAGCGCGTCGGGCCTGACCCATTCATGTTCGCGTCCGACTTCCCCCACGAGATCACCATCGAGAACTGCATGGAGGAGATTGACGAGATCCTCGAGCGCGAAGACATCAAGGAAGAGCACCAGATGCTCATCCTCCGCGAGAACGCCCGCAACATGTATGGAGAGCCGTAGGCGCACACGGAGGTTGCCTCTGACTCAAGGGCGCCCCTCGTGGCGCCCTTTGCATGCCTGGCGGGCCTTGCTGCGTGGTAACGGATACGTTACTATTAGCTCATGATCGAGGTGCGGGAGTACGTTGACGAACGTGGCGTCAGCCCGTTCGGTCGATGGTTCGACAGCCTCGATGCACTGGCAGCGGTAAAGGTCAGGACATCCCTTGCTCGCATGGAAGCGGGGAACCTGTCCAACGTTAGGGGAGTTGGTGGAGGCGTACTGGAGTATCGCATCCACTTCGGCCCTGGCTACCGGGTTTACTTCGGTCGGGATGGCGACACACTCATCGTCTTGCTTGCTGGCGGCACGAAGAGGCGTCAACAGGGTGACATAGAAGAAGCTCGCGATCGGTGGGGAGAGTACAAGCGTCGCAAACGGAAGGAGGCGTAGAAGATGGCCCTCACCCGTGAATTCAAGGAGACGGTGCAGGCCCGTGCGCGGCGTGATCAAACATTCCGCGAGGGGCTGTTGAAGGAAGGCATCGAATGTCTGCTCTCCGGTGATGTCGATACTGGCAAGGTGCTGCTGCGCGACTACGTCAACGCCACCATCGGATTCGAGCAACTCGGTTCGCTGACGAACAAGCCGCCCAAGAGCCTGATGCGCATGTTCGGACCAGCGGGCAACCCTCATGCCCGCAACCTCTTTGAGGTCATCAGCGAGATGCAGCGCCACGAGGGCGTGCAGCTCGAAGTGCACGCGGTACGCCGGTTGCGCGGAAACCGGGGCAGGCTACTTCTATGACTCTCCTGCAGACACAGGCCGACCGGGGACTCCTCGCTGATGCGCTGGGGGACACGCCGGAGACCGCTATTCCGGCCCATCTCCTGCAGCACGGCCTTGCCGATGCGTACGTTGCTGGTTCGGCGGCGCTGTTCGACGGCGTGGTCATCAGGTCGCATGCGCTGGCGCATGAGCCGTGGTGTTTCGGGAGCGACCCGTCCGCAGTCTGGGAGGCGCTGCGCCCGCTCAACCGCTGGGGCCAACAGCCGATGTCGCCCAACGTGTCAGCGGACCTCGCTCATCCGCTCGCTGACCTGATGGAGCGTGAAGCGGGCGTCTGCGTCGAGCACTATGGCGACATCTACCACACGCTGACTGTTCCGGTAGGCGCGTTTGCCCTCCCCGAAGTACGGCTGCTGAGCCTCGACGACGTTGGCCTGCTGTATGCGTACCGCAACGAACCGCACGGGATGGGCATGGGATTGTTCGAAGATCTGCTGGCGGGTGGGGCTGTGGCCGGCGCCGTGATGGATGAGAAGCTCGTTGCGCTTGCGCACACGAATGCCATGACGGGGAAGTACGGCGACATCGGCGTGGCGACCGACGAGGCGTGGCGCCGGCGGGGCTTCGCCTCGGCAGCCGCGAGCATCGTGGCGCGTTGGATCCAGGAGCGCGGGCGGACTCCCGTGTGGAGCGCGGGGGAGAGCAACGCGGCGTCGCTGCGGGTGGCCGCGAAGCTCGGGTTCACGGAGGTCTCGCGCCGCGTCTATCTCAACACGTGCGCTGCCTGACTCAGCAGCCAGCCCCCAGCTCCTCCGCGATGCGGCGGCTGAACTCGGCGCGTATCTCTTCCGACTTGCGCTTCACCGCCGTGTTGCCGAGGGTCGCGAGGCGGCCGTAGAGGTTGAAGTCCATGGCGTAGTTCACCTCGGTCTGGCCCGGCGACGGCTCGCTCAGTTCGAGCGCGAGCCGGTTGACGTGGAGCCGGTTCCCCATGCGGTCCTTGCCGTTGCCGCTCACGACCACCCGCTGCCCCTCCTCCGCCTCGTCGATGCGCATATCCATGTCCAGCGTCACCTTAAACGGCCCCACGCGCTGCGTCATGCGAGCACGGTACGCGCCGTCTCCGGCGTCCTCGATGCTCTCGCAGCCGGGGAGGCATTTCGCGACGCGGGGCAGGTCCCAGAAGAACGCCCACGCCTCGGAGGGCGATGCGCTCACCTCGAAACGGTCGGTCAGCTCCACGAACCGCGCTCCTTCACGGCGGCCTCGACCGACCGCAGGATGCCGGCGTAGCCGGTGCAGCGGCAGATGTTGCCGCCCATGTAGCGGACGATCTCCTCGCGCGTCGGGGCCGGGTTTTCGTCGAGCAGCGCCTTCGCGAGCAGGATCATGCCGGGCGTACAGTAGCCGCACTGAAGGCCGAAGTTGTCCACGAACGCCTGCTGGATCGGGTGCAGCCCCTCGTCCGGCGTCAGCCCCTCGATGGTGAGCAGGTCCGTGCCCTCCACCTGTCCGGCGAGCATGCTGCCCGAGCTGACCGCCTTGCCGTCAGCGAGCACGGTGCACGCGCCGCAGACGCCGCTGTGGCAGTACTCCTTGGTGCCGTGCAGGCCGAGCCGGTCGCGCAGCAGGTCGAGGAGCGTGGTCGAGGGCGGTACGTCGAGCGAGAGCGTCTCGCCGTTCACGGTGAAGGTGACGTTCATCGTTGCCCCTCCAACCCCTCCACGATCTTGTGCGGCAGCAGCGGCATCTCGTGGAAGAGCACGCCCGTCGCATCGTAGACGGCGTTGACCACCGCGCCAGGCACGACCACTGCGCCGATCTCGCCCATGCCCTTCGCGCCGAACGGTCCGCCCTCGAACGGGTGGTCGACGTAGCGCGGCGCGTAGTCCGGCATCGTCTCCATCGTGGGCAGCGGGTAGTCGAGCAGCGCCGCGTTGATGAGCTGCCCGCCGTCGTCCCAGACGAGCTGCTCGAAGAGTGTTGGGCCGATCTCCTGGCCGACCCCTCCCTCCAACTGCGTCTCGATGGAGTGAGGGTTGACCGCGGTTCCGGTCGTCGCCGAGGCCGCCGCCTTCACGACGCGCACCGTGCCGGTCTCAGTGTCGACTTCCACCTCGACGGCGCACGAGCCGAACGTCCAGAAAGTCGAGGCGATGGGGTAGGTGTTGCCGTCCGGCCCCTGGTACGAACCCCCGACCACGCAATCCCCCGTCGCAGCGAGCGGCGAACCGACGCGCTCCACGAGTTCGCCGTAAGTGACGCCCGCGTCTCCGTTCGCCTGCGCGATACCGTCGGGCGTGAACACGAGGCTGGCCGCCTCACGCTCCAGGAGCTGTGAGGCGGTTTCGAGCATCTGCGGCTTCAGGTTGTCGGTCGCCTCGACCACCGCGCGGCCCATGTGGTACGTGGAGCGGCTCGCCGTCGTTGAGCTGTCGACCGGCACACGGTAGGTGTCGCTGTGGACGATGCGAATCGAGTCCAACCCCACGCCCAGCGCGTCGCCCGCGATCTGCGCCATCACGGTGTCCGACCCCTGCCCGATGTTCACCGTGCCGATACGCACCTCGAAGATGCCGTCCTCGCCCAGCGCCACTTCCGCGCTGTTCTCGGACATCTCCCGCGCGGGGGTGAGCGTGTACTTGATGGTGCAGGAGACGCCCCTGCCGCGCACCTTTTTCCCCTCCGGGTCGACGGGCAGCGGCTCGTCCCAGCCGATGGCCTCGGTCGCCTGCTCCATGCACTCGTGCGAGTGCGCGGAGCGCAGGTAGTCGCCGGTGATGTGGATGTCGCCGTCGCGCACCAGGTTCCTGCGGCGTATCTCCAGCCGGTCGATGCCGAGGTCGCGCGCGATGCGGTCGAACTGCGCCTCATAGGACATCGTGTGCTGCGTCGTCGGCAGCCCGCGGTAGGGCGAGGACGGCGGCTTGTTCGTGTAAACGGCGTAGCAGTCGACGCGGGCGTTCGGGATGCGGTACGGGCCCGTCGCCACCTTCAGCGTGTTGTTCGCGCTGCGCGCGCCGCTGATGGCGTAGCCGCCCACGTCCACCCAGAATTCGTTGTGCCGCGCGACGATGGTGCCGTCCTTCTTCACGCCCGTGCGCATCCGGTTCCGGTATGCAGGGCGGATGAACGTCATGAACGTCTCTTCCTGCGAGAAGATGTAGCGCACCGGACGCCCGGCGAGTTTCGCGGCGGCGGTGATGACGCACTCGATGCGGTCGCGGCTCTTGCTGCCGAACCCGCCGCCCACGTACGGGATGATGACGCGTGCAGGCATCTTGAAGATGCGCTCCAGCTCGCGCCCGAGCGGGAAGGGCGACTGGCAGTTCGTCCACACCGTGATCTGCCCGTCCTCTATCTGCGAGATGACGGCGTGCAGGTCCAGCGCGCAGTGCTGCACGGGCGGCGCGATGAACTCGTCCTCGTAGACAAAGTCCGACTCCGCGAAGCCCTGCTCGACGTCGCCGCAGCCGATGGTCGCGTGGTGGCAGACGTTCGTGCCCTCGATGGGCCGCAGCTCCGGAGCGATGGGGAAGAACTCCTCGTGCACCTGCACCGCGCCCTCGGCAAGCGCCTGCGGCACGTTCATCACCGCGGGCAGCTCCTCGTACTCCACGTCCACGAGTTCTGCGGCGGCCTCCGCAGTGTCGAGGTCGTCCGCGACCACCACCGCGACGATGTCGCCCTGGTGCCGCACCTTGTCCATCGCAACGAGCGGAGCATCGCGGTAGACGAAGCCGTACACCTCCTCAACGTCCGGGTCGGCGCGGATCTCATCGCGGGTCAGCACGCAGACGACACCCGGCATCGCCCGCGCCTCCGACGCGTATATCGAGACGATGCGCGCGTGGGGCAGGGGACTGCGCACCACCTTCGCATGCGCCATGTTCGGCACGGTCAGGTCGGCCATGTACTCGATGCGCCCGGCGGCCTTGTCCGGCGCTTCGAGCGTCGGCATCGACTGGCCGACGAGGCGGGTTACGTTCGGGCTCGTTGCAGCGCACATGTCAACGCTTGCTCCACCACTATCCTGAGTATCCGGCGTTTGTACCACTCGGGCCCGCGCAGGTCTTCTATCGGGTCGGCCTCTTCCGCCGCCGCCGCTGCGACTTCCTTGATGCGCTCCGCCGACGGCTCATCCCCCAGCAGCGCGCCCGCTGCATCCGCGACGACCGGCACCGGCCCCGCAGCGCCCATGACGACGCGCGCCGCAACGCACGCGCCGGACGCCGCGTCGACAGTGACGAGCGCGGACGCGTTCGCCACCGGCTTGTTCTCGGGCGAACCGACCGTGAACTTGATGTGGCTGCCGCCCGTATTCGGCTGCGGCTCCGGCACCTCTATCCCCGACACAATCTCGCCCTGTTCGAGAACGGTCTCGTACGGCCCGACGTAGAACTCGTCGATCGGGACGCTGCGCTCGCCGGAGACGCCCGCGATACGCACCGACGCTCGGGACGCCGTGAGCGCCGTCGGTGTGTCGGTCTGCGGCTCGCCGTAAGCGACCGCGCCGCCGACCGTGGCGACGTTCCGCACGCGCACGTTCGCCACCTGTGAGGCGGCCTCTGCGAGCAGCGGGTACGCCGCGCGGACTCCGTCGTCCAGTTCCAGGCTGCGGATGCTCGCCAGCGCCCCGATGTGCAGTCCGCCGTTGCGTCGCAGTCCGCGCATCTCGTCGATTCCGCCCAGGTCCACAACGCACTCCGGCCGCACGACCCCGAGCCGGAGCATGACGACTGCCGCGCTGCCGCCGCCGAGCACGAACGCGTCCTCGCCGCGCTCGGAGAGGACGCCGACTGCCTCAGCGATGCTCGCAGGCCGTATGTACTCGAACGGGCGCATGGCTACGGCGAGCGCCGTATAACGTTCTCCGCGAAGCTCTGCAGGTACTCCTTGCGCGCTTCCAGCGTCTTGGGCAGGTTGTAGAACGTCATGCCTACGTAGTCGATGCCGTGCTCGGCGATGGCCGCGAACTGCTCCAGGCAATCGTCGCCGTTGCCGGTGACCGCCCAGTCCTCGACCTTGGAGTCGGAGTCGATGTTGATCTTCAGCATCGTGTCCTCCTGCATGTTCCACGTGCTGTACATCTTGTACGACGATGCCGCCGCCTCCTGCGCCTCGGCTGCCGCGGTCGCCTTGTCCTTCCCATAGGCGACGCCGCGCGTGAGTGTGAGCCGCCCGGGGCCGTTGCCGGATGCCGCGCGCTCCTCCCTATAGGCGTTGGCCACCGCCCCGAGGTCCGAGAAACCGACCTGCGGAGCGATGTAGCACGCGTCGGCGATGCGGGCGGATCGCCGCACCGCGCCGTCGCTCTGGCACGCTATCCATATCGGCGGGTGGGGCTGCTGCATCGGGGTGAAGCCCATCTGAGCGTCGCGCACTGTCCAGTAGCGCCCCTCGTAGATGACTTCCTCGCCGCTCCACAATCGTTTCATGATCTCGATGGACTCGGTGAGGCGAGGCACGCGGTCCCGCCGCGTCGCGCCGACGGCCCCGAGTTCCGTCTCGCGGTAGCCGATGCCGACGCCGAACGTGAACCGTCCGCGGCAGAGGTGATCGAGCGTCGCGACGTCCTCCGCCACCTGCACGGGGTTGTGCAGCGGCAGCAGGACGATGCCGGTGAGCAGTCGCATGTCGCCGGTCTCCGGCGCGAGGCGCGCCAGCACCTGGAACGGCTGCGGCCAGATGGTGGGGTGCGACACCCAGTGCTGCGGCATCGTGACGGCTGAGAAGCCGCTGTCGCGGGCCACGTGGCATATCTCGACGAGTTCGTCTATCTGCTCGTAGAGCGGGCGTGTGCGGTCGGTGAGGAAGGAGCGCAGGTACAGGCCGAATTCCATGGAGCGTTTCCGTCGGTTGGGATTGCGAGAGAGCCTATCAGACCGCATGCCTGCGTGGGGAGTCAGGGCTTGATTCCCTCTCCTGGGGGAGAGGGTCAGGGTGAGGGCCCTGCGGGGTGATAGAGATGGCGGCTCCGGTTACACATCCGGTGGCGTAACGAACACGCACTCGGGCCCAACCGCCCGGCTCAGCCGCAAGTCGATTGTCACGAGCGGGCAGTTCAACCACTCCGCGAGGGCGACGTACCACGCGTCATAGATAGTCAGGTTCCGCCGCAGCGCCCACACTCGGTCGGCGTATGGAGCGAAAGGATGGAGTTCAAAGTTGAACTCTATAAACTCCTCCCGCGCTGTCATGGCGTCAGACGGAGAAAGTTCCCCCCTGAGTTCCATACGCCTGAGGGCATTATGGACTTCGGCGGGCATAACGTGGGTGCTGAGCAGCCACTGGTCCCGAAGTTGCTCGCGTACCCAGTCACCACGTAGTTGGCTGCCAGTTACAACCGCGATCAACGCGGAGGCGTCAACGGCGATCATATTCCTTGTCGGCATCCAGCGTTGCCAGGATGGTCTCCGCGGAGACGCCTCTGCCTGACCCGTTGACGCGCTGGCGTATCCGATCGAGCAGCTCCTCTTGAGAAGGCCTCGACGCGATGCGCTCCAACTCCTCGAGGATGAATTGTTGCATGGACTGGTGCTTCAGCGCAGCGCGGGAAGCCAGCTTGTTGCGCACTTCCTCGCTCACGTTCCTGATGGTTATCTGGACGGTCATGTCGTCCTCCAGCGCAAGTATGCAATCATAATGCCAGCATTGCCAGCATTATGCAAGCATCCTTACCCCAGCAGGAACGACCGCACCGTCGCTGCGTAGGCCTCCGGCTGTTCGAGGTGCACCCAGTGACCGCCGCCCGGCAATTCGACGAGGCGGCAGCCCGGTATCGCCGCCTCCATCCGCACCGCCACGTCGTGACGCAGGAGCGTGCTGTCCGCGCCGCGCACGATAAGCGTCGGCGCGCCGACCTGCGGCAGACGCTCCCACACGTCCGGCCTGTCGTACATCGTCACCACGTCGCGGGTGCGCTTCCACGTGTAGCGACCGTCGTGCAACCGCACCGCGAGCGCGTCGACGTCGCGCTCCAGCTCATCGTCCGAGGCATTGGGCTGGCGTGACCGCAAGCGCTCCACGACCGCCTCGCGGCCGTCGTAGAAGTCGGTCTCGTCCTTGTAGCGCGAGATCATCGCGACGGAGCCGGGGTTGTACGAGTCCGGGTCCATGTCCGTGATGACGAGCTTCGAGGCGATACCGGGGTTGTCGGCGATGCACATCCACGCATTCTTGCTGCCTGCCGAGTGCCCGATGAGCACCGGCGCGTCTAAGCCCAGGTTGCGGATCACCTCGCGGGTCTCGGCGATGTAGTCGGCGAGCGCGTACGTCTCCGCGCGCGGGCTGTCGCCGTGGCCGCGGTGGTCGAGCGCCATCACGTGGAAGTCGTCGCGTATCGACTCGGCGAACGTTCCCCAGAGCGCGGCGGAGTCCTGCAGGCCGTGCAGCAGCAACACCGGTGGCGCGTCCGGGTTCCCCCAGTCGATGTAGTGCAGGTCCAGCCCGTGGGCGTTCACGGTCTGTTCGGTCGGGGGCGTGGTCATGGCGTCGCACTCCGTTGCGCAGGTTCGCGGACGTGAGGGTAGGGAGGCGTAAGCACCTGCGTCAACCTGCGTTCGAGCCTTATCCCCTCTCCCTACAAGGGGAGAGGGTTAGGGTGAGGGTACTCCGGGGACGACACGTGGTCCCCCTCGATCTCCCTCACACCACCGTCACGGGGTGTGGCACCGCCGCCCAGAAATCGTAGCCGCGCTCGTTCCACTTCATCGTGTCCGGCGCGGGCTGCGTGTTCCCGGCGCTGTCCGTGGCCCGCATCGTAATGGTGTGCTCGCCCGGCGCCGCGTCCCAGATGAACTCCCACCGGCAGCCGCCCTTGGTGATGTTCGGCTCCTGGATGGCGGCGTTGGTCCACGTATTCCCGTCGTCCAGGCTGTACTCGACCCGGCTGATGCTGCCGTGGCCGGACCACGCGAACCCCCGGATGGCCTGCGTGCCCGCCTGCAGTTGGCCCGGCCACGCCATCGCGATGCCGGAGCGGACCGGCGTCGTGGTGAGGACGGGTCCCCAGGCAGGTGGTTTGGGCGGGAAGTCTGGTCCCTCCAGCACGTATTCCTCGGTGTTGCGCATCACGTAGATCGGCTCCTCGCACACGAGTATCTTCCCGACCCACTTGATGCTGTTGACGCCGACCCATCCCGGAACGACGACTCGTGCCGGGAAGCCGTGGTCGGGCGGTATGAGGTCGCCGTTCATCGCGTAGGCGACGATGGTGTCCGGCTCCATCGCCTTGGCCACGGACATGGGCCGCTCCACGGCGGCCTCGTCCAGCCCCGTTGGCATCACGTCGACCGCCGTAGGCTTGATCTGCGCGCGCTGCAGGATCTCGCTGAGCGGCACGCCGGTCCACTCGGCCACGGCGTAGGAACCGTAGCGCCAGGGGCGGCCCTTGGGCATCTCCCCCTGGTATTCCTTGAAGAAGATGCGGCCGTTGCCCGCGCACTCGATGAAGCGCGTCACCGTCACCGACGGCATCCGCAGCAGCTCGTCGTAGCTGATGCTCAGGGGGTTCGCCACGCCCGGCCCCTCCACGCTCAGCCGCCACGTCTTCTCGTCGATGATGGGTGTCGGCCCGTGGTTCCGGATGTAGAACAGCGACGCAGGGGTCAGGTACCCGCGTCCGTACAGGTTCTCCCAGCGCGTCTCCACGCAGACATCGTGGTGGAAGAACAGCTCCTCCGGTGTCGGCTTGACGTGGGTTCCTTCTGGGGTGGGCTTCGAGGTCATGCGGCAACTCCTCCTGTGCCATACGTGGCTGGGCATGAAAAAACCCCGCAACCTGGAGTGTGGTGCGGGGCAGGGGTGTCCGAGCCGGAGCGTGGCGTGCAACAACACACGCCGGCTTCGAGGGCGCAACAGCTGCAACATGTGCACGCAGTGGTCACCTGGACACCTCAGACCGTTGGGACTGGCGATCTGGCGGAACCTTAAACGATGCTATGCGTGGCGTGTCAATCCCCGCGGTACGATCGGGTTGGGGTGCCGAAGAGTGGTGCCGGTCAGAAGAAAGGCCTGGGAGGACTCGTCCTCACGCCCCGAACAGGATGAACTTGACCGTGGCCGCTACCACCGAAAGTACCGCCGGCACGCCTAGTCCCAGCATCAGCATCATCAGCCGCTTGATCCAGGCGACGTCCGCCTCCAGCTTCACGAGCGTGGACTTGATGCTCGGCGTGTTCGTATAAGGGTCGGCGTACATCTGCCGCATCCTCAACTCTGAACAGTTACACCCCGATCAGGATGAACTTGACCGCCGCCGCGACGATGGACAGGACTAGCGGCACGCCCAGCCCAACCATCAGCCGCTTGATCCAGGCGACGTCCGCCTCCAGCTTCACGAGCGTGGACTTGATGCTCGGCGTGTTCGTATAGAGGTCGGCGTACATCTGCCGCGTCATCTCCTCGACGGTCATGCCCTGCGTGCTCAATCGCCACCTGCGCTCGGCGGACACTTCTGGTGTCCGTGTGCTACTATCATGCTGACAGTACACAAGCGTTGTCAAGCAATCGTGACACACGCATGTTATACTGCACGGCAGGATACGGGACGGAGCGCACACCATGGCATCGAAACGCAAGAAGCGCGCAGCGCAGCCTCTCACCGGCGAGGCGCTCATGCAGGCAGAACAGTCGCTCAGGTCTCGTGAAGCAGACCTCGCCTACTCGCGGCAGATGGAAGAGCGGGTAGAAATGGCCGAGAAACAAGGTAGGAAGCCGCGCGAGCTTACTGGCGAGGCGCTCGTGCGCGCGATGGTGGCAGACGAGGCGCTCGTGCGCGGAACGATCGAGGCTGTGCAGGAGGCCCGGGAGGGCAAACCCGGGAAACGTGTCAGTGCAAGCGAGATAAAGGCTTGGCTCAATGACCAATCCCGGCCACGCCCCGTTTGAGTTGAATTTGAGCGGAGTGCTCGAGGGCCCTGGCCAGTCTGACGCCTCATTGAGTACGGACTGGTGCCGCACACACGCTATACTGAACAGCACGACTCGGACGGAGCGAGCGCAATGGCATCCAAACGTAAGAACAAGACACCCCAGCCCCTCACCGGAGAGGCGCTCGCACAGGCAATGGTGGCGAACGAGAAGCTCGTGCGGGAAAGCAACGAAGCGTTCGACCGACTCCGGGCAGGTGAACGGGGGGTTCCTTGGGAAGAGGTGAAACGGGAACTCGATGCCCGTTGACGTTTACCTGGCCCGTGACGCTCGCGCATTCCTGAACGCACTTCCTCTTGAAGAACAACTGCGTGTGCGGGACGCTGTCGACTATCTCATGATTGACCCTGAGCCGGATGGCGCTTCGAAGATCCGTTTGCCTCTCCCATATCGGTTTGGCACCATCAGCTACACGTCGGGCGGGTTCTTCTTCACCTACGAATTTGAGAATCCCATGATAGTTTGCGTCCTTACCATTTCGAGGGCAGGACCCGATTACTGGGGCTGACGCTTGCCCGCCGCCTCCCATGCGGATAGCATCCGCGCGTTGTGAGACCCTTCAGATTGCATGAACCCACGACCGTAGAAGAAGCCGCGTCCTCGCTCGCGGGTTCAGGCGGCGGCGCGGCCCTTTACGCAGGCGGCACCGAGTTGCTGCTCGCGATGAAGTCCGGCCTGCTCTCCTACGACACGCTCATCAACGTGAAGAGCATCCAGGGCCTCGATGCCGTGTCCGCCGACGGCGGCAGCGTCGTCATCGGCGCGAGCGCCACGCACAGTGATGTCGAGTACGACCCGCTCGTGCGCGAACGTTTGCCCTTATTGTCGGAGGTCGAGCACGGCGTTGCGAACCTGCGCGTTCGGAACGTCGGCACGCTCGCGGGGAATCTCTGCTTCGCCGAACCGCACTCCGACCCCGCGACGCTGCTGCTCGTCTACGAGGCGGAGCTGGACGTCGTGGGACCGTCCGGCTCGCGCCGCATCGCCGTCGGCGAACTGCAGACCGGCTCGTACGAGACGTCGCTCGGACCGGATGAGTTGCTGACCGCCGTGCGCGTACCCGTGCTCCCTGCAGGTATGCGCGCCGCCTACTCCCAGTTCGGCTACCACCACCGCCCGACGCTCGGCATCGCCGCCGCGGTGTCGGTCGAGGGCGGCGTCGTCACCGGCGCGCGCCTCGCGCTCGGCTGCGTCTCGGCCGTCGCGCGTCGGCTGTCCCGATCGGAGGACGTGCTGCGCGGCGAGCGTGTGGACGACCTGACCGAAGGCGCGTCGGTATTGCGCGAGGCGTCCCGCCTGGCGTCGGAAGACGCGGACGCGGTCGAGGACATGCACGGCGGCGTGGACTACAAGGAACACTTGGTACGCGTCTTCCTGGAGCGGACGGTGCTGCGCGCGCTGGCGCGGAACGGAGGCGGGGATGCCTGAGGCGCAGGACACGCTGGCGGTCGCGTTCGAGCTGAACGGCGCGCCGGTCGAGGCGCCGGTCGAACCGCAGATGCCGCTCATCGACATGCTGCGTGAGCGGTTCGGCCTGACGGGGACGAAACGCTCGTGCGACGTGCAGGTCTGCGGGGCGTGTACCGTCCTCCTGGACGGCAAGCCCGTCAGTTCGTGCACGGTCCCGGCGTTCGAGGCGCGGGGCAGGGCGGTGCTCACAGTGGAAGGGTTCGCTGCGGACGACGGCTCGGCTCCGCTCATCGAGGCGTTCGTCAATAACGCGGCGTTCCAGTGCGGGTTCTGCACGCCGGGCATGCTCCTGGCTGCGAAGTCGCTGCTCGACGCCGACCCCGCTCCCTCCGAGGAGGCGATCAAGGACTACATGCGCGGCAACGTGTGCCGGTGCACCGGCTACAAGAAGATCGTGGAGGCCGTCCACGAAGCTGCGGAGGCGGGCCGATGACAACGCGAGAGTTCCGGACGGTCGGTACAGCGGTGCGCCGGGTCGACGCGGACGAGAAACTCTCGGGACGCGCGCAGTTCACCGGCGACCTCCAGGTGTTCGGGATGGCGCACGCCAGGCTGGTGACGAGCCCGCTCCCGCACGCCCGCATCACGCGGGTCGATGCAAGCAGGGCGCGTGCGCTCCCCGGCGTCTACGCGGTGCTCACCGCGGCGGAGCTCGTCAACATGGAGACGCACTACGGCTCCGACAAGAAGGACCGCCCCGTCGTCGCCATCGACAAGGTGCGCTTCCAGGGCGAGCCCGTCGCTGCAGTAGCGGCTGTTGACCTGGCGACCGCCGAGGCTGCGGTCGAACTCGTTGAGGTCGAGTATGCGGAGTTGCCGACGGTCACCGGCATCGACGAAGCGCTCGACGAATCCAGCGAACCCGTCCACGACTCCAACTTCTGCCACGAGTACGGCTACGAGTGGGGCGACGTGGACGCGGCCTTCCGCGAGTGCGACCGCGTCTTCGAGGACACGTTCGAGTTCCCGATGGTCTATCACTATGCGATGGAGCCGCACACCTGCATCGCCAGCTACGAGCCGGACCGCATCCGGCTCTGGACGTCGGCGCAGCACCCGTTCCTCGTACAGGCGGAGATCGCTCGCCTCTTCGGACGCCAGTTGGACCAGGTGCAGGTCGTCGTCCCGTTCGTGGGCGGGGGCTACGGCAGCAAGTCGTACACGAAGATCGAACCGCTCGTGACCGCCCTCAGCCGCGAGGCGGGCAGACCCGTGCGCCTGGCGCTGAGCGTCGATGAAGCGATGCGGACCGTGCGGCGGCACGCTGCGCGCGGGACCATCCGCACCGGTGTGATGAACGACGGCACCATCGTCGCCCGGGATTGCATCGGCTACGTCGACACCGGCGGATACACGGACAACGGCGTCCGGGTGACGGAGCGCTTCGGCGACCGGATGCCAGGCCCCTACGCGATGCCGAACCAGCGGGTGAAGACGTATGGCGTATTCACGAACTCGACCCCGGCGGGCTCCTACCGCTCCATCGGGGGGCCACAGGCCATCTGGGTGTGCGAGTCGCAGATAGACATGATCGCCCACGCGCTGGGCATGGACCCGTTCGAATTCCGGGTCAAGAACCTCGTCCCGCAGGGTGAGGAGGTCCGGCGCGGCAAGCGCCCTATGGAGGGCGACCTGGAGTACGCGCTGCGCAGGGTCGCCGACGAGTTCGGCTGGGACTCCTGGACGCCGGCGCCCACGCCGCCGGGCGTGAAGCGCGGCATCGGCTTCGCCTGCGGCGTCACGAACTCCGGCGCCAGCCCCACGTCGACTTCGATCGTGCGGCTCCACGCCGACGGCAGCGCGACGGTCTACATGGGCAGCGCGGAGATGGGGCAGGGGTCCCGCTCGGTCATGGCGCAGATCGCCGCCGAGGAGCTCCGCATCCCGTACGAGAAGGTGCGCGTCGTCGCGTCGGACACCTCTGCAGTGCCGTGGGACCGCTCGACAGGTTCGAGCCGCTCGACGACGCTGATGGGGCTCGCGGTGCACGACGCCGCTATCGACATCCGGACGCAGGTGCTGGACCTCGCCGCGGAGCACTTCGAGGCGTTCCCGGAGGAGATCGAGGCAGAGCAGGGAAGGGCGTCCTTCAAGGGCGAGACCGTCACCTTCGCCCAGCTCGTCCGTGGCATGTTCGGCGGCTCCGGCGGCGAGCTCATCGGCCGGGGCTACGTTACGCCGAAGCACCCCAGCGGCAAGCTACGGCAGGACCCCGTCTTCTGGGAGGTGAGCATCGGCGCCGCGGAGGTCGAGGTGGACACGGCCACTGGAGAAGTGCGCCTGCTCCGCTACTACTCCATCTCAGATCCCGGCAAGGCGATCAACCCGAAACAGGTCGAAGGCCAGGACGAGGGCGCTGCCATGCAGGCCATCGGCCACACGTTCTTCGAGGAGATGCTCTACGAGGACGGCCAGTTGCTGAACCCGAACCTCGTCGACTACCGCGTGCCCGTCTTCACCGACCTGCCGGATGAGTTCGAGACGGTGCTGATCGAGAGCGGCAACGGCCCCGGCCCGTACGGCGCGAAAGGCGTCGGCGAGGGGGGCATCGTCTGCGTCGGACCCGCCGTTGCGAACGCGGTCTTCAATGCGACGGGCGTCCGCATCTCGACCCTCCCGCTCACCCCGGAGCGCGTCTGGCGCGCCCTCCACGAGGCCGGGCAGGCATCAGACTAGTCCCCAGTAGTGCTCCGTGTATCGGGAGGGCCGGTGTGATTCCCTCTCCTGAGGGAGAGGGTTAGGGTGAGGGCCTTGGGGGGGTGGTGTTGGGCTGTACGAGTGCGGGCCATGCGAGGCCGTGGTCCTCCAGGAAGACGTCAACGGGCATCCAACTCCCGCTTCACGTCTTCCCATCTGACCCAGGACGCTTCACCAGCGTCGATCCTGCGTTGCGCCTCCAACGCCTCGGCGACAAGCTTCTTGTCGGCCATGATGGCGCGCACGAGCGCCTCACCCTCGAGGGGTTGCTGTTCGCTCTGTTCGCGTTGCGTTGCCATGGTCAGCCTCCACGGAATTGCCGTCGGATCGCCTCAGAACTTCCGTGCCGGATGTAGAGCCCCTTCTCCCCGGCTGCCTTACGCCGCTGGGACTCTTCGTATTGTGCCTGGATGTCGTCAGCCCTGCTCAACGCCTCACGACGCAGCGCCTCGCCTTCCGGCGTCAGTTGGACCTTCTTGCGCGTGTTTGCCATGGTCGGCCTCCGCGCCCACACATGAGCGCGCTGCCCTTATTCTACTATCGGCCTCTCGGCGTACTCTGCCGTGTGACACACGGCTAGGAGGCGGTTCACCTAGGGGCGGGGAACATCTCCACGGGCGTCTGGCGCGGGCCGTAGCCCTCGAAATACACGCCGGTTTCGAGGTCGTAGCGGCCCTGCAGGTGATTGCCCGCCTTCTGGCTGCGGATGATGACTGCGACCGTCCGCTCCCCCACCGTGTTCTCCCGGTGTATCTCGTACGGTCCCACGAGGTCGATCTCGCCGGGGCCGCAGTAATTGTTCGACGCCAGCGCGATCTCGGCGTAGTCCGGGCGCGAGCGGTCGTCCAGCCGGTCGTAGCGCTCGATGCGCTCGTGGCCGTCGAGCACGCCGTAGAGCGTGTAGATGTGCCCGTGGTCGTGGATGCGGGAGAGCCTGCCCTGCCGCGACTGGCCCTTCGTGAGGCCGTTGATCGCGAAGCCGAAGTCCGGGTCCTCGTAGAAGATGAGGTTCTCGCCGCGTCCGTCCTTCGCCTCGCAGTCCGGCCACGACTGGGCCGCCTCGACGACCGTGGGGTCGGCGAGCAACTCCGCGAGGATGGGCGTGAGCGCCTCCCAGCGCTTGTCGAGGTCGGGCTCGCTGGCGAACAGTTCCCGGGCCCTGCTGATGAACCGGTCCAGCGCGTTCTGTGTCCTCGTCTCCACCACCATGGCGGCGCCTCCTTCATGTACGCATCAGTCTGGTGGGAGTGTGCGCCGCCTGAGGAGCGTAGTCAAGCGTGCTGGACTCCCTCTCCCGAGGGAGAGGGCTGGGGTGAGGGTCCTCGGTAGAGCGGGGCGGGCTGCCTTCGCAACGTGGCATACGCCTCGCGGCTGGCGTATGGTTGCGGGCGAACATGAAGACAGCTGCATCAGGTCTGGAAGTAGAGTTCGCTGCGGAGACGAACAGCCTCGCCGTCTTTTGGAAGGACGGCCCAGCCGACCACGGAGACGAGGTGCTGCCCGGCATCGTGGTCGACTACGACGCTGACGGCAAGGCGATAGGTATCGAAATTATGGGCGGCGCGCGCGAACTCATCGCCGACCTTGCGGGCAAGTCCCGTTCGACAACGAAAACAAGGAGGGAGCCATGACAACCGACGCCGATGCGGCCATCAAGTATGCGCCGACACCCGATGGACTCGAAGACTTCGCGATTCCCGACCCCTACACCGACTGGCTGAAGTCCGAGGGCGTGAAGGTCATCGTCGATTACGCGTTCGACGACATCGCCAACGTCGAGCTCGGCCCGTGGGAGCGCAAGGGCGGGAAGGGCGCCGTCATCAACATCCCCTACCACGTCCTCACCAACGACACCCACGTCGTCGAGATCGACCCCGGCGGCAATTCGGAGCCGGAGCACCATGTCTACGAGGAGTACGTCTACATCGTCTCCGGGCGCGGAGCGACCAGCATCTGGCCGCAGGGCAGCGAGGAGAAGAAGACGTTCGAGTGGAAGAAGGGCAGCCTCTTCTCGATTCCGCTCAACTGCTGGTACCAGCACTTCAACGGCAGCGGCGCCGAGCCCGCGCGCTACC
>DAOUHT010000038.1:0-4003 GCA_034428375.1 Dehalococcoidia bacterium | reverse complement strand
GCGGACGTATAATGCGCCCAACCAAGGGGCATAAGGAGGCGGGCGATGACCATCTACGGGTTCGAGGACCACTGCTGGCAGGACGTGGTGAGTGCGGAAGACATCGAACTGTACAAGCACTACGAGCGCGAGCTGTTCGTCGGACGGCGTCCGGCGATCCTGGCGATCGACCTGTACAACTCGGCGTACCAGGGGGGCCCGAAACCGGTGCACGAGGTCGCCAAGGAGTTCCCGAGCGCCTGCGGCGAGCACGCGTGGAACGCCATCGAGCCGACGAAGCAGCTCTTCGCGATGGCGCGCGCCCGCGGCTTCCCGGTCGTCTACACGACGGGCGAGGACAGGCCGGAGGCGCGCCCGAACCGCCTCAAGTCGACGAACCGCCGCTCCAGGAACCAGGGCGAGAACCCCTTCGGCATCTACGAGGCGTTCGCGCCGGAGCCGGAGGACCTCATCATCTACAAGCAGCGCGCGAGCGGCTTCTACGGCACGCCGCTGGTCGCACAGCTCGTCCAGATGGGCGTTGACACCGTCCTCGTCTGCGGCGAGAGCACGAGCGGCTGCGTCCGCGCCTCGGTCGCCGACGCCTACTCCAACGGCTTCCACGTCGTCATCGCCGAGGAGTGCGTCTACGACCGCGCCCAACTGTCGCACAAGGTCAACCTGTTCGACATGCACCACAAGTACGCCGACGTCATGCACCTCGACGAGCTCGCCGAGCACCTGGAGGCCTTCCCCGAGGCGTAAGAGATGTCAGGGATAGCCTGAACAGGTGGCGGGCCTTCCCTGACTGTGCGTCCGGCGCCTGATCCCTTCCCCCTTGATGGGGGAAGGCCATGATGGGGGTGGATCGCCCGGAAGGCTGTGCGAGCGAAGTGGGGCCTTACCGCTGGGCGCCCTGCACGCGGGACTCGCGGCCTGCCCACTCCCGCTCGCGCAGGACGTACTTCTGGATCTTGCCCGTCGCGGTCTTGGGGAGGTCGCCGAACTCGACGTGTCGCGGCGCCTTGAAGTGCGCGATGCGGTCGCGGCAGAAGGCGATGACCTCCTCCGCTGTGAGTGTGGCGCCCTCACGCAGCGTGATGAAAGCCTTGGGCGTCTCGCCCCAGCGGTCGTCCGGCACGGCGACAACGGAAACCTCCAGCACACCGGGGTGCTCCATGATGACCTTCTCCACCTCCTGGCTGGAGATGTTCTCCCCGCCGGAGATGATGACGTCCTTCGCCCGGTCCTTCAGCTCGATCTGGCCGTCCGGGTGCCAGACGCCGAGGTCGCCCGAGTGGAACCAGCCCCCTGCGAACGCCTTCTCCGTGGCGTCCGGGTCGTCAAGGTAGCCGGACATCACGCCGTTGGAGCGCATGACGACCTCGCCCATCGTCTCGCCGTCGCGCGGCACGTCGTTCATCTGCTCGTCGACCACCCGGAGGCCGGTGCCCGCGTGGACGTAGGGCACGCCCTGCTTCGCTTTGGCGAACGCGCGCTCCTCCGCCGTCATGTTGTCCCACTCGAGTTGAGGCACGCAGAGCGTGATGGGGCCGTAGGTCTCGGTGAGGCCGTAGAGGTGGATGATGTTCGCTCCCATGCCCTCCATCGTGCGGACGACCTGCGGGGCAGGGGGTGCGCCGCCGGTCGCGATGGTGAGGCCGGAGAGGTCCTGCCCCTCCGCGGCGGGCGAGGAGTACATCCCCGTGAGCACGGTCGGCGCGCCGCACATGTTGGTGACGCCGTGCTGCTCGATGAGCCGGTAGACCTCTGCGGGGTCGACGCGGCGCAGGCAGACGTGCGTGCCGCCGACGGCGGTGACAGCCCAGGTGTGGCACCAGCCGTTGCAGTGGAACATGGGGAGCGTCCAGAGGTAGACGCTGCGCCAGTTCAGCCCGGTCTCGATAACCTCGCCGAGGGCATTCAGATACGCGCCGCGCGCGTGGTACTGCACGCCCTTCGGCATGCCGGTGGTGCCGGAGGTGTAGTTGACCGTGATGATGTCCATCTCGGAGGTGATGGGGTCGCGGTGTTCGCCGTCCGGCGCGGTCGCGAGGAATTCCTCGTACTCCGGCCCTGGGATGTCGTCGGCCTGCGGGACCTCGTCCACGACCTGCACGTAGAGCGATATGCCGGGCACCTCGTCGCGCACCTGTCGGATGGTGGGCGCGAACTCCGAGTCGAAGACGAGCACCTTCGCCTTCGAGTGGTTGAGGATGTAGGCGATCTCACGCGGCGAGAGGCGCGTGTTGATGGCCACGAGCGCCGCGCCGATGCTCATTGGCCCGTAGTGCGCCTCCAGCAGCGGCGGCAGGTTCGGGACGATGAAGGCGACGCGGTCGCCTCTGCCGACGCCTGCGCTCTTCAGCGCCCCGGCGAGCCTGTTCACGCGGTCGCGCAGTTCGCGGTAGGTGTAGACGCGCTCCTTGTAGATGACGGCGGGTTTGTCCGGGTAGACGAACGCGCTCCGATCCAGGAACGAGAACGGCTCCAGGTTCTGGTAGAAGACGCTGTTGTCCATGCGCAGGACCTCCGCGAGTCGGCAAGATGCGGCGCTATCCTAGCATCGGCAGCGGTCGCAGGGACGCATGGGGCAGGTGATATCATCGTCGTATGGGGCAGGTGTTGCCCCGATCTCCCATCGAGGTGTTGCGTCGTGTCAGTTGCCGAGGACCGATTGCAGGAGTTGGGACTGGAGTTGCCGCAGGTGTCGACTCCCGTAGCGAATTACATCCCCGCCGTGCGGACGGGCAACCTGCTGTTCGTGGCGGGACAGGTGCCGCGTAACGCGGAGGGAGCGATGATCACCGGCAAGGTGGGCGCGGACATGGGCGTTGAGGACGCCTATGAGGCAGCGCGCAACTGCGGGCTGTATGCCCTCGCGGCAGCGAAGCGGGAGCTCGGCGACCTTGACAACGTCGTGCGGGTTGTCCGGGTGATGGGCCTCGTGAACGCGACGCCCGACTACACGCAGCAACCGCAGGTGATCAACGGCTTCTCCGACCTGATGGTTGCGGTATTCGGTGAAGCGGGACGGCACGCACGCGTAGCGTACGGCGCGGGGTCGCTGCCCGGCGGCGCCGCGGTGGAGGTCGAGTCGCTCTTCGAGGTGCGGTAGGGCTGCGTCGCTAGAGGCTCTCTCCGGCGGCGAGGCGTGCGGCGCGGAGTGTGTTAGTAAGCAGCATGGCGATGGTCATGGGGCCGACGCCGCCCGGCACCGGTGTGATAGCCGATGCCTTCTCCGCGACTGCTTCGTAGTCCACGTCTCCGACGAGACGGTACCCGGATTTCCGCGTCGCGTCGTCCACACGGTTGATGCCTACGTCGATCACAACCGCACCGTCTGCGACCATGTCGGCGGTGAGCGCACGCGGCCTGCCTATCGCGGCCACGACGATGTCAGCCTGTAGGGTGAGGGAGGCCAGGTCCCGCGTTCCGGTATGACAGACGGTAACGGTTGCGTTCGCGCCGGGCGCCTTCTGCATGAGCAGAACGGAGAGCGGCTTGCCGACGATGTTGCTGCGTCCCACGATGACGACATGCTTCCCCGCAGGGTCGTTGCCGGAGCGAATGAGCATCTGCTGCACGCCCGCGGGCGTCGCGGGGAGGAACCGGGGATTGCCCTCGAGGAGGCGTCCGCCGTTGATGGGGTGCATCCCGTCCACGTCCTTGTCCGGGTCTATCGCGAGGATGACCTCTCGCTCCTCGATGTGAGGGGGAAGCGGAAGCTGGACGAGGATGCCGTGGAAGCGGGGGTCGGCATTGAGTTGCTGCACGAGGGAGATGAGCCCGTCCTGTGACGTCTCCGTTGGCAGTTCGAACGTCTCGCTGAACATATCCGCCTCATCGCAGGCGCGGCGCTTGTTGCGCACGTAGACGGCGGAGGCGGGGTCGTCGCCAACCAGCACGGCGGCGAGGCCGGGGACCACACCGAGACGCTTGGTAAGCGCACGCGTCTCTTCGGCCACCTCGCCGCGTATCTCCTCGGCCATTTGCTTGCCATCGATAACGGTCGCGGTCACGG
>DAOUHT010000037.1:0-15170 GCA_034428375.1 Dehalococcoidia bacterium | reverse complement strand
GCCACTGCTGTACGAAACCGCCCGCAAGGGCGCGTCCATCTCCGCCTCCGAGGTCAACGCCATCGCCGACAGGCTGCGCGGCCAGATCGCGGGCGAAGTGCGGATGGACCACTACAACCGCCTCATGTACTCCACCGACGCTTCCATCTTCCAGATGACCCCCGTGGGTGTCGTCGTGCCGCGCACGGCAGACGACGTGGAGGCCACGATACGCATCGCCCGCGAGCACGGCGTGCCCGTAACACCGCGCGGCGGAGGCACGGCGCTCGCAGGGCAAACGACCAACCACACCATCGTCATGGACTTCTCCAAGTACATGCGCAACGTTTTGGAGGTCTCGCCGGAGGAGCGGTGGGCGCGCGTACAGCCCGGCATCGTCAACAACCACCTCTCCGCCGCCGTGCGCCAGTACGGCCTCATGTACGGGCCGGACCCGGTCACCAGCGCCCGCGCCACCGTCGGCGGCGGCATCGGCAACAACTCCTGTGGCCCGCACTCCGTGCTCTACGGCAAGACGCTCGACCACATCCTCGAGGTCGACGCCGTCCTCTCGGACGGCAGTCGCGCGCACTTCTCGCCCGTCGTGGGCGAGGCGCTGGAGGACAAGCTCGCGCGCAACGACCTCGAAGGCACGATCTACCGCGAGACGCGCCGACTCGCCTGGGAGCACTCGGACGAGATAGCGCAGCGCTTCCCGCGCATCCTGCGCCGCGTTATGGGCTACAACCTCGACGACTTCACCGGTGACGGCCCCATGAACCTCACCCGCGCCGTCGTCGGCTCGGAGGGCACGCTCGTCGCCGTCACCGAGGCGCGCGTCAACCTTGTGCCTCTCCCGCGCTACAAGGGCCTCGGCGTCGTCCACTTCACCGACCTCATCGAATGCATGGAGGCGTCCGTCCCCCTCCTCGAGCACAGCCCGTCGGCGGTCGAGCTCGTCGGGCACATGATCATCGATAACTGCAAGGTGAACCCCGGCTACCGCAGCCTGCTCGACTACTTCATCGGCGACCCGCGTGAGCTGCTGTTCGTCGAGTTCTACGGCGACTCTCCGCGTGAGGTGCAGTCCAGGCTCGAGGCGATGAAGGCCGACATGGAGCATCGCCGCCTCGGCTACGCCACCATGATCACGAACGACCCCGTCGAGCAGCAGCGTTGGTACGCGCTCCGCGAGGCCGGGCTGGGGCTGGCGATGGCGCTCAAGGGCGACGCCAAACCGCTCCCGTACGTCGAGGACACCGCCGTCTCGCCGGAGCAGTTGCCGCAGTACGTGCGCCGCTTCGAGGAGATCATCGCGAAGCACGACACGGAGGCCGCCTACTACGGCCACGCGTCCACCGGCTGCCTGCACATCCGCCCCGTCGTCAACCTCAAGCAGCACGAGGGCGTCGAGAAGATGGCCTCCATCGCCGAGGAGATCGCCGACCTCGTCCTGGAGTTCGGCGGCAGCCTCACCGGCGAACACGGCGACGGCATCGTGCGCGGCGTCTTCACCGAGAAGATGTTCGGCTCCGAGCTTTACCAGGCCTTCAAGGAACTCAAGTACGCGTTCGACCCCGAAGGCACCATGAACCCCGGCAAGATCATCGAGACGCCGGGCCTGCGCGAGAACCTGCGCATCGGCCCCGACTACACGGCCATCGACGTCCCCACGTACCTCGACTTCAGCGAGGACGGCGGCTTCGGAGCGCACGTGGAGATGTGCAACAGCCAGGGCGCCTGCCGCAAGCTGGACGGCGGCATGTGCCCCTCCTTCATGGCGACGCGAGAGGAGGAGCACTCCACCCGCGCCCGGGCGACGATGCTCCGCATGATCATCAGTGGCAAGCTCCCCGCCGACGAAATGACCGGCAAGCGCCTCTACGACACGATGGACCTCTGCGTCGAGTGCAAGGCCTGCAAGGCCGAGTGCCCCTCCAACGTGGACATGGCCAAGCTGAAGTCCGAGGTCCTCAGCAAGTACTACGAGAAGCACGGCCTGCCGCTGCGCGCCCGCGCGTTCGGCGAGATCGCCCGCCTCAGCCGCATCGGGCAGGCCCTCGCGCCCATCACGAACCTGCTGAGCAGCCTGCCTCCCTCAAAGATGTTCGCCGAGCGCGTCTTCGGCATTGCCCGCGAGCGCCCGCTGCCCAAGTTCGCGCTGCGCCGCTTCTCATCGTGGTTCGCGCGCCGGGACACGCAGGCGCAGAAGGGAACGCGCGGCGACGTCATCTACTTCCACGACACGTTCACCGAGTACCTGACGCCGGAGGTGGGACGCTCCGCCGTCCGCGTGCTGGAGGCGCTCGGCTACAACGTGCGCCTGGAGACGCAGCGCGGCTGCTGTGGCAGGCCGCTCATCTCCAAGGGCCAGCTGAAGAAGGCGAAGGGCTGGGCGCAGAAGAACGTCGAGGTGCTCGCGCCGCACGCACAGCGCGGCACGCTCATCGTCGGCACCGAGCCATCATGCCTCCTCACCCTCCGCGACGAGTACCCCGAACTGCTGCGCGACAACGCATCGAAGTCCGTCGCGAGCCAGGCGTTCATGCTGGACGAACTGCTCGTGAAGCTCGCGGCCGAGGAGCCGGACGCCGTACGCGCCGCGTTCTCGGAGGGCGGCAAGGTGCAGGTGCACGGCCACTGCCACCAGAAGGCGCTCGTGGGCGCGGGCCCGACGCTGGAAGCGCTCCGCATCGCGGGCTACGAGCCGGAGCTGATCGACTCCGCGTGCTGCGGCATGGCGGGGACGTTCGGCTTCGAGAAGGAGCACTACGAGACGTCAAAGGCGATGGGCTCGCTCAAGCTCTTCCCGGCGATAGAGGCCGAGGAGAAGCGCGGCTGGCCGGTCGCCGTCTCCGGCATCTCCTGTCGCCAGCAGATCGGCCACTTCACGTCCAAGAAGCCCCGCCACTGGGCAGAGTACCTCGCCGACGCGCTGCGCTAGCGGCGCCTCCTGCGCGGTGTAGGGCGACCCCCGTGACGGCGGGGCGGCGCCTGCGAGGCTGCTTCGGGCGCGCTCTCGGTTCGGCGCTCCCCGCTGCTGCCATCCTCAATCTCTTCTCGCGCAGACACCCGCCCCTGGTGGGCAACGGAGACGGCGCGTAAGAGAGCGTCGGCGACGACCTCCACGTACCGCTGGTCCCGCGATGCCAGCACGTAGACCGGCCCGCGCTGCGTCGTGATTCGGATGCCGTACCGCGGCTTCTTCCGCGCCAGGTTCAACGAGCCCGACATCACGGCTACTGCGCCGACCATCAGCGTGATGGTGTGCTGGAGTATGAGCCCGGCAATCATGATGCCGAAACCGAGGAACAGCATCCCCATCCCGGGCCAGCGGATGCCCTTGTCCTCGACGCGGTCCACGCTCTGGATGTTGCGCGGAGCGTAGGCGTGCTCGGCGAACACGGCGCGCCGCGCAGAGATGCTGACGCCGTTCGCGTCCATGTGGAAGACTTCTGTGGCCATACGGCCTCCCGCTACCGCTGCAGCAGTGCGTATTCGAGGCTGTCCGACAGCGCCTGCCACGACGCCTCGATGATGTTCGTCGACGCTCCGACCGTCGCCCACGTCTGCTCGCCGTTCGTCGACTCGACGAGCACCCGAACGACGGCGCCGGTGCCGCCCGGCCCCTGTGAGACGACGCGCACCTTGTAGTCGGTTAGTTCCACGTCCTTGAGATGCGGGTAGAAGTCGAGCAACGCCTTGCGTATCGCCTGGTCGAGCGCGTTCACCGGGCCGTTCCCCTCCGCGACGGTGTGTCGCACTTCGCCGTTCACGGAGAGCTTCACCATCGCCTCGCAGAGCGAGTCCTCGCCGGTCCAGTTCCCCGGCCTGCGCCGCTTCTCCATCACGACCATGAAGTCGACGAGGTCGAACGGCGGCTGGTAACCGGGCTCCGTACGCTCCACGAGCAGGCGGAACGACCCCTCGGCGCCCTCGTACTGGAAGCCCTCGTTCTCACGCTCCTTGACGAGTTGCAGCAGCGCGCTCAGCCGCTTGCCCGACACGTCGGCAGCCAACCCCGCCTCCTGCAGTTTGACCGCGATGTTGCTGCGTCCCGCGAGCTCCGAGACGACGACGTGCTTCGCGTTGCCGACGAGCTCCGGTTTGATGTGCTGGTAGCTGTCCTCCACCTTCGTGACGGCGGAGACGTGCAACCCGCCCTTGTGCGTGAACGCGCTCTCGCCGACGTACGGCTGGTAGCGGCTGCGCGGCATGTTCGCCAGCTCCGCCGTGAACCGGTGCAGCTCCGTCAGGTGGCTCATCTGCTCGTCGCTGATGACGTCCATGCCCAGCTTCAGCTGGAGGTTCGGGATGACGGAGAGCAGGTTGGCGTTGCCGCACCGCTCGCCGTAGCCGTTGATGGTGCCCTGCACCTGCGTCGCGCCGGCCTGCACCGCCGCGATGGTGTTGGCTACCGCCACGTCGGCGTCGTTGTGGCAATGGATGCCGATGCCGCAGTCGACCGCCTGCGCAACCGCGCTCACGGTCGCGAACACGTCCACGGGCAGCGTGCCGCCGTTCGTGTCGCACAGCACGACGTACTCCGCCCCCGCCTCCGCCGCTGCGCGGATGCACTGCACGGAGTACTCCGGGTTCGCCACGTAGCCGTCGAAGAAGTGCTCCGCGTCGAAGAAGACGCGCTTCCCCTGCTCCCGCAGGTACGAAACGGAGTCACGGATCATCGCGAGGTTCTCTTCGAGGGGCACTTCGAGCACCTCGGCAACCTGCATCTCCGACGCCTTGCCAACGAGCGTGACCACGGGCGCGCCGCTGTCGAGCAGCGCCTGGATGTTCGCGTCGTCCTGAACAGCCGAGTTGGCGCGGCGGGTGCTGCCGAAGGCGGTGAGTTTGGCGTGCGTGAGGTTGAGGCTCTTCGCTTCCTGGAAGAACTCCTCGTCCTTGGGGTTGGAGCCCGGCCAGCCGCCCTCGATGAAGTCGACGCCGAGCTGGTCCAGCCGCTCCGCGATGCGCAGCTTGTCGTGCACGGAGAGGCTCACCCCCTCCATCTGCGAACCGTCGCGCAGTGTCGTGTCGTACAGCGTTACGCTCGCCATGGCATCCACTCCTCTTGCCCTGTCGTTCCTGCGAAGGCAGGAACCGCGCGCCAACGTCCAACAAAAAACCCGCCCCTGACAGGGACGGGTATCACCCGCGGTACCACCCTTCTTCCCCCGCCGGTCCGTCATTCCCGGTTTTCCCGTCATTCCCGCGAAAGCGGGAATCTCGCCCGGACAGCAGGGGCACTCAGCGGAGCGCCATCACGCTCCCGCCTTCGGTAACGGGCGGCGAACCCGGTCAGGTCTACTCACTCGCTGTGCGAGCCTTCGGCTGACGGCTCGGGAGGGATCTTCGACTGGGGCGGCGCACCGGTCTCACACCGTCACCGGCTCGCTCGACCGCCGTGGGCCCGTCTACTCGTCTCCGTCGACGCCGTTACTCGGAAGGATACCACGCTGCACAAGGTGCGGCCAGCGCGTTCGCGTGCGGGTAGTGCAACCTGACGGGGCGGGTTACCACCGCGGCCAGTGGCGCGACAGAAGGGTAGCCAGCGTCGGCATGAGACCCGTCACTACACCGAAGAAGAATACGAAGTTCATCGCGGTCTGGACCATGCCAGGCGCGTTCGGCCACAACAAGGTCTGGCCTATGGCTATGGCCAGGGCCGCGAGCCCGACCTTGACCAGGACCCTGCCGAAGCGTTGGAGGTTCCCGTCCATGGCTTGGGTTCTCTCCGGTTGTGGAACGCCGCCTACTCCAGCGGCGGACGCGCCTCGTGCCAGGTCGTGCGCTGCTGGTACGCGTGCCCGATGCGGAAAAGCGTGTTCTCCTGGAACGGACGCCCCGCGATCTGGATGCTCAGCGGCAGGCCGCCATCCGTGAACCCGCACGGCACCGCCATCGCCGGGACGCCGGAGAGGTTGAACGGGCTCCGGTGCGAGCGGATGCCGAAGAACTGCCCGATGACCGCCTCCTTGGACGTGAGCCCCGTCTCCGTCGGAATGGGCGGCGCGCCACCTGCCTGCGCGGGCGTCACGATGACGTCGTACCTGCCGAGTTCGCGCATGACGTGGCGGCGCATCAGCGTGCGGAAGCGCAGCAGCTTCGTGTACACCGCGCCGGGGACGAGGCTCGCGGCCATCAGCCTGCGGCGCGTCGCGAAGTCGTAGTCCTGCGCTCGTGTGCGCAGCCACTTCCGGTGCGTGTTCGCCGCCTCCACGTCCGACAGCGTGTTGGCGATGAGGCCCCCGCGCTCGAAAAGCGGCAGCGACGCGTCGCCGACACGTGCGCCTGCGTCCTCCAGCACGCGCATCGCGGCCTCGAGGGCGGCTGCAGCCTCGGCGCTCGCCATGCCGTTGTCGATGCTTTCGCGCACGACGCCGATGCGCAGCCCGCGCAGATCGTCGTTCGGCTCGAACGGCGTCACGGGTCGCGTCGACGAGTACCGGTCCTTCGGGTCGTGCCCCGCGATCGACTGGTGGAGCATCGCGGCGTCGGCGACGGTCTTGGTCATCGGGCCTATCGTGTCCATGAACCACGCCATCGGGAACGCGCCGTGACGGCTCACCGCTCCCCACGTCGGACGCAGGCCCACGATGCCGCACCAGCCTGCCGGGCCCCGTATCGAGCCCGCCGTGTCGCCGCCGAGCGCAGCCGCGCAGAGCGATGCCGCTACCGCGACGCCGGAGCCGCTGCTCGACTGCCCCGCCTGCCGGGACTCGTCCCACGGGTTGTGGGGCACACCGAACGGGTGCTGCACGTTGCCGCCGAGCGCGTACTCGCTCAGGTTCAGCTTGCCCAGCAGCACCGCGCCGTCCTCGCGGAGCCGACCGACCGCCGTGGCGTCCTCGTCCGCGACGTAGTCCACGATGTTGCCGCCGAGCGTCGTCCGCACCCCCTTGGCGTCGAACTGGTCCTTGACCGCGACCGGCAGCCCGTGCAGTGGCCCGCGCACCATGCCGCGCGACAGTTCGTCCGCTGCCGTGCGCGCGGCACGCAGCGCGCCTTCCTCGTCGAGCGTGATGTACGCGTTCAGTCGTTCGAAGCGCTTCGCACGCGCGATGAACGCCTCGGTCAGTTCGACGGGCGAAGCCTCGCCCCTGGTGATGAGCGCGGAGAGTTCCGTCGCCGAGCGGAGCGTAAGGTCATCGGCCACCGCCGGCCTCCTCTGCCTCCGCGCCCTCGGCGGTGAGCCAGAAGACGGGGATGGGGTCTATCGCGTCGGCCTCGGGGTCTTCGAGCGCCGCGGCGGCCTCGTTGATGGCGTTTACGCGGTTCGTTATCTCATCGAGGTCGACGTCGTCGAGCGGCGTCATGTCGAGCGCCCGCAGCAGCGAGCGCACCTCGTCGGTCGTCAGGTCAGGCATACGGGACCTCCACGTAGGACTGCCGTGCAGGGGCGGATTGTACACGTCCTGCTAGCATGCGACGCATGCGGAAGACCCTCGCGCAACTCCTGATCTCCACACTGGCTCTCCTGCTCCTCATCGGATGTCGAACTGATGCTCCTTCTTTCGAAGACGCCACCGCAGACGAGATATTCGCAGCAGCCAGGAAAGCCATGGCGGAGGTCGGCTCATTCGCATCCGCCACAGAGACCACCTACGGCAGCGGCGATAGATGGGACACCATCACCATCGTGAGCCGGCTCCGGGACGGGCAGAACTATCGCAGGAGCATGAGTGTTCACATCCCGGGGGTTCCCTTCGCTGGGGCATCGGAGTTCGCGCTGGTGCGTGGGGAGGCCTATCTCACGGAACCGGAGGGCGGCATCACCAGTGCCGAGGTGTCCACTCCTCCCACCTACAACCTGCCCGATGACATGACCGGGCTGGAACGAATCGGAGACGAGACAGTGGACGCCATGCGGGTCTACCGCCTCCGTGGGGCCAGACCATCAAGCACAGGGAATCCACCCCTGACCGTCATTCTCTACATCGACACCGCAACACTTCTGCTGATCCGCTCAGAGACCAGGGGCACTACTTACGTCGCAGATGCGGACCTGACCATTGAGGGACTCTCCACTACTTCCTACAGCCGATTCAACGAGGACTTCGACATCGTTCCTCCAGGTCCGACTGCCACCTCCACTCCCGACCCGACACCTACGCCGCGATAACCTCCGGGTGCCCGCCCTTGCCTGATTTGGTATCCTGACGAGTGGCGTGGAGGGATCGCATAGTGGCCTAGTGCGCCCGCCTGCTAAGCGGGTTGGGGGTGATGAGCTCCCTCGCGGGTTCGAATCCCGCTCCCTCCGCCACCGCCGAACGAGCAACACGAGCAGGCAATGGAAACATTCACCGTCAACATGCGAATCATCGGCGCGAATGGCGTCACCGAGGACGTCGACGCGCTCGTGGACACCGAAGCGACGTATGCCTCTCTGCCTGCAAGCCTCTTGCAGCGTCTAGGGATCGCGCCGATCGAGACAGGCAGGTTTCGCACAGCCACAGGTGAAGTCGTTGAGATGCACCTCGGGCAGGTGGAGGTGGAACTCGATGGTCGACGGCGTGTGGTTCTCACAGTCTTCGGCCCTGACGGCGCAGGCGCATTGCTCGGCGCAACAGTGCTTGAGTTGTTCAGCCTCGCCGTAGACCCCATCGAGCAACGCCTCACGCCCGTTCCGGGCCTGCTGATGTAAGCGTCATGCCGAGTTACTACATCTGGACCGTTGGCTGTCAGATGAACAAGGCCGACTCCGAGCGGATGGGAGCGGGCCTGGAGCAGCTCGGCCTCGAGTCCGCCGAGACTCCGAAGCAGGCCGACGTCATCGTCCTCAACAGCTGCGTCGTGCGGCAGCAGGCGGAGGACCGCGTCACCGGCATGCTCACGTCGCTCAAGCCGTGGAAGCAGCGCTTCCCGGAGAAGACACTTGCGCTCATGGGCTGCATGGTCGGCCCCAAGCAGGACGACCTCCGCAAGCGCTACCCCTACGTCGACGTCTTCATGCAGCCGCAGCAGTTCGAGCCGCTCATCGAGTTGGTCGGCGACAAGATCGGCGTCGACCCGGACGGCTGCGCGGGGCCGTTCGTGCCGGGGCACCCCTCGGTCACGACACACGTGCCCATCATCCATGGCTGCGACAAGTTCTGTACGTTCTGCATCATCCCCTACCGGCGCGGGCGAGAGATCTCCCGCCCCATCGAGGAGCTCGTGAGCGAGTGCCGCATGCTCGTCGCGCGCGGGGTGCGCGAGGTGACGCTCCTCGGCCAGAACGTCGACTCCTACGGCCACGACCTCCCCGGCGCATCCGACCTCGCCGACCTGCTGGAGGCCGTCCACGAGCAGGTGCCCGAGCTCGCCCGCATCCGCTTCCTCACCTCTCACCCCAACGACATGAGCGAGCGCATCATCGACGCCGTCGCCGGGCTGCCCCGCGTGATGGAGAACATCAACCTGCCGTTCCAGGCCGGCAACGACGAGGTGCTCGCGAACATGCGGCGCGGCTACACGAACGCCCAGTACCGCGAGCTCGTCGCCCGCATCCGCGAGACGGTCCCCGGCGTCGCGATGGTCACCGACCTCATCGTCGGCTTCCCCGGCGAGACCGAGGCGCAGTTCGAGGACACGCTCGACATGGTGCGAGACATCCGCTTCGACAAGGTCCACTCCGCGATGTACTCCACCCGCCCCAACACCTTCGCCGAGCGCAAGATGACCGACGACGTGGCGCAGGAGGAGAAGCACCGCCGCCTGAAGGCCGTCGAGGCCGCACAGGAGACCATCCTCTCCGAGATCAACACCGCCTACTTCGGCACGACGCAGGAGGTGCTGGTCGACGGCCACAACAAGGGCCGCTGGCAGGGCCGCACACGCACCGACAAGCTCGTCTTCTTCGACGCCTCCTCTTCCCCTCTCCTTGAGGGAGAGGGCGATGCGCGAAGCGCACGGGGTGAGGGCATCGCCCTCGGCGACCTCCTGAACGTCCGCATCACGCGCACGACGCCATGGTCGCTGCAGGGCAAGGCGCGCATCGCCACTCCTGCGTAGATATGAAACTGCACGTTGATAAAGAAGCAGACGCCCTCTATCTCCGATTGGACGACACGCCCATAGTCGAATCAGAAGAAGTCTCCCTTGGAATCGTGCTGGACTACAGCGCATCGAACGAAGTGGTAGGTATCGAGATGCTTCACCTCTCGAAGCGTTCCTCCGCCCTGAACCTCTCGGCTTTGGAGTTCGAGTCAGTCTGAATGGTCCGAACGACTCCGTGGTCGCTGCGGGGCGAGGCGCGCATCCCCACTCCTGTGTAGGCGGGGCCTCCCCTTGGCATTGCATACTGTCTGCTCTTGGGACGAATCCCCCAACCGCCGCTACCGCTACTGGCTCGAAGCCACGCTAGAGAACCCCGGTGAACGAGCAGGCACCGGCATCTGTCTGTTCCTCATGCTGAACCCGAACAAGGCAGACCACGACCGCTCAGACGCGACTATCGACCGGTGCAACTACCTCGCTCAGGAGTGGGGCTACCGCACGCTCTGGGTATGCAACCTGCTCCCGGTGCGCGGCGGTGACTCCAGCGCTCTGCCTCGAGACCGGATGGGGCCGTACAAGCCCGAAGGCCCTGAATTCGCCGGTTGTCCGCTCTGCCGGGGTAACTCCCAGCGCGACCTGCACATCAATGACCTGCACATCCGCAAGGCGGCAGAGAACGCCGGCATCATCGTCTGCGCATGGGGAGGCAAGGGCGGTCTCAACGAACGCGGTCGAGAAGTCGCCAGGCTGCTCGTCGGCGAAGGCCATCAGGAGAGGCTGTACACGTTCGGGTTGACGAAGACCGAGTGGCAACCCCGGCACGCAAAGCCCCAACTGCGAGGCCGGTGGCCGGAACCGACAGAACTGACGCCTTGGGTAGATGTGGAAGAGTGGCTCGCGGAAGGCAAGAAGCGCTGACACGCTGGATCCCCATCCTGTCCATCCTGTGCATCCCCTGTTGATTCCCCACTTGTGCGTTCCGTCACAAAGTACCCCTTACGCCGCCGTAGAATTCCTTCCCACAAGCGACTTCCACCTGGCGCGAGGTGAAACCATGCTCCACCACTGGCACGGAACACGAGACCTGATACGCATGGCGCTGGCCGAGGACGAGGTCGCCTACGACCCCACTTCCTCGCTCCTGCCCGACGACCTCACGAGCGAGGCGCTGATGATGCCGAAGGCCAACGGCGTCCTCGCGGGCGTCGACGTCGCCCTCGAGGTCTTCCGCGAGACTGACCCCACACTCGAAACGACCCGCCTCGTCGACGACGGCTCACCCGTCGAGCGCGGCATGTACGTCGCCTCGATACGCGGGCGGATGTCGAGCATCCTCCGCGCGGAGCGCACCGCGCTCAACTTCGTCCAGCGCATGAGCGGCATCGCAACCGCCGTCAACGGCTACGTGCGCGCCATCGACGGCCTGCCCACGCAGATGATCGACACGCGCAAGACGCTCCCCGGCTGGCGCCTGCTGGACAAGTACGCCGTCCGCATGGGCGGCGGCCACAACCACCGCATGAGCACCGGCGACGGCATCCTCATCAAGGACAACCACATCGCGGCGATGGCCACCCGCGGCGAGAGCATGACCGAGCTCATCCGGCGCGCCAAGCACGACGCCGCACACACCATCCGCATCGAGGTCGAGTGCGACACCCTCGACCAGGTGCGCGAGGCCGTCGAGGCCGGCGCCGACATCATCCTGTTCGACAACATGACGCCTGACCAGATGCGCGAGGGCGTCGCCATCTGCAAGGGCCGCGCGCTCACCGAGGCGTCAGGCGGCATCACTATCGACACCGTGCGCGACGTCGCCGAGACGGGCGTCGACCTCCTCTCCACGGGCGCCGTCACGCACTCCGTCACCGCGCTCGACATCAGCCTCGAGGTCCATGTGGACGGAGCATGATCCCGCTCCGCTTCGTCTGCGCTGCCGCAGGGCTCCTTGCCCTCGCGGCATGCGGCAACAACGAGCCCGCCCCCGCAACTCCTGAGCCTCCCGGCAGCCAGCGCATCGTCTTCGTCGGGCCGCAGTTCGACATCTGGTCCGTGCAGGAAGACGGCGGCAATCCCGAACGCCTCACCGGCGGCGAGTCCCGCGAGTCCGGCACCAGCGTCTCGTTGCGCCCCCAGCAAGCGCAGAGCGTCCGCTACACCTGGCCAACCTGGTCGCCCGACAGCAGGTTCGTTGCGCTCTCGCGCACGCCGGGCAACGGGGCTGCACTCGCCAGCCTGGTCCTGCTCGACGCCGATGGTTCGACAGAGCGGCAGCTCCACGAGACCCGGCCCGGCTCTGTCGGCCTCGTCGCCAACGGCGCCCCGCACTACGCGCTCTGGGCGCCGGATTCGCGACATCTCTCGTTCGTCGCTCCGCGAGGTCCCGGCCAGGGACTCGGCCTCTACTCGATCGAGCCCGAGAACGGCGAACCCTACGAGGTCGCGGCCAACGCCCCGCTCTACCATTTCTGGTCGCCGGACGGGGCGTACATCCTCATCCATCGCCGCGAGCAACTCCTGCTCCACGACACCAGCGACCGCTCGACGCGCGACCTCGACGCGGACTCGTTCCGCTACCGCGTCCCGGCGTTCAGTCCGGACGGCGAACGCATCGCCTACGTCGTCGACGAGGGCGCGATCGGCAACCTCGTCACGTCCCGGCTCGATGGGACCGACCGCGTCTCGCTGATGAACGTCCTCGGTGTTGCTGCGTTCGGCTACGCCCCCAACGACGGACGCCTCGCCGTCGCGACGAGGCCGCTGTCGAGGCCGTCCTACGACGAACTCTACGTCGTGAACGAGGACGGGACGGGCGTTGAGGAGCCGTTGGTGCGCGGCGCGCTCGCCGCCTTCTACTGGTCGCCGGACGGCTCGCGCATCGCCTACGTCACCCTCGACGACGGCATCGCGTGGCATATCCTCGTCCCCGCCACCGGCGAAACGCGCCTGCTCACCCGCTTCATCCCCACCCCGGACTACCTCACCCACCTGCAGTTCTTCGATCAGTTCGCGCCGTCCCACCTCGTCTGGTCCGCCGACTCCACGAAACTGGTGTTCGCAGGCGTTCTCGACCGCACCGAGAGTCCCCAGGTCTGGCTCGTCGACACGACCGGCAACGAAGCCCCGCGCCCCGTCGCCGAAGGCCGCCTCGCCTTCTGGGTGCCCCCAGCGACGGGGTAGCAAGTGCGCGCTGGGGAGGCGCCATGCGCCTCACGCCTAGCGCGCTATCTCGTAGACGGTCACCGTCTGGCTGACCTCATTCGCCACGAGCAGCAGCGGCGCGCCGGTCGGGCTGTCCTCGGCTGCGACGACCTCCAGCCCTTCGGGACCGACATCCCCTGCGGTGCCTGCGTCCAGATCTCCGTACCGGTTCGTGTTGCTCACGTAGTCGAGGAACCGCGCCTCGCGGGGATACGTCACGTCGAACACCGCGATGCCGCCGATGCGTTCCAACCCCAGGAAGGCATAGGTGCGTCCCCAGAGCCGCGCTACCGCTACCGCCTCCGGCTCCGACCCCTTGTCGTCCGACCGTCCGTCGAACCCGTCGGCGAGGCCGTTGGAGTTGAACGCCTCCGGCGCATACTCGGTCAGCGCGCGAGCGATGCTGCTCCCGCTGTCGAAGACCACATTCCCGTCGGTGTCCCATATCGTGAGCGAGCGAGCGCCGTAGGAGTAGATGACGTCGTGGTCGCCGTCTCCGTCGGTGTCCCCGTGGGCGCTCGTGGTCTTGAGGCGGCCCAGCATGTCGTCCGCCTGCAACGCGGCTGCGTTGGGGAACGCGGTCGGGTCGAGCGTCAGGTCCTTGACCCGCTCCTCTTCGCTATAGCCGTCGTAGTCGCGGGCGTCGCCCTCGTTCGCGGTGACGATGTACACCTCGCCGTCCGGCGCCATGTACGACGCGATGGCGTCCGGCTGGTACATGCCGAACACCGGCCAGTTGCGGATGTTGATGCCGTCGTCCTCGTTGCTCGCGTCCAGCTCGTTGCCCGGCAGCGAATGGTCCTTGTAACCGAGTGGCAGTATCTTCGTGACCGTGGCGCTCGCGATGTCCACCACCGCGATGGCGTTGTTCTCCTGGAGCGCTACGAAGGCGGTGGAGGAGTCCGGCGCAACCGTGATGTACTCCGGCTCCACGTCCTCCGCAAGTCCGGCGCCCGGGCCGAATATCCGCAGACCGCCCGCTTGCAGCGCGTCGAGATCGAACGCGGAGGCGTCGAACGCGGCTGTCGTCGTGCTGAACCCGCCGTCCACGTCTATCACCGTGATCGACCCCACCGGGTCGGTTGCGTAGTCGTCGCTCGGCTCGCCTTCGTTCGCCACCAGCGCGTACTTCATGTCCGGCGTGAATGTGATCATGTCCGGCAGCACGCCGGTCTCCGCTTCGGCGATCCGCATGAACGAGGTGGCGCTGTAGAAGACCGCTTTGCCAGGTGCGCTCGGGTCGGCGTCTCTATCCGCGTCCACCGCTATGCCGACCAGTCCATCCTTCACATCAACGCTCGTGACGCCGTCGCCGTCGGACGACAGATCGAGCACGTGCGCAACCATGGGCTGCGATGGGTCCGACAGGTCCAGCACCTCCACCGTTGCCCCGGCGGTGACGAACGCACGGGCCGTAGAGGGGTCGAACGCGACGATCTCCGCTCCCTCTTCAGACGTGTACGTGCCGAGTTTCCTGAGCGAGATGGGCGGCAGCGGCGCCGTCAGTGTCGTGAGTTCGCGCCAGGCTGAGCCGTCCTCTCCCTCGTAGCGCCATGAGAGCACGCCGTCCACGCTGACCAGCTCCACTTCGCGACCGTCCGCTCCGGGCGCGCCGGGCCTTCCATTCGAGCCCGTCACTCCGGCAGGCCCTGGTGGCCCGGACTGTCCTGCCGCCCCTGCTGGCCCTTGCGGCCCCTGCGGCCCCGCGGCTCCGGCTTCTCCACGTTGTCCCTGGGGACCCTGCGGTCCCGTCTCGCCCGGTACCCCGTCCGGCCCCTGGCACCCCATGAGCGCCAATGGCGCCGCCGATGCCGCGAGCAAGAGTCCTATCCACAGTCTGCCAAATCGAGAGATGTGTTCCACGCGATCTCCTTGGTAGGGAGGTGATGCCCACGCTTGCCACCCGAGGGCGAACGCAGGTACATCAATCACACCACGGAGCGCGGGCCACCGTGTTATCAACAGGGGAAGGGCGTGTTATACGCGGAGGGGGATACAGTTAAGGATGCTCT
>DAOUHT010000036.1:0-1940 GCA_034428375.1 Dehalococcoidia bacterium | reverse complement strand
TGCAACTGCGCTTCCTGGGAGACCTTGAACGAGGACGGCAAGTGCGAGCTTGACGAGGATGACGGGGATGGCGATGACGATGGGGGAGAGGGTGGTGGTGGCGATGGCGACGGCGAAGGGGGCGGAGGGGGCGAAGGTGGTGGTGGAGGAGACGATGACGATGACGATGACGATGAGGGAGAGGAGGAGGAGGACCTGCGGCGTAGGGTGGAGTTCACGCTGGGATGCATGCCGGTCGGGTCGGTGAAACGTGGCGGGGAGGCCGTCTGCACGGTAAGCACCGACGACACTCTGGTGAACCTGTCCAGGCTCGAGTACGAATGGGGGGCCGATTCCGTGAAATTCGGCGGGACGGGCGACGCCAACAAAACGTGGGGCGGCAAGGCGACCAGCACGCGGACGATATCGGTGACGGTAAAGTCCGCGGAGATAATACCCTGGGAAGGAAAACACACCTTCGTGGTGAGTCCCAGGCGATGGAAGATCAACTCGTTGAACGCTAAAGTCGTCTACGGTCTGGGCCCGCCGGCGATGAAGCCTTGGCCCAAGGGCCGATGGGGTGCGCATGCGTTCAGCACCGGCACGACCTCCGCAGCCGTGCAGGGCACCGGACCTTGGAGCGACGAGCACATGGCGGACACCGCGCCCACCCTGGTCAACGGCATATTCATGCATCCGGATTTAAAGCCGGGGGGCCCCGTCTACCCCAATAAGAACCAGCTCTGCATGGACTCGACGACGGTCTGGGGTGCCAACGCCGCTTGCAACACCTTAGGCAAACTACAGGCATGGGATGCGATGGCGACGCAACACGAGCGTCAACACGAGGCCAGCCTGCAAGCGTGCCTCGGGTCCCAAACCACCGCGGACGTTCTCACCACTATGGAGGCGGCCACGGGAACGCAGGCCGACGTCGACGACCTACTGCAGGAAGAGTGGAAGGAATTGTATGAGAAATTCAAGGTTGCGGCGGAGGGCAACTTGCCGGCCCTCACCAGTCCGATAATTTGGGAGCACCGGTATTTCGGCCGGTGGAACCTCGATGCCCTGAAAGTACCAGCCCATAGTGGGAAATGGGGCTGCTGACACGAGTCCGTTACCTTAAGATGGAGAAGAGCATGTTCAAGAACGCACGAGTCGCCGCGGTGTCGATCATGGTGTTGGGGTTCCCGGGTCTCGCCCTCGGCCAGGAGCGGGAGGCTCTCGAGCTTGTCGGCGGGCCGCTCGACGCCGCGCCTAACCGGGGGATGGTGCTGGACGCCGAGGGAGACTGGCGGCTGCCGACGATCGCCGAGGCGACGGCCCTGTTGCGCACCCCGTACGCCCCGGACCTCACCAACAGGCTGATCGCCCCCGCCGTCGCTCTCCTTCGCCAGACGTTGCGGCCGATGTCTCCGGTCGAGCTGGAGCGACTGGCGAACGCGATGGGCGAGGTGATGCTCGAGGACGAAGAGGGGAGAGCGTCCAGGCAGGCCTACTATGCTTTCGCGAGGGCGCTTCGCGACGAGGGAGCCGGAGTCCCGTATCCCGGCGCTTTCGACGTGCTGGTTCGAGTGTACGAGACCCGTGCCGAGCGGGCGCTCGCGGACGGGGGCGAGGATGCGCTGGACGAACTCAGGATGAAGCGCTACACGGTCCGCGGCGAGGCCGGTGACAAAATCGTAGACCAGGCCGGCCTTCTCAGCGGTGCGCTGCGTAGAATATTCCATGCGGAGCCGCTGGGGCGCGGCGGCGATTACGTGGCCGAGGTTTTCAGGTCGAGTTCGCCGCCGCGCGACGACTGTCCACATGCGATCCCTGTCAGTCTGCTGGAAGAGGCCGAGGCTCTCGGGAAGTGGCCCTGCGACAATGGCGGATACACATGGTGCGCGGCCGGGCATCTGCTCCACGAGTCCGGAACGGCTAACCGCGAGTTCGGCTCCCTCCTGTCCGAGGCGGAG
>DAOUHT010000035.1:0-2609 GCA_034428375.1 Dehalococcoidia bacterium | reverse complement strand
GGCGATGTGGAATGGCAGGTTCACCCGGCATACGCTGGAGCGGACGGCGCGATGGGCCGACGGGTTCCATCCGAACGGCATGACGCCGAAGGGTTACGCCGAGGGCAAGGCTGCAATCGAGGAGATGGCAGCCGCGTACGGGCGGGACCCGGCGGCGTTCGAGTGGTCGTGCAACATGTACCTCTGCATGGGGCAGACGAAGGACGACGCGTACCGGGAGGTGCGGGCCGCGATGCGGCAGCGCTTCGGCGAGGACGCATGGGAGATAGACCCGGCGACGCTGCCGCTCGGCACGCCTGCGGACTGCATCGAGACGCTGGAAGCATTCATCGAAGCGGGCATGACGCACTTCACCATGAACGCGCTGTGCACGCCCGAGGCGCTGCTGCCGACGTACGAGCAGTTCGCCGCGGAGGTCATGCCGCGCTTCGGCGGGTGAGGTGGTGGCACGCGGGTTGGGCACCCACAAGGGATGCCCCTACACCAGGCGCCGCGCCGCACGCCCCCGAAATCACCCCCATCCTAACCTTCCCCCATCGAGGTGGAAGGGACCAGGCAGGGCGGCCCCTTCCACCCCCGGTTCACCCCCATCCTAAGGAACCTCTGAGCAAGCGAACGTTCCCCGAGAGATGTTTCGACTCCGCCTCCGGCTCCGCTCAACATGACAGGCAAGGGGCGAGGTTCCTGCCTCCGCAGGAACGACGAAGGAGGACTTGTTCAGACTATCCCTAACCTTCCCTCATCAAGCGGGAAGGGATGAGGAGGTCAGTAGGTAGCGGCGATGGCCTCCTGGAGGTTCTCGTGCGTCGTCCAGTCCGCGTCGGTGGGGATCATCGTCTGGCCGGGGCGGACGCGGTAGGCGTCGGGGCTGCGCGCCGAGGTTGGCTCGGCTCCTTCGCGGATCGCCGCGGCTGAGTGCAGGAGCATACGGCGCATCGCGATGATGCCGATGTCCGTGACGCCCAGGTGCTCGCGCGTGCGGTCGGATACCTTCCCCATGCCTTCCTGCACAGAGAAGTCCTGCTCACCGGTGCCCTTGATGCCCGTGAACGTGAGGTGGCGCTGCTCCTCGCGGTCGATGAGGTAGTCGTTGCGCATGTTGCGCACCGGCCAGTGTGTGCCGGGGATGGTCTGCGCGTGGACGCCCTGCCCCTTGCGGAGGTCGGCTACGTGCCGCCGGGAGAGCGGTTTGCCGTTGGTGCTCCACGTGAAGCACCAGCGCGCCGTTGTGACGTCGTCGACAGGGACGAACGCGTGCATCATCTTCCCCTCGCCGCCGCCCGGAGGGGCGGTGTAGAACGGCATCCAGAAGAGGTTGAAGCGCCAGTAGTCCTGCGTCTCGTCGCCGGGGTACCGCCCGCCGATAATGAGGCCGAAGTCGGTCTCTAGCGCCTTGAGTTTGGGCGGGTTCTCGCGCGTCCGGTACATCTTCGTCACGTCGCCGGTGTCCTTGCCCTCGTTCTGCCAGTCGTTCAGGCGCCGGTGGGAGTCCATCGCGCTGTGCAGGTAGACCGAGTGGACGGTGTCGATGCCGCCCTCGATGGCCTGCGCGTAGTTGTTCTCCTGGAAGTTCCAGGAGACGTAGCGGTGGTCGTCGGGGACGCGCGTCCACTCGAACTCCGGCATCGGCTGCATGTGCTCCTTCGGGCCCATGTAGGTCCAGAGGACGCCGCCGCGCTCCCTGACGGGGTACGCCCGCAGCTGAATCTTGTCCCTGAAGCTGCTGTCCGACGCCTCGGACGGCATGTCGGTGCACTTGCCGTCGATGTCGTACTTCCAGCCGTGGTAGGTGCAGCGGAGGCCGTTCTCCTCGTTGCGCCCGAAGAAGAGGTCCGCATTGCGGTGCGCGCAGAGGCGGTCCACGAGTCCGACCTGTCCGACGCTGTTCCTGAAGGCGACGAGCCGCTCACCCAGCAGGGTGACGCGGACGGGGTCGCCGTCAGCGTCGGGGACGTCTTCCGTCAGGAGGAACGGTATCCAGTAGCGGCGCATCAGTGCGCCCATCTCCGTTCCGGGACCGATGCGGGCCAACCGTTCGTTATCCAGTGCGCTCAGCATGGCGACCTCCCTTTCGGCGTTCTCGTTGTCTCGATGCCGCGAGATTAGGACGATATGCGGCGCGGGTCAACCGCGCGGGATCGCCAGACTGCGCTTGGCGGGTGGAGTTCTTCCCTTGCGTTCCCTGCTGGGGCGCAAACGAGGGGCGGTTCGCGAACCGCCCCTACACCAGACATTCCGCGAGGTTGCGCTCTAAAGCGCGAGCCTTCGCAGGAACGACGAGGGGGTTGCTATCGGCGGGCGGTGGAGTCGGGACCCATGTAGATGCCGCGCTCCCAGGTGCGATTTAGCGGGTCCGAGACGTGCAACGTCATACTGCCGATGCCCGACAACTCGAACTCCACGGTCTCGCCGTCCTGCAGGGGGCCGAGGCCCTCGTGGTTCGTGCCGCAGCTGAGGACGTCGCCGGTGTTGAGCGTCATGATGCTCGTGGCGAACTCGATCAGCTCCGGGACGCGGTGCTCCATGTCGTCGGTGTTGTAGTCGTGGCGCAGCTGGCCGTCGTTCCAGAAGCGAACGTGCACGTCGTTGGGGTCGGGCATCTCGTCAGC
>DAOUHT010000034.1:0-19211 GCA_034428375.1 Dehalococcoidia bacterium | reverse complement strand
CTTCCTCGCGGGGAACCCCGCGCCGCAGAAGTACATCCTCTGCAACTGCGAGGAGGGCGACCCCGGCGCGTTCAACGACAAGACGATCCTGGAGTCCGACCCGTTCACGCTCGTCGAGGGCTGCATCATCGCGGGCTACGCGACCGGCGCGAGCAACGGCATCGTCTTCATCCGCCACGGCCACGACTCGCCGATAGACCGCACGCGCGCCGCGATACAGGCGTGCTACGACAACGGCGTGCTCGGCAGCAGCGTTCTCGGCACGGAGTTCTCGTTCGACATGGAGGTCTCGCTCGTCGGCGAGTCGTACGTTGCGGGCGAGGAGACGGCGCTGATGGAGGCGATAGAGGGGAAGCGCTCCATGCCGCGGTTCCGCCCGCCGTTCCCGGCGGCATACGGCGTCTGGGGCAGGCCGTCCAACATCAACAACATCAAGACGCTCAGTTACGCGCCGGAGATCGTTCGTCGCGGCGCGGAGTGGTTCTCGGGCATCGGCACGGAGAAGAGCTCAGGCACCGCCATCGCCTGCCTCTCCGGCGACATACGCTACCCGGGCCTCGTCGAGGTGCCGTTCGGGCTGACCGTGCAGGACATCATCGAGGGGATGGGCGGCGGCGAACCGAACGGCAAGGCGCTGAAGTTCCTGCAGACCGGCGGGCCGCTCGGCGGCGTGCTCCCGGCGGAGCAGTTCGACATGGTGCTCGACTTCGATGCGATGGTCGCGGCGGGCGCGATGTTCGGCTCCGGCGGTCTCATCGTCTGCAACGAGGAGCGTTCGGTCGTCGACCTGACGCGCACGCTCGTGGCGTTCGACCAGATGGAGTCGTGCGGCAAGTGCTTCCCGTGCAGGCTCGGGATGAGCCACATCCTTGAGATATTGGAGCGCATCGCGGACGGGAAGGGGCGCAGCGGCGACATGGACCTGATGGAGCGCGTCGGCGTGAACATGCGCGGCGGCTCGCTCTGCGGTCACGGGCAACTGGGCTACAACCCCGTCGCAAGCGCGGTGCGCTTCTTCGGCAGCGAGTTCGAGGCGCAGTTGGAGGACGGCGCATCGGCGCTCACCTCGTTCGTGGGGCCGAAGTCGACGCGGCGCGGGGCGCAGATGTCGGGCGATACGCCGACGGCGTCGGTGAAGCCGGACTTCGTGATGCACATCGAGGCTGCGGGAGCTTCACCCCCATCCTAACCTTCCCCCAACAAAGGGGAAGGGACCGAACCGGGGAACAGGAATCGAAAAAGGGTAAGGGACCGACGGGAGACAGAGACCGAGCAGCGGGAGAAAAGGCTGGACGGGGACAGGAACCGGACAGGGGCAAGGAACGAAGGGAAGCGAACCAGGCAGGACATGGCTGACAAGATCACGATCACGATAGACGGGCAGGAGGTCACGACTGAGCCCGGCAAGGTGGTGGTGCAGGCCGCCAACGACGCCGGCATCTACGTGCCGTACCTCTGCTACCACCCCGGCATGAAGCCGTACGGCGCGTGCCGCATGTGCGTCGTCGAGGTCGAGGGCCAGCGCGGTACGCCTGCGTCCTGCACGTTGCCGGTCCGCGACGGGATGGTGGTGAACACGAAGGGCGACGAGGCAGTGAAGGTGCGGGACACGACGCTCGACCTGCTGCTGTCGGAGCACCCGCACGGATGCCTGACGTGCCACCGGATAGACCTGTGCGGGCCGCAGGACATCTGCCTCCGGCACGTGGACGTGGTCGACCGGTGCGTCACCTGCCCGAAGAACGAGCGCTGTGAACTGAAAGACACGACGCGCTTCCATCCGCAGGAGCTCGTCTCGCCGCTGACGTACCAGTACCGCAACCTGCAGGTGGAGACGAAGGACCCGTTCTACGACCGCGACTACAACCTCTGCATAGTCTGCGCGCGCTGCACGCGGGCGTGCGACGAACTTCGCGGCGACGTTGCGATAGGCATGACCGAGCGCGCGGGCCAGGTGCTCGTCGGCACGGTCATGGGTGACTCCCTGCTGGAGTCCGGCTGCGAGTTCTGCGGCGCGTGCATCGACGTCTGCCCGGTCGGCGCGCTCACCGAGACCTCCTACAAGTGGGAACGGCCGGCGCGCGTCGAACAGTCGGTCTGCGCCGAGTGTCCCGTCGGCTGCACGATGACCTACGAGGTCAACCACTGGGAGCGGGTCGTGCGCGCGGTGCCGGAGCTGAACTCCCCGGCGAACATGGGGCAGGCGTGCTTCCAGGGCAAGTTCGGGTTCGAGTACGTCAACGACAAGCGCCGCATCAGGAAACCGCTCGTGCGGCGGGACGGCGAACTGCAGGAGGCCACCTGGGACGAGGCGGTCGCCGCCGCGGCAGAGGGCCTCGCGCCGCACAAGGGCTCGACGTTCGCGCTGATGGCGAACCCGCGCAACACGAACGAGGAGCTCTACGCCGCGCAGAAGTTCGCGCGCGCCGTCATGGGCTCGAACAGCGTTGACGTGGCGTCGAACGACCGCCCCGGCACGGTCGAGGGGCTGCAGGACGTGTTCGGCTACTTCGCCGGAACGATGACCACGTGGGAGCTTGCCGACTCCGCCGCCGTCATGGTGGTCAGCGCGAACCTCACGGAAGAGCAGAACGTCATCGGCGTACCGATCAAGCGGGCCGTCCGCGCGGGGACGCAGCAGCTCATCGTCATCGACTCGCGCGAGGTCGAGCTCACCCGATACGCATCACTCTGGCTGCGGCCGTACCCGGGCACCGACCCCGTCCTGCTCGGCGGGCTGCTGCGCTGCATCGTCGACAACGGGCTGGCGGACATGGAGTTCGTCAACGAGCGCGCGGAGGGCTGGGACGAACTGGCCGCCTGCCTCACGCCGTTCACGCTGGAGGCGGTCGCCGCCGAGACCGGCGTGCCCGCGGCAAGCATCGAAGAGGCTGCGCGCCTCTACGCCGGGTCCGGCTCCTCGGCGCTGCTGCTGGGCGGCGACGGTTCCGTTGGCGGCACGCGGCGGACGATGTCGCGGATGGCTGCTGCGCTCGCCATCGCCACGGGCAACGTGGGGAAGCGCGGCGCGGGCGTCATGCCGCTCTACCAGGGCGCGAACGGGCAGGGCGCGTGGGACATGGGCATCTGGCCGGGAGCGATGCCCGGCCACAACCTCATCCCGGAATCGCCGGAGGCCCGCGAGGCGCTCGGCGCGCTCTGGGGCGCTCCCGTGCCGATGGAGAGCGGCTCAGGCAACCGACACATGTTCGACCGGGCCCGCGAGGGGACGATCAAGGCGATGCTCGTGCTGGACGACCACGTCCACTACGAGGACGGCACGCTCGGCGACGTAACGGGCGGGCTCGATGCGCTGGAGTTCCTCGTGGCCACGAGCGCGTTCCCGTCGACGGTCACGGAGCGGGCGGACGTCGTCTTTCCCGCCGAGGTATGGGCCGAGAAGACGGGCACGTACACCAACATCGAGCGCCGCGTGCAGCCGCTCCGCAAGGTGGCGAAGAACAAGCGCGTCGACTCACGCAGCGATCTCGACGTGGTCTGCGCCATCGCGGGCGCGATGGGAGAGCAGGGCTTCTCCTGGGACGGCCCGGCGCAGGTGCTCGACGAGATAGGGCAGGCCGTGCCTGAGTACGCCGGCATCTCGTGGGAGCGCCTGCTTCGCGAGCGGCTGGACATCGTGACGACTCCCAGCGACGAACCTCAGCCGACGCAGGTGATGTACACGGGCAACGTGCTGACGGGGCTGCAGTGGCCGTGTGCCCCCGAGGGCGACGAGGTTAGCCTGCCCTTCCATAGGGAGAGGGGGTCGGGGGAGGGGGGCGAGGTTCCTGCCTTCGCAGGAACGACGGAGACGCTGTTCGTGAGCCGGTTCCGGCATGGCAAGGCGCAGTTGCAGCCCGTGGCGTGGCATCCCCGTCCGGCAGTCGGTGCGGAGTTCCCGCTGATGCTCGCGCATGGGCGCGTGCTGCTGGAGCCGGGCCGGAAGCCGAACGTTACGGTGGTCGGCAAGCGCAACCGCGTCGAGCGCGAGGAGCGCTTCGTGCTCAACCCTGCGGACGCCGCCGCCGCCAGGCTCGGCGAGGGCGACGCGGCCTCGGTGACGACGGCCGACGGCAGCGAGCGTCGCGGCGTGATCGTGCTCTCGGACGCCGTGCCGGCGGGCGTGGTGTCGCTGACGACGCTGTTCGGAGAGTTGGCGGTCGAGGTCGACTCCTCCGACCGCCCTGACCCCATGAATCACATCGCCCGGCTGAACGCCGTGCCGGTTCGCATCGGGGCTACCCCCGCATCAAGTGCGGGGCAGGCTCTGACCTTCCCCCATCAAGGGGGAAGGGAGTTGTCATGTTGAGCGAGGCCGAAACATCTCTCGGGGAACGTTCGTGTACGCTGGGACGCATCCTGAGAGGATTCTGCGCGCTGAAGCGCGGGCTTCGCTCGGAATGACAAACGCCGCAGTGATCAAACAGCACCGTAGTAGCGGAGGAACATGACGCAAGCGCAAGACCGTCTGGCGAATCTGCCGCGTGCATACGTGGCGAAGAAGCAGGAAGTGGCGGAAGACCTCTTCCTGCTGTGGCTCCGTCCCGATGAGCCGTTTCGATTCAAGCCCGGCCAGTACATCACGATAGGGACGGGCGGGATCGAGCGCCCGTACTCGATAGCGTCCGCACCGTACGAGTCGCTCATCGAGCTGTTCATCGAGTACGTGTTGCCGGAGTATGGCGGGAAGCTCACGCCGTTGCTCTGGAACCTGCACGTGGGGGACTCGGTCTCCATGCGCCCGCGCGCCAAGGGGCTGTTCGTCTTCCAGCCGCAGTTCCACCACCACCTCATGCTGGGGACCGTGACGGGCGTCGCGCCTTTCGTGAGCATGATCCGCCAGGCGCTGAAGGACAACATCCGCGGCCATCACTTCTACGTGATGGAGGGCGCCAGCCACCAGGACGAGTTCGTCTACGACTCCGAGCTGCTCCGGCTCGCCGAGCGCATGCCCGAAGTCGTGACGTTCGTGACGACGGTGAGCCGTCCGCAGGCCGAGCGCAACCGCAGCTGGAACGGTCCCACCGGCAGGGTGAACACGCTCGTCGAGGAGTACATGCAGCGGTGGAGCCTGCCGAAGGAAGACACCGCCATCTACCTCTGCGGCAACCCCGGCATGATCGAGGATGTGAAAGAGCGCCTCGCAGGGCAGGACTGGAACCTCTACGAGGAGCGCTTCTGGAAGGAAGACGAGTAGGAGACTCAAGGAAGGAGCCGTTATGGAAGTCAAAGAACTCGGTCATGTTGTTCTGTTCGTCGCGGATGTCGAACGCTCGCGGCACTTCTACACGGACGTCCTCGGCTTTCACGAGTTGCACCGCGAGGGCCAGCGCCCGAACACCGCGATGTACTCCACGGGCCGGACGCACCATGAGCTCTACCTGATGCAGGTGGGCGAGGACGCGCAGCCAATCCCGGCAGGGAAGCGGCTGGGCCTGTACCACATCGGCATCAAGATCGGCACGACGGATGAAGAGTTGCAGACCGCACTCGCGGAGCTGCAGGAGGCGGGGGTCCGCGTCGTGGGCCACAACGACCACGGCCACACCCACAGCCTGTACATCCTCGACCCGGACGGCAACGAGATCGAGCTGTACATCGACGTGCAGCCGGAGACCTGGCGCGAGGAGCTCGCGCAGGTGGTGCCGCCTCTGCCTGCGCTGCGGTAGATTCAACATCGATGGACAGGATGCTCAGGATAGGTGTGGGAGTGTGAGGTTCGTTGTTCCTGCGGAGGCAGGAACAACGTCTGCTTGTCATTCCGAGCGCAGCCGAGAAATCTTTCGGGAGAGGTGTCACTTAGAGGGACGTTCCTCCCCCCACGCCGCCCGCCCTCACCCCCAGCCCCTTTCCCAGGGAGAGGGGGGCCGGACAGCCCGAGAGGATGCTGCGCGCTGAATCGCGGGGCTACGCAGGAACGACGGCGTACCCACACCCACTTGGGCTGCGGGGTTCCTGCCTTCGCAGGAACGACGGCGTACCCCACCCCACTTGGGCTGCGAGGTTCCTGCCTTCGCAGGAACGACGGCGTACCCCACACCCCACTTGGGCTGCGAGGTTCCCTAAGTTCACAAACGAAGTGCAACACCAGATTAAGGTGTTGCCATGGGGAAACGCTATACGCAGCTCGGGATTGAGGAACGCTGTGCGATTGCCCGCCTACGTACCGAGGGGCGCTCGATCCGGCAAATCGCAGCAACTCTGGATCGCCCGCCACCGACGATTGCTCGGGAGTTGAAGCGCAACGGCATGAAGGGCGGGGGCTACCGGGCGGTGTATGCCCACGAGCAGACCCATGCACGGCGCTGGTGCGGCGCACGGCTGGACCGGGACGACGAGCTCCGGGACGATGTGCTGAGTAGGTTGCGACTGGGGTGGTCGCCGGAGGCAGTGGCGGGGCGGTTGAAGAGAGAGCGAGGCAGGAGCGTTACCTCTCACGAGAGCATCTACCGGTTCATCTACGCGCAGATCGCGCGGACGAAGGACTATTCGTGGCGCAAGCTCTTGCGGCGGGGGAAGTGGCGGCGCGGTCGTCGCCGGCGTGGGGGGAGCAGTTCGGCGCGCACCATTCTGCACCGCCGCCCACTCTCGGAGCGCCCGGCAGCAGTTGCCGACCGCTCGGAGTTCGGCCACTGGGAGGCGGATGGAATGCAGTTCGGCAGGTCCGGGCAGACGGTGCTGATGCTGCACGAGCGCCGCTCCAGGCTGCTCATCGCGGTGCGTCGGCCTTCGAGGGCAGCCGCACCAGTCGCTGAAGCCATCGCTGCCGTCCTGGGGCCACTGCCGCCGGAGTTCCGCCAGACAGTCACGTTCGACAACGGCACCGAGTTCGCCCACCACTATGAACTCCACGCTTGGGGCATCGAGACGTTCTTCTGCGACACCTATTCGCCGTGGCAGAAGGGAGGCGTGGAGAACGCTATCGGACGGATGCGCTGGTTCTTACCCCGCAAGACGAACCTGGCCTCGCTTTCGGAGAGGGAGTTCACGGCGTTGTTGAGGGTGTATAACAATACGCCGCGCAAGTGCCTCGGCTACCTGACCCCGGCCGAAGTGCTACGAGAGCAGGTGTTGCACTTCGAATGTGAATTCACCTTCCTGCCTCCGCAGGAACGACGGCGTACCCCACCCCCCACTTGGGCTGCGGGGTTCCTGCCTGCGCAGGAATGACGGCGTACCCCACCCCACTTGGGCTGCGGGGTTCCTGCCTGCGCAGGAACGACGGCGTACTCCACCCACTTGGGCTGCGAGGTTCCTGCCTTCGCAGGAACGACGGCCCCTCAGTCATCCATCCTGTACATCCTGTCCGTCGATGTTCGAATGTCGGCCCCGCATTCCGTTTGGGCGGCTGCCTGACTAGAATCCCCCTGTGGCCAGCCCCGTCCGCAAGCAGTACCTGGAGATAAAGTCGCGCTACCCGGATGCGCTGCTCCTGTACCGCATGGGCGATTTCTACGAGACGTTCGACGAGGACGCCCGTCTCGCCGCGCGAGACCTGGAGATAGTCCTCACGCAGCGCGACATGGGGCAGGGGGAGGTGGTGCCGCTCGCGGGCATCCCGTATCACGCCCTCGACAGCTACCTCGCCAAGCTCGTACGGAAGGGGCACCGGGTCGCTATCGCGGAGCAGACGAGCGAGCCGGACGGCAGGACGCTCGTCAGCAGGGACGTCGTCCGCGTCGTGACGCCCGGCACCGTCATCGAGCCGGGGATGCTGGACTCGGCTGCGAACAACTATCTCGCCGCCGTGGCGCAGGGCGGCGCGCAGTCCGGGATCGCATTCGTGGACATCACCACCGGCGAGTTCGCGGTTGCGCAGTTGCCTACAGGTGCAGTGCCGCAGGAGATCGCCCGGCTCGCTCCGTCCGAGCTCCTCCTGGCGGAGGGGGGCGAGATTCCCGCTTTCGCGGGAATGACGGATGGGGCGGGAATGACGGATGGGGCGGGAATGACGGGTGGGGCGGGTATGACGGAGTGTCACGTGACGCGGGTGAACGAGGCGAGTTTCGCGCCGAACGCCGCGCGACGGCGCGTGCTCGATCACTTCGGGGTGCGGTCGCTCGACGCGTTCGGGTGCGAGGGGCTGGAGTTCGCGACCGTCGCGGCTGCCGTCGTGCTGGACTACGTGGGGAGCACGCACATGGCTGCGCTGCCGCAGCTGACCGGCCTGCGGACGTACTCGACCGACACGTTCATGGCGCTGGACCCGCAGACGCGGCGGAACCTCGAACTGTTCGAGGGTGGCCGCTGGGGCGCGAAGGGGCAGTCGCTGCTGAGCGTGCTCGACCAGACGCAGACGCCGATGGGCGCGCGGTTGCTCCGGCGGTGGGTCGGCCAGCCGCTCCTCGACCTCGATGCGCTGGAACGCCGACTGGACGCGGTGGCGTGGCTGCACGCGTCGGACGTCCGGCGTCAGCGCATACGCGCGGAGCTGGCCGAGGTGTCGGATCTCGAGCGTGCGGTGCAGCGCATCGGCACGGGTGTCGCCTTCCCGCGCGAACTGGCGGGGCTGCGCCGCTCGCTGGAACGCGTCCCGGCGCTGTGTGCGCTGACGGAGGAGGCCGGGGCAGACCTGGCGTGGCTGACGTCGGAGTTGGACCCCTGCGAGAGCGCTGTGGAGCGCATCAAGGCAACCATTGCAGACGACCCGCAGGGCGACGTGGGGCAGGGGAGAGTGGTCCGGGAGGGCTACTCCGAGGAGATGGACGAGGTGCGGCTGGCTGCTCAGGACGCGCGCTCCTACATCGCGGGGCTGGAGCGGAAGGAGCGTGAGCGCACCGGTATCCCCAACCTGAAGGTCGGCTACAACAAGGTGTTCGGCTACTACCTGGAGGTCTCCAACTCCCACAGCGCAAGCGTGCCGGAGGACTACGTCCGCCGCCAGACGCTCGTCAACGCGGAGCGCTTCTACACGCAGGAGCTGAAGGAGCACGAGAACCGCGTGCTGAGCGCGGGCGACCGCCTGCAGGAGCTGGAGACCGCCATCTACAAGCAGGTCTGCCGCGACGTGGCGTCGCACGCCTCGGAGATACTCGCGACTGCTGCCGCACTCGCCACGCTGGATGCGCTGTTGTCGCTGGCCGAGGCTGCCGTCCGCTACGGCTACGTGCGGCCCATGCTCGACGAGGGCGAGCGGCTCGTGCTGCGGGACGCCCGCCACCCGGTCGTGGAGCGCTTCCTGCCCAGCGGGGCGTTCGTCCCGAACGACACCGACCTCTCGACCGATGAGAACCAGCTCGTGATCCTCACGGGGCCGAACATGGCGGGCAAGTCCACCTACCTCCGGCAGGTGGCCGTCGCGGTGCTCATGGCGCAGATCGGCTCGTTCGTGCCTGCGGCGGAGGCGCACGTGGGGCTGGTCGACCGCATCTTCACGCGCGTCGGCCTGCAGGACGACCTCGCGAGCGGGCAGTCGACGTTCATGGTGGAGATGGTCGAGACCGCCGCGATACTCCACCACGCGACGCGGAGGTCGCTCGTGATACTGGACGAGATCGGGCGGGGCACCTCGACGTTCGACGGCCTCTCCATCGCGCAAGCGGTCGCGGAGCACATCCACGACGCATCCCGCCTCGGCTGCCGGACGCTGTTCGCGACGCACTACCACGAACTGACGGCGCTGGCCGACCGCCTGCCGCGTGTCCACAACCTGAGCGTCGCCGTCTCAGACCGCGACGGCGAGGTGGTCTTCCTGCACCGCATCGTGCACGGCGGCGCGGACAGGAGCTACGGCGTGCACGTCGCGCAGCTCGCAGGCCTGCCGAGACCGCTCATCTCGCGGGCGAAGGAGCTGCTCGCGGAGCACGAGGGCATGCCCGCGAAGGGGCGCGTACGTGGGAAACGTCCGCTGCCGGGCGCGCCTCCCCAGAGCGCGATGGTGCTCTTCAGCGGCGTCCCGCCGGAGGCGTCGCGCATCCTCGATGAGTTGCGGGAGATGGACCTGGACAACCTCACGCCGCGCCAGGCGCTCGACAAGCTCGCGGAGTTGCGGGAGCAGGCAGGGGAGTCGTGAGGTGGACCGGGCTACCCGCGTGTTCGTGGACGGCAACAACGTCATGGGGTCGCGGCCGGACGGCTGGTGGCGCGACCGCGCCGGTGCAGCGCGGCGGCTCATCGCTGACCTGACGCCGCTTGCGCGCGGCTCCGGCGCCTGGACGGTCGTGTTCGATGGCCCGCCGCCGGACGAGGCTGCGCAGCCGGTGGGCGGGCTCAGCGTAGAGTACGCGCCGCGTCACGGCGCGGATGCCGCGGACGACCGTATCGTCGAACTGTTGAGCGGACTGCCTCCGGGGACAGATGCGGTGGTCTACACGTCCGACCGCCGGTTGCGCGACCGTGCTATCGTGCTCGGCGCGCGGGTCGAAGGCGCGAGCGCGCTGCTGCGGGCGATAGCGGAGGAAGCCATGAGCGAGACAGCATCGTGGGGGGAGTTTGAGGCGGCGTCGCCGGAGTTGGCGCGCATCGGGCGGGGGCTGTTCGACGAAACGGGGCTGGTGATGCTGGGGACGATACGCAAGGACGGCTCTCCACGCGTCAGCCCGGTGGAATTCTTCATCTTCGCGGGCGAGCTCTACCTCGGCATGATCTGGCAGTCGTACAAGGCGCAGGACCTGAAGCGCGACCCGCGGTGCATGCTGATGAGCACGGTGCACGACAAGCAGCTGCCGGACGGCGAGTTCAAGATGGCGTGCATCGCGACCGAGGTCACGGATGAAGCCGAGCGGAAGGCGTGGGCGTCGGCGCTCCTGGAGCACATGGGGTGGTCGCCGGAGGACGACGACGATGAGCCGTACGACCTGTTCAAGATCGGCATCGTCACGGCCTCGTTCGCCAAGATAGAGAACGAGGACTGGTACCGGCTCTTCTGGCGAGCGGGGGATCAGGCGGAGCTTGCGCGGGGCGGCTAGAATGGGCCGCGTTGTGACGTGAGCAGCGTGGGAGGTGTGCGATGGTGCGAGAGGCCGAGCAGGCAGAAGCGGACGGCAAGGCGGAGATGGGCCTTGCGGAGCAGTTCGCGCTGCATCCGGAGATGGACGAGCCGCTGGATTTCCTTGGCGGGCCGTACAACCTCTCGGTGTGGCAACCGAAGGACGCCGAGCACCGCCAGTTCCAGCAGAACGCCCCGAGGGCCGGCGAGCCGATGCCGGACTTCACACTGCCGTTGCTGGACGGCGGGGAGCTGACGCTGTCGTCGCTGCGCGGGAAGTCGGTGATGATTGAGTTCGGCTCCGTCACCTGACCGCCATGCGTGGCGGAGTCTCCGTCCATGGAAGACCTTGCGAGCAGGTACGCGGACGACGCGCACTTCCTGTTCGTCTACAACCGGGAGGCGCATCCCGGCGAGTACTACCCGCCCATCCACTACTACGAGCAGAAGGTGCTGCACGCGCGCTCGTTCAGGGAGCGGCTCGGCATACAGCGCACCATCCTCGTGGACTCGGTGCAAGGGAGGGTGCACCGGGTGTTCGGGGGCGTGTCGAATATGTCGTGGATCGTCGACCACACGGGGCGCGTCGCCTATCGCGCTGCGTGGACGGTGGCGGACGACATCGAGCGCGCGCTCCAGGAGGTGCTGCAAGCCCGGATGCTGAAACGCGAGGGCCAGCCCGCCGCGGTGTTCTACCGGGAGATCGTGGGCCTGCGTACGATGCGCGAAGGTCCGCCGGACGGGCTGCCGCGATACATGGGCGGCGAGGTCGCCGCGCGGCAGTTCGAGGCCGCTCGCCGCAAGACGGAACGGGCGTAGGGACTGGAGGTAGCGTGCCCATCTACGAGTTCAGGTGCAACGCGTGCGGCGCTAAGTCGTCGGCGTTCTTCCGGATGATGCGTTCGGACGCCGCGGCGGCTTGCGGCCGCTGCGGGAGCGCCGATACGCGGCGGCTGTTCTCCACGTTCAAGGTCCGGATGCCGCGTCCCGGTCCGGAGCAGCTCAACAAGGCGGAGCTGCTTCACGGCGTCGACTACACGAACCCCGCGTCGATGGCGAACTTCTTCCGCAAGATGGGGAGCGCCTTCGACGACGAACCGAACGAGCACATGGACGAGATCGTGGGCAGGCTCGATCACGGCGAGCCGGTGTACAAGGCGCTGGACCTGGACATGGGCGGGCATGCGGGGCATTCGCACGGGGCCGCTCCACAAGAGTAGGGAAACCCAAACAGACCCACCCCCATCCTAACCTTCCCCCATGAAGGGGGAAGGGACCCTGAGTGCAGAGATAGAAGAGAGGGGCAGGATTTCCTGCCCCTCTCTTTCGTTCCGGTATGTCCGGCTTTGCCTTAGACGTTGGCGAAAGCGGGGAAGACCTTCAACGGGTTCTTGTTGATGATGGTCAACTTGTCCTCTTCCGACAGCGAAGGCAGGTAGTCGATCACCGGGAGCAGGTTGTCCGAGGTGAGGCCGACTCCCGTGTGGGACGGGTGGTCGCTCTCCTGGCGGACGTTGCGGCCGGAGCCGGGGGCCTCGGTGCCGAACGCGATGTTGGCGACGCCCCACTGCTTGATGGCGAGCTCCAGGTAGTCGATGTCGTAGGTGCAGGTGTCGAAGAAGAGGTTGTCGCCCTCCCAGTTGCCGCGGTGGCGGGAGGAGGCGATGAACCGGTCCAGCGCTCCGCCGGCGTGGGCGATGCAGATGCGGAGGCCGGGGAACTTCGTGAAGAGGTCGCTGAAGGCGAGGATGCGGGTTGCGAGGAACGTCTCGACGACGAAGCCGACCTGGTAGTTGCCGGGGATGTGGCCGATGCGGGGGTCCAGGCAGTTGGTGCCGTGGATGAACACCGGGACGTTCCACTCCTGGCACTTCTCGTAGACGGGGTACCAGTAGGGCTCGTGCATGCCGGGGGAGTTGTGGCGGCCGTCAGGGTCCGGGCTGAGGTACGTGCCCACGAACCCGTACTCCTTGACGTTCTTCTCGAACTCCGGGATGCAGTTGCTCAGGTCGGGAGCTTCGGCGATCTGGGGCAGCATGGACGCGCCGAGGTAGCGCGTGGGGAAGTTGTCGACCTGCTTCTTGATGGTGTCGTTGGTGAACTCGCACCACGGGCCGTAGAGGTTGCGGGGCATCCAGCCCATCATCGTGAAGGGCCGGGGGCCGATGACCTGGACGTCGATGTTGCGCTCGTCCATGTACTCGGTGTGCATGGTGTTCGTGCGCATGAACGCTTCGTCGCTGAGGTCGCCGCCCGCGGAGCCGGTTGCGCGCAACGGGCTTTCACCGACGTGGCCGGAGGAGAACCCCCCGACAATCCAGGTGCGCACCGAGTTTGGCGCCGATACGTGGCCGTGGACATCGAAGACCTTTGTGCCTTTGAACATAAGTCCTCCTCCTGTGCTCGCTTATGAAGCGGCTGTGTTATCGAACGCTCGCGGCTGGAATCCCCCCTCAGCACGCGACGCGCCAGTAGGTCGCGCGGAGGGTAGTCCTTCCAGCCGCCGGTTGCAACTTTGCCGGTTACGCGACCAGGACGCCTGCCTCCGATGGAAGCTGGTCGAAGATCTTGGCGTTGGCGTACTGCGGGTGGACGGGCACCTGGTGCTGCAGTTCGATCATGTTGCCGGTCTTCCCGGACTCGATGACCGCGAGCGTCGCCTCAAGCGTCGCCATGCCCCACTCGGGCGTGTGGTAGACGGGCGCGCCGTTGACGACTGCGTCGTACAGCTCCTTGAGCTCGGCGCGGCGGTTCATCGCCCATCCGGACGGCGGCTTCAGGTCGATCGTGTGGTGGCCGTCGTTGTCGTAGATGGTGATGCCGTAAGCGGAGCGGGTGATGTCGCCGCGCTCGCAGGAGACGACGACGAAGCCGGGCTCTGCGGGCACCCACGGCTCGCCGCCGGGGTCGCGGTTCTGTCCCTCGCGCTTGAAGATCTCGACCTCGCGCTCGCCGCCGATGCGGATCGCCTGCTTGTCGGACTCCTCGTCGCGCGTGCCGGTAATCATGCCGTCGCGCACCAGGATGCGCTCCGCCTCGTCGTAGCGCTGGCGGTCGTGTCCCCAGGGAACGAGCTGCGCGCCCATGAAGTAGCCGTGCGCGTTGTGGATGATGGTGGAAACGGCGCCGTTCTCGAACTCGAACAGTGCGGAGTAGTAGCCGGGGATGGGGCGCTCCGGCATCCACTGGCCGACGACGCCTCGCACGTTCTTGACCATGCCGCCGCCGAGCAGGCGCACGGTGTCGATCTGGTGCGGGCCCTGCCGGTAGACGAGGCCGCCGCCCTGCGCGAGGTCGAGTTCCTCGGTGACGCGGGGGCGGAGCAGCCAGTCCGTGTAGGCCATGAAGTTGATGGCCTTCACCGCGCCGAGCTGGCCCGACTCGATGATGCTGTACATCTTGCGGAACGGCGGGATGAAGGAGCGCGTGTGACCGGCGATGAGCACGTTGCCTGTGCGCTTCGCAGCATCGCACATCGCCTGCGCCTCTTCGAGGTTGAGCGCCATCGGCTTCTCGACGACGACGTGCTTGCCGTGCTCGAGCGCGTAGATGGTCATGGGCGCGTGGAACCTGTTGGGCGTCGAGATCCAGACGGCCTCGACGTCATCGTCCTCGCAGAGCTCCTCGATGCTCGCGTAGGCCTTCGCTTCGTAGCGGGCCTGGAAGCGCTCTCTCGTTAGCGGGTTGATGTCCGCTCCGGCGATGAGGTCGATCTCCTCCATCTGCTCGAAGGCGGGGAGCATCTCCGTGCCGCCCACGCCGATGCCTGCCATCGCCACGCCGAGTGTTCGTTTGGTTGTCATGGTCGTTCTCCTTCGGGTTCGTTCGTGGGTGGGTGTAGCACTCGATGGGAGATGTGTCAACGACAGGGCTTCAGTCAGAGCGCTTCCCATTCTTCTCTGCTTATGCCAGCCTCCCGTAGGATCGTGGCGAGAAGAGGCCGGGATATGTCGCCTCTGTGTGGGTTGGGCAACGGAACGCGAGTCGCGCCTCGCTTCATGAACTCGTGACGCGCACCGGCTTGTGGGCCTGTAAAGCCTGCCTGTCGGAGAGCTGCGATGAGTTCGCGTCGGCTGATGGGTCCCAGCCGCGGCATCAGGCGGTTTGCGCAAGATTGAGGCTGATACCGTCAAGGGTGGGGAGGTCGTCTCCCTCGCGCAGGGCAAGAAGGAGCCAGTCCTCGAACACGCTGCGCAATTCCAGGCGGCAGGATTCCAGGGTGTCCCCGTTGGCCCATAGGCCCTTGAACCCCTCGATAGTTCCGAAGAACGTTCCGTCGTCCAGCAACTCGTAGCTGGCCCGTCGCATCCCTGCTCGTATGTACTGAGTCAGCACAGTAGTCTCCTCGGCGGGATTATCCCACACCACGCGTGGGCGCACGCAACACCCCCGTGTCTAGCCCTCCTGTTCTGCCAGCGCTTCCTGCAGCAGGTCCTCCGCGTACCGGAGCAGCGTCTGTTCGCGGTCGTCTGCGGTGCCTTTGGACTGGAAGTAGCGGCGCAGGGCGTCGAGGGGCTCGATGCGCTCGGCGTCTTCCCAGGGCAGGCGTGTGCGGCGCTCACGCTCGACGCGGCGCTCGATTCCTGCGACGTAGAACGCGCGCGCGAGCGCCGCGCGCACGTCGGCCTCGCGGAACGCGGGCTCCTGCTCTGCGCGCATGTCGACGCGCAGGCGGACGATGGAGCGTGCCAGCTCCTCCTCCGGGTGCGCGGCGATGGCCTGCACCGCCGCCTCGGTGGGGTTCTCCATCGGACCCGTGGCCACGCGTATGGTGAGCATGGGGCGGGCAGGGGTCGGCACGAACTCGTAGCCGATGAGACGCTCGCCCTGCGGCCGGGCGGGGTCTATCTCGGCGACGACGAAGCCCTTGTCCTCGCGCTCCTCGCTGAAGTCGACACGTTCGATGCTGCCCGCGTAGACGACCGGCGGATGCTCCGTGAGCACCTGGTGCTTGTGGATGTTGCCGAGCGCGACGTAGTCGAACTGCGGAATGGCCACGGTGCCAAGGCTGAGGACGTGGTCGTTCCCGAGCATCATCGACTGCTCGGAGGCGGTCTTCGCTCCGGCGATGTTGACGTGCGCGCAGAGCACTGCGGGGACGGCGGGGTCGAGCCTGTCGACCTCTTCCTGGAGGTAGGTGACGAGCCCAGCCTCAACCTCCTGCTTGATCTGCTCCAGCGTCTTGCCGCGCGTCTCCTCGCGATTCATGAACTGGCCGATACGTATCCACGGCAGCGCGACGACCTGCACGTCCCCAGCGTTGGTGGGGATGCGGTGCGTGCCGAGCGTCTGTCCGACGGTGACGTTGGCGACGCTGAGCGTGGGGAATATCTCGAGCGCGGTGGCGCGGTTGGCGACGTGCGGCAGATCGTGGTTGCCAATGGTGAGGAACGTGGGGATGCCCGCTGCCGAGAGGCGCGCGATGCGCCGCGCGAACTCGCGCTGGTGGGTCTGCGTGGGGTTGCGCGCCTTGTAGGCGTCGCCCGCGAAGAGGACGAGGTCGATACCGCCGTCGATGGCGTAGTCGACGGCGTAGTCCATCGCGGCGAGGAAGTCGAGGAGGCGCGTGTTAACGCCGAGGTACTCCGTGCGGTCGACGCCCGGCGCGAACCAGTCCGGCAGTGCGTCGAGGTCGGCCTGCGAGGCTGGGCGTCCGTACGTCTCGACGCCGACGTGGATGTCGGAGATGTGCAGGAGGCGCATGGGTCAGGCCCTCACACCCGGCAGGTTCCGGATGCCGCACCATTCAAGAAAAGTGGGCCATTTCGAGCCATTCTGAGCCATCAACTCGGGGATATGGCGTGGGGACCCAAGGGCTCCACCTGCCGCCTTGCTGCCAATGGTAGGGGGCGCGGCGCGGAGGGCACAAGGGGCGCGTGGCACTCCCTCAGCCCGCGTGTTGTCCGTAGTCGCGTGGGGTGGGTGGTGGGCGGTAGGTTGCCGTCGAGCGGACCGAACATCGCCCTGGGCGCCCCAGCGTATAATGAATGGGAGTGAGGAGTCCTGGTTATGGGTTGGCAGGAATACATAGCGGTAGACCCGAATGTCTGTCACGGTCAGGCCTGCGTCGCGGGAACCCGTGTCATGGTCAGCGTTGTTCTGGACAACCTCGCCGCGGGACTGACCGCTGAAGAGATCGCAGAGAGCTACCCGTCCGTTTCCGCTGATGCGGTGAGAGCCGCCTTGCGTTACGCCGCAGAGTTGGCCAAGGAGCGAGTAGTGCCACTGGGCGCATAGGGACGCTCCATGCGGGTGAAGATCGACGAGAACCTGCCGATTGAGTTCAAGCGCCTATTCGCTGAATCCGGCCACGATGCAGAAACGGTTTTCGATGAAAGCATGGGTGGCGCAATCGATGCAGAGGTTGCGTCGGTCTGCATCGCCGAAGACCGTGTGCTAGTGACACAGGACCTTGATTTCGCCGACATCAGGGCATATCCACCCTCGGAGTATTCCGGCATCGTCGTCTTCCGGCTGGCTAATCAGGGGCGAGACCAACTCCTCCAGGTCGGCGCCGCCCTTATCGAGACGTTGACCAAGTCATCGCCTGCGGGACAGCTCTGGATCGTGGAGGAAGCGCGGGTGCGCATCAGGGAGTAACCAAGACCACCCTCAGGAGAGTATGGGGCACCCATGCCTACTCTCTAAGTCCGGGTGCTGCCCATGTCGCGGAGGGCGGCGCGGAGGGCGTCGGGAAGCTCGGCGATGGGGACGCGGTGCTGCTGCATGGTGTCGCGGTTGCGGATGGTGACGGCGTTGTCTTCCTCGACGGTCTGGAAGTCGACGGTGACGCAGAGCGGGGTGCCGATCTCATCCTGGCGGCGGTAGCGGCGGCCGATGGACTGCGCGTCGTCGTACTGGGCGCGGAAGGCGCGGCGCACCTGCGCGTGCACGTCTCGCGCGGTGGGGGTCAGTTTGACGTTGCGGCTGAGGGGGAGGACGGCTACCTGCGCGGGCGCGATGTCCGGGTGGAAGCGGAGGACAGTGCGCACCTCCTCCTTGCCGTCGCCGGTGGGGGCCATCTCCTCGTCGTAGGCGTCGAACATGAAGGTGAGCGCTGCGCGGTCGGCGCCGGCGGCGGGCTCGATGACGTACGGGAAGTAGTGCTCGTTCGCCTCCTGGTCGAAGTACTTCATGGTCTTGCCGGAGACGGCCTCGTGCTGACTGAGGTCGAAGTCGGTGCGGTTGGCGATGCCTTCGAGTTCGCCCCAGCCCCACGGGAAGTTGTACTCGACGTCCGCCGTCGCCTTGGCGTAGTGGGCGAGCTCGTCTGGGTCGTGGTCGCGCAGGCGCAGGTTCTCCTCCTTGATGCCGAGGTCCTTGTACCAGTTGAATCGCTGCTCGATCCAGTGGCTGTGCCAGTAGTCGTCCTCGCCGGGCTTCACGAAGAACTCCATCTCCATCTGCTCGAACTCGCGCGTGCGGAAGATGAAGTTGCCGGGCGTGATCTCGTTGCGGAAGGACTTGCCGATCTGCGCGATGCCGAACGGCAGCTTGTTGCGCATTGCGGTGAGCACGTTGTCGAAGTTGATGAAGATGCCCTGCGCGGTCTCGGGGCGCAGCCAGACCTGGTTCGCGGAGTCCTCGACGGGCCCGACGAACGTCTTGAACATCAGGTTGAACATGCGCGGGTTGGAGAGCGCCCCGCCGTCGTCCGGGCACTTTGACGGGTCGTCCAGGTGGTCGGGCCGGAAGCGCTTGTGGCATTCCGGGCACTCGACGAGCGGGTCGGTGAAGTTCTCGGCGTGGCCGCTGGCGACCCACACCTGCGGGTTCTGGATGATTGCGCTGTCGAGCCCGACGACGTCGTTGCGGTCGTAGACCATCGCGCGCCACCACGCCTCCTTGACGTTGCGTTTCAGCTCGACGCCGAGTGGTCCGTAGTCCCAGCTCGATCCGATGCCCCCGTAGATCTCGCTCGAGGGGAATACGAACCCGCGCCGCTTGGCGAGGAGACGAGCTTGGACAGGTCGGGTGGGGCCATCGGTTCAACTCCTGGGGTACGCGGAGGGTGCAGGGCGCGTCCGTCAAGTATAGCGGACGCCTGCCAAGCCTCACCCTCGCGTGCAGACGCACGCGCCCCCTCTCCCATCCGGCGGGAGAAGGGAGCCTCCCGAGAGATTTCTGGGCTCCGCTGCGCTTCGCTCGAAATGACAATACCCCCAGCAGGCACGGCGGGCTGCATGGAGCGCGGTGGTATAGTGGCGACATCCCCGTGCTCCGAGCGGAGAAGCGATGAGCCCCATAGTGCGTGGGCTGACGATGCTTTACCTGACGACGATCC
>DAOUHT010000033.1:0-9117 GCA_034428375.1 Dehalococcoidia bacterium | reverse complement strand
GCCCAGAGCAGGTTGGGCATTCGAGGGGCCAGACGCTTCGGGTAGGGCAGGGTAAGCACGAGGACGTGGGTGTCCCGAAGAATCTGCTCCCGCTGCTCGGGCGTGAGGTCGGTGCTCCAGGGACGCGGCTTCCAGAGGCCGGTAGTCGAGGGGAGCATGCCCGCGTCGTCCACGAACGCCTGCGCGGGCACAGCGGTGACGTTCAGCCGTCCGGGGGCAACCGCCTCCAGTTCGGCGATGGGAGCGTTCTCGGTGTCCATGAACAGGAGGAGGTTGAGGGGGTCCGGCAGGTCCGTCATAGGAGCGATTCTACACAAGCATCCGAGAGAGGGCGGTAGAGACACCTGAGGCACAACGTAGGGGCATACCTCATCAGGGCACAAGTATCTGCGCCGAGGGGTACCTTCAAACCTTGATGGCTGCGCTCCGCACAACGTGTATAGTTCCATCGTTCACTGCTGAAAGGGGTAAGAGTGACTCATCCGTCGACACCTGTCAGAGTCATGATCGTGGATGATCATGGGATCATGCGGGACGGTCTTCGAGAGTTGCTGGAGAACGCCGGCGACTTCGAAGTGGTCGGTCAGGCCGAAGATGGCGCGGCAGCCGTGAAGGTAGCCCAGGACGTCAAACCCGACGTGGTCATCATGGACGTCCTGATGCCCGTGAAGAACGGCATCGACGCGTGCAGGGAGATCACGGACCTGCTGCCCGACACGCGCGTACTCATGCTGACCGTTTCGACCGAAGAGGACGCAGTCATCGAATCGGTCGCAGCCGGGGCTGCAGGATTCCTCCAGAAGTACACCCGAAAAGATGAGTTCCTCAGCGCGGTTCGGGACGTTGCCGGTGGCGAATACCGCATACCCGGCGACGTCATAAAGCGCGTGTTCACGGGGATACGCGCGACAGCCCGCCGCGCAGATCCACCGGACCTGGAGAAACTGACTGCCCGGGAGCGGGAGATACTCACGCTCTTTGCGAAGGGGTTGTCATACGCCGAGATCGGCGAAGTCCGGGGCAACCGCCCGCTCACCATACGCAACGCCATCTACGGCATCCAGAACAAGCTGGGGACCAAGACGAAGCAGGAGATGGTGGTCTGGGCGGTGCGCAGCGGCCTCCTGGATAGCGGTACGCGGGAGTAAGGGCGGTCCAGCCCAGTCAGGAGTCCCGCGATGAGCGGCGACCACCACCACGACCACAACGGCGAGCACGACCACCATCGGCGACGGGGGTGGAGGGCCGCCTTCTCGCCCGAAGCCTGGGCTATCACTCTGGCCAACTTCCGGGAGAGCGAACTGCCGTGGCACAGGAGGATCTTAGTCGCGGCCTCCAACTACCGGCGGAAGGTGGGAGGGGGGCAGGAGTGCTGCGGCAATCCCGGGCAACCGGGCTGCTGACTGAGGTAGTCCTCGCCGGGGTCCCGGCGAAAGCGAGAGGACAGGTGAGGACCTTCCCCCATCGAAGGGACAGGGACCAGACACCTGCGCGCGCGGCTACCATTCGGCGAAATCCGCCGGTATCAGGCCGGTCTGCACGAATATCCAGACGTAGACGCGTGGCCGTACGTCCAGGAAGGTGTAGGCGACGATGTTCAGCGCGGCGATGGCGATGACCAGCCCGGTGATGAAGCAGGTGCGCCGGAGCATGGAGCTCATGGCGCCATCGCTCACGAGGATGGGCCCGTCCTCGGCCTGCCGATGCTCGCTGCCGAGGGACTGCGAAAGCAGGCGATCAGGGAGCCGGCGCATGAGCCAGGGCAGGGCCAGCGCAGCAACTGTCCCGGCTGCACCGACGGCGAGCAGCATCCCGTTCGCGCCGTGCTCTCTCACGTGGAGGGCGACATCGAGGACGTAGACGGAGGGGAGGGCCCACACCGGAACGGCGAGCAGACCGAACGGAGAGCATCCGCGCCTGGACCTGGGCTGCCGTGGAGTGAACTGCTGCACGAGGCGACCTCTCCCTAAAGCGCGGGCACGAAGCACCGCAACAGCGGCGGACGCTAAGGCAGCCGCACGGGAGACGCAAGGGCAGGACTGTTAACGAGCGCAGCGACGCTTCCGGTGCGAGCCTTCGGTGGAGCGCCGGGGTTGCCCGGAGAGATCTCAGCATGACAGTCTCCATGCTCGTTCCAACGTGTGCGCGGCCTTAGTCCTCTTCCAGCGTCGAGGTGTCGCCTTCGTCGAGGCCGAGCTCGCGGGCCTTGAGGAGCCGGCGCATGATCTTGCCGCTGCGCGTCTTGGGGAGGCCGGGGATGATCTCGATCTCGCGCGGGGCGACGGCGGCGGCGAGCTTCTGGCGCGCGAAGCCCATCAGCTCGCGGCGCAGCTCGTCGCTCGGCTCGTAGCCGTCCTTGAGGGAGACGAACGCCTTAACGACCTCCATCGCGATGGGGTCCGGCTTGCCGATGACGCCGGCCTCCGCGACGGCGGGATGCTCGATGAGAGCGGACTCGACCTCGAACGGGCCGACGAGGTGTCCGGCGGTGTTGATGACGTCGTCGGAGCGTCCGATGAACCAGTAGTAGCCGTCGGAGTCGCGCACGGCCTCGTCGCCGGTGATGTACCAGCCGTTGACGAAGCGCGAGTCGTAGCGCTCCTCCTGTTGCCAGTAGGTCTGGAACATGGAGGGCCAGGGCGTGCGGACAGCGAGGTTTCCCTCCTGCCCGTCCGGCTTCTCGTTGCCCTCCGCGTCGATGATGCCGGGCTCGATGCCGGGGAGCGGCCTGCCCATGGAGCCGGGGCGGATGTCCATGCAGGCGTAGTTGGCGATCATGATGCCGCCGGTCTCGGTCTGCCACCAGTTGTCGTGGAACGGCATGCCGATGGCCTCGACGCCCCACTCGACGGCCTCCGGGTTGAGCGGCTCACCGACGGAGGCGGCGAAGCGCAGGTTGGAGAGGTCGAACGTCTTGGGGAGTTCCACGCCGGACTTCATGAGCATGCGGATGGCGGTGGGGGCGGTGTACCAGACGGTGACCTTGTAGTCCTCCAGTATCTGGTACCACTTGCGGGCGCTGAACCCTCCCTCGTAGATGACCTGGGTGACCCCGTTCGTCCACGGGGCTGACATGCCGTAAGACGTGCCGGTGACCCAGCCGGGGTCGGCGGTGCACCAGTAGATGTCGTCCGGGTGGAGGTCCAGGCACCACTTGCCGGTGAGGTAGTGCTGGATGACGGCGTTGTGGCGGTGGACGGCGCCCTTCGGCTTGCCGGTGGTGCCGGACGTGTAGTGCATGATGGAGTAGTCGTCGCGCGTCGTCGCGATGGGGCCGAAATCGTCCGAGGCCTCGTTCATCAGGGCGTAGTAGTCGAGGTCGCCCTCGGCGAGCGGCTCGGTGGAGCGTCCGTTCTTGTTGACGACGATGATGTGCTCCAGGTCGGGGAGCTGGGGAAGTATCTCCGTGATCTTCTTCCGAAGTTCCGGCTGGGTGACGAGCACCTTCGCGCCGCTGTCCTCCATGCGGTCGCGCACGGGGTCGGGGCCGAATGCGGAGAAGAGCGGGCCGATGACGCAGCCTGCCTTGAGTGTCCCGAAGACGGTGAAGTAGATCTCCGGTATGCGCTCCATGAAGGTGAAGACGCGCGTGCCCTCCTCGACGCCGAGTGAGCCGAGGACGTTGGCGAACCTGTTGGTCTCGCGGCGCATGTCGTCGTAGGTGTAGGTCTCCTTCTCGCCGTTCTTGCCCTCCCAGATCATGGCGGGCTTGTCGGCGTTGCCGTGGACGACGTGACGGTCGATGGCCTCGTAGGCGAGGTTGAGCCCGCCGCCGGGGAGGAAGTCGATCTCCTCCTCGACGCTGGCCCAGTCGAACGACGCCCGCGTGGCCGCGTAGTCGGCGAGGTTGGGGTTGTCGCGGGGAGTGGAGGGTTTGGTGATGGTCTCGTGGCGTTGCATCGTCATTTCGCGCCTCTCCGGTGCGGGAGTATTTGAGGGTTACAGGTCGGGGCAAGTGTATGGAGGGGCGGTTGGAGTGGCAAGGGGTGGTTCGACAGGCTCACCATGAGCGGATAGTCCGTCGTTCCTGCGAAGGCAGGAACCTCGCAGCCCTGTCCTGCCATGCCGAGCGCAGCCCGCGCTTCAGCGCGCGACACCCTCTCGGGGCCGGTCGTGTCCGGCGCTGTCCACCCCGTACCACTCCTCCGTATGCATCGCGCAGGCGTGAACCGCGCCGCGCTATCGTTCTAAAGTGAGCCATTTTGAGCCATTTCTGGCCATTTCACTCCTACGAACCCGCCCGGTACCGATCGGGCGCGCGGACGGCGCTATGCCGTCACTGACCAGCGTACGCGGTCGTGGGGCGATGGCGGAAGGGGCGGGTGTCACAAGCGGATTGACAGTTGGTGGGGCGTGCGCCGCAATTGAGTTGCGTTCAGTCGCTAACCGTGGTCAGGCGGGTCTCCCGAAACATGGAGGCCCGGCCTGACCACAACTTTTATCACCGGTGCATGTAAGCTCCAGATGAGCGTTCAGGTTTGCGATTTTTACGAATTGAGACTATGCTGACCTCTGAGTAAGAAACCTCGCTCTCAGTAGGAGCACCGCGATGACCACACTGATGCCTGAACACACTGTTCTGCCGCCTGAGGGACCACTCGATGAACTCGTCAAGTTGCTCAGCCGAGTGGGAGCTGAGCCGACGATATCCCTCGCTGGGCCCAACGGCGAGCATCTGGTACTGCCCCCCGCGGTCTTCGCGGTGTTACGGGATGTGGTTGAGGCGATGTCGAACGGGCAGGCCGTCACCATTGCTCCAGTGCACCAGCGCCTTACGACGCAGGAAGCGGCTGACCTGCTCGGGATCAGTCGACCGACGCTTGTCAAACTCCTGGAGTCCGGCGAGATTGCGTTTGAGCAGCCTGGTCGGCACCGTCGAGTGCGGCTCGCTTCCGTGCTTGCCTACCGGCAACGGCGGTCTTCACAGCGGCGTGAGTCTTTGGATCGAATGGTCGAGATTGCCAGCGAGAGCGGGATGTACGAACAGACCGCTACGCCCAGACGCACTCGCTGAGGCCCGCTGGTGCCGTTCGCGGTCGTTCTGGACACGTGTGTGTTGTACCCAGCGCACTTGCGCGACACGCTTCTGCGGCTCGCCGAGCAGGACCTCTACCAGGCCCTGTGGTCGGCGGACATCATCGAAGAACTCCATCGGAACCTCGTCGATGCTGGCATCAGCAGCGAGGCGAATTTTCACCCTCCGGCGGGGATGCTTGGCTGCTCACCTGCCTAAGTGGTTGAGCTGCATCTAGGAACCTCCGAACTGTCTTTCCCTCTCGAGCGTCAGGGCCTGTAACGCATCCCTGCCTAGCCAATTGATGGGTTCGTCAGAAAGACTTGTCAGCCCTTCTATCAGCTCCTGGTCAGTCGTCAAGGCTTTCTCAAAGGCGGCGGCAATTACACCCGCGATGTGGTCCGGTGTTCCAGGAGGTAACCAAAACGTTCTTTCAGGAGGCGTCGCTGGTGAGCCAATCGCCTGGAACGTGCTGCGCTTGATGTAGCGAGTTGCTTCTTCGAAGCCAAACTCAATCTGTAGGGTGCTCGTGAAAGAGATGTAGGTCCCATCCTTTGGAGCCGTAGTGGCGGCGAATAGGTACTCCAGTTGCTTGTCAGGCTGATCGGCAACCAGGACACGTGGGTTCCCAGGAATGTGTTGGCCTATGAATGCCGCTATCACGCGTGCCTGTGTGTCAGTATCGTCACCTGGCAAGGAGTTCGCCACGATGCGGATCGTCTTGCCTCGGAAGTAGTCCTCCGGGTCAAAACCGGGAGGGAGAGGTACTGGTGTCGGCGTCGGACGAGGTGTGGGAGTTGGGGTAGGGGTTGCCGTAAGCGCAGGGGTTGGCGTCGGTGTAGCTGTGGGGGTTGAAGTCGGTGTTGCACTGGGCGTAGGGGTGGGGGTACTCGTCGCGGTCGGTGTCGGAGTATGGGTCGGTGTATTGGTTGGAGTGGGCGCTAACGTCGCAGTCGGAATCGGGGTTACCGTTGGAGTTGGAGTGAGTGTAGGAGTGGGCGTCGGTATAGGCGTTGGGATTGGAGTGGGTGTAGCAGTGGGCGTCGCTGTTGCCGCCGGGGTGGGGGTGGGAGTAGTGACGGGCGTCGGTGTTGCGCGGGAGCCAGTATCCACGAGTTCGACTGTGGGCTGAGCGGAGTCGCACGCCGTGAGTGCGAGCGCAAGGAGCGGCAAAGCGAGGAGCGCGGGCGTTCGCAAGGGGCGGCGTCTCCGGTCGTGGAGTGGCGGCGAGTGTAGCACAGAGGTGGTGGTTCGACAGGCTCACCATGAGCGGACAGTTCCGCACCCGTGAGCGGACAGTTCTTGCCGTGAACGGCAGTTCCGCCCACTAACAACGGGATTCGACTCGACTAGAATCCCGTGGCTATGTGGGGACGACATGACGAGCGTTGAGCAGGCAACCGGGGGCATCGAACGACGTCATGACCTCGATGCGCTGCGGGCGTTCGCGATGCTGCTGGGCATCGTGCTGCACGCGGCGCTGGCGTTCATTCCCGGCGCGTGGGTGGTCAGCGATGCGTCGGTCGAGGGCGACGGAACGCCATACGCCATCCTGGTGACGGCTATCCATGGGTTCCGGATGCCGGTCTTCTTCCTGATGAGCGGTTTCTTCACGGCGATGCTGTGGCGGCAGCGCGGGCTGCAGGCGCTGGTGACCCACCGGGCGCGGCGGGTCCTGTTGCCGCTGGTGGTCGCGATGATCGTCGTGGTCCCGCTGTCTTGGACCGCATGGGGCTACGCGGACAGCGTGTCCTCCGACGACGAGGGCGTCGCCCTCGTCGAGATGGAGGCCGTGCCCGAGGACAACGTTTGGAAGGCTGCGTCGCGGGGCGACGTCGCCGCGCTGGAGCGCCACGTGGCGGAGGGCGCGCCGGTGGACGTTCCCGACCCGGCCCTGGGCACGACGCCGCTGGGCTGGACGGCGTTGCACGGGCACGTGGACGCGGCGGAATGGCTGCTCGACAACGGCGCGGGAGTGAACACGCTCAACGGCGACGGGAGCACGGCGCTGCACTCGGCAGCGTTCATGGGCCGGGCGGAGGTCGTGCGGCTGATGCTCGAGCGCGGCGCGGACCCCCACGCCAGACATCCTAACGGCGCGTTGCCCATCCACAGCAGCCGGGCGGATCCTGCGACGACGGCGTACTACGTGGACCTGCTCGGGTTGACGTACGACCAGGCGACGCTCGATGCGGGGCGTGAGGAAACCGCACAACTCCTGACCGAGGCGATGGAGCGACCGAAGGCGGTAGAGGGCGCAGTGGCGGCGGGGACGGATGAGGAAACCGAAGCAGCGGACGGGCGTACGGACGCGGCAGGCGGCGTGGCGCCGTACCGGGGCGATCCGGACGCGACCCTGCACGAGGAGAGAGGGCTGCTCGTTCCGTGGTACTGGGAGGCGCTGTACGCGTATGACTGGGGCGGGTTGTTCACCTACGACGTCTTCAGCCACCTCTGGTTCCTCTGGTATCTCGTCTGGCTGGTGGTGGCATTCGCTCTTGTCGTGTGGGTAGCGGCACGGCTGGGCCTGCGGCTGTCCTGGCTGCCGGACCGGCTGGTGGTGACGCCGGCGCTCTACCTGTGGGCCGTGCCGTTGACGATGGCGGCGCAGTACTTCATGGGCGTCGAAGGCCACTTCCCCGAGTTCGGGGCGGACACGTTCACGGGGGTCTTCCCAGCGCCGCACGTACTGGCGTACTACACCATCTTCTTCGGGTTCGGCGCGGTCTACTTCGGCCGCAGCGAGGGCGGAGCGCGCATCGGGCGAGGGTGGCAGGTGACGCTGCCGCTTGCGCTGGTCGTATTGCTGGCGGGCCTCGTCCTGACATTCCCCGAGGACGGCGGTACGGCGCAGGGAGGAGCGCATTGGGGCTCGCTGTTCCTCCAGGCGGCGTATGCGTGGATGATGGCGCTGGGGTTGATGGGGCTCTTCCGCGCGGTGCTGGGAGCGGGGAACGTGCGCGTGCGCTACCTGTCGGATGCTTCGTACTGGCTCTACCTGATGCACCTGCCGCTGATCATCGCACTGCAGGGCTTGTCCTTCGAGTGGGCGCTGCCCTCGGTGGTTAAGCTTGGGCTGCTGATCGCGGTGACGACGGGCGTGCTGCTGGTCGTCTACGAGTGGGGCGTGCGGTACACGCCGCTGGGGACGCTGCTGAACGGACGCCGGGTGCGGGTCAAGCGCGCGGAGGGTTGAGGGCATGGGGGGGGGGGAGTGCGGGCCTCTCGCACTCCCATAGGTCCGCTGCGGGAAGGCGTACAACGTCGGCTGAGGCCATCGTGGAGCGGTGAACGTGGAGTTGTACCAACTGGACTACGTGTTGCACGAACCCTGTGAGGAGCAGGGGTGGTTCTACATGGCTGAGATACCCGAACTTCCCGGTTGCCGAGCCTGGGCGGAGACACCCAAAGAGACTCTGGCTGAGCTGTGCACTGTGGCTGAGCAATTCATCCTCTCCTACCAGGACCGTGGCAAACCTCTGCCCGCGCGGATAGCCCGGTTGCGGACAGGACAAGGCAGCATCTCCGTCGCTGTATGACGTACAGGGAGCTGACGAGGAAGCTCAGGAGGCTGGGTTGCGTCTTCGACCGTCAGGCAGAAGGTTCGCACGAAAATCTGGATCAACCCGGCCAACAACCGGGAAACTACGGTTCCGAGGCATGGCAACAGGGACCTGGCCACAGGAACCGTCCACGGGGCACGGAGAGACTTGGGTATCGCCAGGCAGGATTTCGACCGAGCGTAGGTTCGGCATGAGTTGCAATGCCGGACTCAGGGTTTGCTGCCGCGAGAAGCCTTCGTAAGGGTCCAGCAGTTGGAAGTCAGCGGTAGGCCGCGCTGACGTGGTCGCGCAGGGCGGGCATGACCTGCTCCGCGATGCGCTCCATGTTGCCGACCGCCTGCTCGTGCGGCATGGAGCCGAACTGCGGCAGCAGGACGAGGGTGCCGATGCCGGACTCGTCGATGCACTCGCGGAGGCGCCGCGTCACCGTCTCGGCGGAGCCGATGATGATCTGCGAGTTGCCGTCCAGCTGCTCGATGGTCGTGCGCTGCGTGCCGATGGCGGAGAACGCGCGGAGGACGTTCTTCGCGGAGTCGTCGG
>DAOUHT010000032.1:0-5283 GCA_034428375.1 Dehalococcoidia bacterium | reverse complement strand
CAGAGAGGCAGACCGATGCCCGTCAAACAGAAGAGCCCCGAAGAACAGCAACTCGACGACCTGCGCTTCCGCATCCGCCACTCCGCCGCGCACATCATGGCCGAGGCCGTGCTCGACATCTTCCCCGAGGCGAAGTTTGCGGTCGGGCCGCCCACCGCGGACGGCTTCTACTACGACTTCTCCGTCTCGCGCCCGTTCTCGCCCGAGGACATGGAGCGCATCGAGGCGCGCATGCGCGAGACCATCGCTACCGACGCGCCGTTCCGCAGGGCGGAGTTGCCGCGCAGCGAGGCGAGCGAACACTTCGCGGACCAGCCGTTCAAGCTGGAGATCATCGCGGACATCCCGGAAGACGAGACGATATCCACCTACGAGCACGACGGCTTCGTCGACCTCTGCCGCGGCCCGCACGTCGGCTCGACCGGCGAGGTCGCTGCATTCAAACTGGTGACCGTTGCGGGCGCGTACTGGCGCGGCGACGAGCGCAACGAGATGCTGCAGCGCATCTACGGCACTGCGTGGGAGTCCGAGGACGCGCTGCAGGCGCACCTGGAGCGGCTGGAGGAGGCCGGGCGGCGCGACCACCGCAGGCTCGGGCAGGAACTGGGGCTGTTCTTCTTCGACCCGGTCGCCCCCGCGAGCCCGTTCTTCCTCCCGCGCGGCGCGGCGCTCAACAACGCGCTCACCACCTACGTGCGCGGCCTCTACGAACGCTACGGCTACCAGGAGGTCATCACCCCGCAGGTGTTCGACTCGGCGCTCTGGAAGCGCTCCGGCCACTACGACAACTACCACGAGCACATGTACTTCACCTACGCGGACGAGCAGGAGTTCGCCATCAAGCCGATGAACTGCCCTGCCGCCGCGCTCCTGTACGCCTCGCACCTCCACTCCTACCGCGAGCTGCCGATACGCTACGCCGACTTCGGACGCCTGCACCGCTTCGAGCGTTCCGGCGTCACGCACGGCCTCACCCGCGTGCGGACGTTCTCCCAGGACGACGCGCACATCTTCTGCGCGCCGGAGCAGGTGGAGAGCGAGGTCGTCTCGTTCATCGGCATGGTCAGCGAGACGTTCGACGTCTTCGGCTTCGACGACGTCCGCGTCGTGCTGTCGCTGCGCCCGGAGAAGCGCATCGGCACCGACGAGCTCTGGGACACGGCGGAAGGAGCGCTGGCGGCAGCACTGGACGCTCGCGGCATGGAGTACGAGCCCGCCGAGAACGAGGGCGCGTTCTACGGCCCCAAGATCGACTTCTTCGTCGCCGACGCCATCGGCCGCGAGTGGCAGTTGAGCACCGTGCAGCTCGACTACAACCTGCCGGAGCGCTTCGACCTCGAGTACGTCGACTCGGAGGGGGCGCGACAGCGTCCCGTCGTCATCCACCGCGCCATGCTCGGCAGCATCGAGCGCTTCCTCGGCGTCGTCATCGAGCACTTCGGCGGCGCGTTCCCGGTCTGGCTCGCGCCGGTGCAGGCCGAGGTCATCCCCATCGCAGATCGCCACGTCGAGTACGCCGAGTCGGTGCGGTCGCAACTGGAGGCCGCAGGCATCCGCACCCACGTCGACGCTCGCAGCGAGCGCATGAACGCCAAGATACGCGACGCCCAGCTCATGAAGACGCCCTACATGCTCGTCGTCGGCGACAAGGAAGCCGAGGCTGGCGGCGCAGCAGTACGCCTCCGCTCCGGCGACGACCTCGGCCTGCTGCCGGTGACGGACGTCGCTGCCCGCATCGTCGACGAGGCCGCGCGGCGGGTTTGATCCGCTTGTCTCGGGCCGACCGCAGCGCTCGCATCGCGACGGGCACTGTACAGCTGTATCGTTTAACGATACTCTATCAACGCAATCACCCACCTGAGGACTCCACGTGCCTACGGTAGCGGTCGAAGGCCAGTTTCGCTTCGTCGTCAACACGAGGGAGAACGGGTTCGAACCTCCTCACGTACACGTGTGGGTTGGCAACGAGGACGTATGCCGCATAGAACTGAACGGTGGTACCTATATGGACGCTCCTCCACCCGGCGACTTCCGCGACATCATGCAGGCCTACGCCAGGTACGCAGAGGAGATTAAGAGTACGTGGGACGCTATTCATGGGAGGTAGCCCGATGAACGCCGTTCTGGTCAAGAATGCCGACCGCATGATGACGCTCGCGAGCCCGCTGGACGACGGGATCGAGTTGCATTTCGCAGATGGCCGCAAGGGGCTGATACCGTTCACTGATGTCCCCGAGCTTGGAGAGCGTGCGGCTCTGTCGCACGTGGAATTGCCGAATCCGTACGAGATGATCCTCCATACAGTAACGGGCGCGCGGGCGGAGATTCCCTGGGACTTCGCACGCCACTACTGCGACGAGTCCTACCGGCCAACTGTCGAGGCGATAGCCATGCGGGGGAGGCAGACGCTCGGGGAACGCGTCCGCCGTTTCAGGGCGTCAGCGGGATTGACGCAGGAAGAGCTCGCCACTGCGGCGAATGTAGGGCGGGTGACGCTGGTCCGTATCGAACGCGGTGAGCAGAGCCCTCGGTACAAGACGCTGAGCGCGCTCGCCCACGCTCTCGGCAGAGGCGTCTCGGAAATGCTGGTCGAGCCCGAGTAGCCCCCCGATTTGACGACCGCTGCTCACGGGCGTACCTTCCCGATGCGCGCAGGCCGGCGCGTTCGCCTGCGCGGAATTCGTCAGAGGAGGACACCATGACGACGAACTACGACCCGAATACGGCCCCCGTCTTCGAACGCATCGACACGTACGAGGAGTGGCAGCAGAGCGAAGGCGTGAAGCTCCACGGCGGGCTCTACATCAAGGACCTCTACTCCCTGGAACTCGACTACTGGCCCCGCAAGGGGTGCTACGGCGCGGTCGTCTACCTCGATGGCGACGAGGAGACCGACGAGCACGTCGTCGAGATCGAGCCTGCGGGCAAGACCAACCCCGAGCACCACATGTTCAACGAGGTCATCTACGTCCTCAGCGGACGCGGCGCGACATCCGTCTGGTACGACGAGTCCCGCAAGCAGACGTTCGAGTGGACGGAAGGCGCCTACTTCTCGATCCCCATGAACGCCTCGTACCAGCACTTCAACGGCAGCGGCACGGAGCCCACGCGGATGGTCTCCGTCACCAACCTGCCCGGCATGATCCGCAAGTTCATCACGCCAGACTTCATCTGGAACAACCCCTACGTCTTCCCGGACCGCCTGACCGCCGACGAAGGGTGGGCCTCCGGCTCCGGCATGATGTACAAGGGCCGGGTGTGGGAGACCAACTTCCTGCCGGACGCGGCCAACATGGCCATGCCGGACTGGTCGGAGCGCGGCGCGGGCGGCACCAACATCATGCTGTCGCTGTCCGACAACACCGTCTCCTCTCACATCTCCGAGTTCCCGGTGGGCACCTACAAGAAGGCGCACCGCCACGGCCCCGGCGCGCACCTGCTCATCACCGGCGGCGTCGGCTTCGCGCTCGTGTGGCAGAAGGAAGACATGTCCGACCTCGTGAAGGCGGACTGGCAGCGCGGCAGCCTCTACCTGCCGACGCAGGACTCCTACAGCGAGTACTTCCACCAGCACTTCAACGTGGGCACCACCCCCGCGCGCTACATCAACATGAGCCCGTCCAACTCCCGCAAGTACACCTACCAGCGCGGCATCAACGACCCCTCCCGCAGGGGCGAGATTCGTGCCATGGTGAGCATCAAGGAGGGCGGCATCCAGCTCGAGTACGAGGACGAAGACCCCCGCGTCCACGAGATCTTCGAGGCGGAACTGGCCAAGTACGGCCAGCAGTGCCGCATGAAGAACCTCGTCGGAACCTGCACCGGCGTCCCCGGCCCCGAGAACAAGAAGGGCGCGCTCCAGGACTACGACTAGGGCCCAGTCCGAACACATTGGATAGTGTAGGGGCGCCCCTTGTGGGCGCCCTTGCGCTTAAAGGCTGCCCCCTTGGCGTCTCGCCCTCTCTCTCGCGCGACGTTAGAATCAGCCCCTCTCGTGGGAGGGAGGCATGACCTCAGCAGAGCAACAGGGCCCCGTTGCGGTCGTCGGCACGACGTCGTGGGGGACCACGCTCGCGCTCATCCTTGGGCGGCGCGGCGTCGACGTACGACTGCTTGCGCGCAACGATGCCGAGGCGCAGCGGCTAACGTCGGACGGCGAACTCGCGTCGCGGCTGCCGGGGAACCGCTTCCCCTTGTCGCTGCGTTTGACGGCGGACTGGGCCGCTGGCATGGACGGCGCGCCGTTCGTGCTCTTCGCGGTGCCGAGCCACACGCTGCGCGATAACGCCCGCCGCGCCGCGCCACACGTCCCAGCGGACGCCATCGTCATCTCCGCGTGCAAGGGACTGGAGCAGGGCACGTTCAAGCGCATGAGCGTCGTGCTGGCCGAGGAGTTGCCCGGCGCCGCCTCAGACCTCTGTGTGCTCTCCGGCCCGAATCTCGCTCATGAGGTCGTGCGCGACATGCCGTGCGCGACCGTCGTGGCCTCCGATTCCCCCGACGCGGCTGCGTCGGCGCAGCGCCTGCTCAACTCGCCGACGTTCCGTGTCTACACGAACGCCGACGTCATCGGGACGGAGCTGGGCGGCACGCTGAAGAACGTCATGGCCATAGGCGCAGGCATCTGCGACGGCATGGCGCTGGGCGCAAACGCGAAGGCTGGGTTCGTGACACGCGGACTGGCGGAGATGGTGCGGCTGGGCGTCGCGGCGGGCGCGCAGGCCGCCACGTTCGCGGGTACCGCCGGTTTCGGCGACCTCATCGCGACCTGCTACAGCAAACTCAGCCGCAACTACCGCGTGGGGCTCGCGCTCGCGGAAGGCCGGACGCTCGAGGAGGCTATCGAGTCGCTGGGCGGCCAGGTCGCCGAGGGCGTCGGCACAACCTCCGCGACGCTGGTGATGGCGCAGGCGCTGGGCGTCGAGGCCCCCATCGCCGCCGCGACCGCCCGCGTCCTGTTCGACGGCGCATCGCCACAGGACGCGCTCCTCGAACTCATGGCCCGCGCGCCACGGCAAGAGTAGGTTGCATTCGTAGGGGCGCGTTTCGCGAAACGCCCTGCTCTAGGCAGCCCGCCGCAGCGGCTGCCGCTTCCGGTACGTGCCGACGCGCCACAGCCATTCGGCAGGGCCGAAGCGGAAGCGGCTGAGCCAGAGGGGCGACCACCAGATCTGCAGCACCCAGATGCCCACACAGAACGCAAGTATCCCGGTGCGGGTCACGGAAACGTCCGATAGCAGGACGTTGAGCACCAGCATCCCCAGGACGGTCTGCGAGAGGTAG
>DAOUHT010000031.1:0-9507 GCA_034428375.1 Dehalococcoidia bacterium | reverse complement strand
ACGGCGGGGCGTCCTGCCACCTTGCTCATCGCCTCGAACACCACGTCCTCTATCGCGGCCATCGTCGTCGAGTAGAACCCCACCGGACCGGGGAAGCGCGGGTCCATGATGCTCCCCTCACGGAAGCGGCACTCGACCGCCCGGGCGAGGCCACCGTTGTTCGGGACGGTCGGGTCCATCATCGCGATGGCGGCGAAATACGCCATGCCGCGTATGAACGGCGGGCGCACGTTGATGGGCCCTGCGCTCTGGTCGCCGGTGCCGGAGAAGTCGAGCGTGAGTCTGTCGCCCTGCTTGATGGCCGCGACGTGCAGCCGGATCGTCGTCGAGGGATCGACGATGTCGTCGACGAGCGCTTCCGCCTCGGCGGTGCCGTCGGCCCACTCCGCGAAATGGCCGCGGACGCGTGCCTCGACTCGCTCGATGATGTCGCCGAACGCGGCGGTGAGTGTCTCGCCACCGTACTCGCTGGCGAGCGTCTTCAACCGCGCCGCGCCGATGCTCCGCAGCGCGCCAGCCTGCGCTCCAAGGTCGCCGATGACGAGCTCAGGCGTGCGGCTGTTCGCCCGCAGGAACTGCGCGACCTCCTTGTTCATCGCGCCGTCGCGCTGGAAGAGGACCGGCATGATCTGCAGGCCGTCGCCGAACACGTCCCGCGCGATGGTGTTCCGCGAACCCGGCGACTGTCCGCCGATGTCCGCCTTATGCCCCATACTGGCGCAGAACGCTATGACCTCGCCCTCGTGGAACACCGGCAGCACGACGACCATGTCGTTCGGGTGCGGACAGCCGGAGTAGTACGGGTGGTTGGCCAGGTAGCAGTCGCCTTCCTCCATCTCGTCGAGCGGGTAGAAGTCGAGAACGCCCTGCACGCAGTCCGGGTACGCGCCGAGGTGCGTAGGCAGCGGCGAGTACTGCCCGACGACAGCGCCGGAGACGTCGGTGATGCCTGCGGAGAAGTCGTGGGACTCGCGGATGATGGTGGAGAAGCCCGTGCGGAGCACCGCGGCCTGCATCTCGCGCACGATGCCGTCCAGCCGTGCGCGAATGACTTCCTGGGTGATGACGTCAGTGGTGGCCATTCGATTGATGCTCATGCCACGTGACTGGTGCGCTTGACCTTGATATGCCCGCTGGACTTCTTCGCTTGGGCGAGGTCGTAGGAAGCTTGCAGGTGGTACCACGTGTCCGCACCACCACCGAACGCCTTGTCCAGGCGGATCGCCATCTCCGGAGAGATGCCAGAATGGCCGTTCACGATGTCGGACAACTGCTTGCGGCTTACACCCAGGTTAGCTGCCGCCTCGGTGACGCTGAGCCCCAGCGGTTCGAGACAGTCGTAGCGCACGGAGAGGCCGGGGTGCGGGGGGCTGTGCATCGCCATGGTTGTTCCTCCTAGTGGTAGTCGACCAGGTCTACGTCTCGAACGTGCCTGCCATCGAACCTGAATGTGATACGCCAATTGCCGGAGACGCTGACTGCCCAATAACCGAAGAGGTCGCCTTGGAGTGGGTGGAGACGGTAGCCGGGCAGGCCCATGTCCTGCGGACGTTCTGCCACGTCCAGACGAGCGAGGATGCGGGCCACTTTATCGGCGTACATGGGCTGTATACGTCTGCGGTCTCCTTTCTCGTAGAGCAGTTCGAGCCCTTTATGCCGGAAGCTGAGTATCATGCAATACCGGTAAGTGTAACCTCCCACTACTCATTTCGCAAAACCATGCATGGAGGAATTCGGGAACGCCTCACCGGGGCTTTTACGCCAGACCGAGCAAACGCTTGCGGGCCTCGGGGTCGCTCAGGTCGTCCGGTGTGCCGCTGAAGATGACCTTGCCCGCCTCCACGACGTGGACGTTGTCCGCGACCCGGATGCCCATCTCCACGTTCTGCTCCACGAGCAGGATGCCGATGCCGACCTCCTCCACGAGGTTGCGGATGATGGCCGATATCTGCTCCAGGATGGGGCCTGCCAGCGCGCCGGACGGCTCGTCCATGAGCATCAGCTTCGGCTTGAGCATCAGCGTCATGGCGATCGCGAGCATCTGCCGCTCGCCGCCGGAGAGCGTGTCGGCGTCGGAACGGCGCCGGCGGTCGAGGATGGGGAACATCTGGTACGCCTGCTCGAGGCGCTCGGGGATGAGTTCGTTCGGCAGCGCGTAGCCGCCGAGTTTCAGGTTGTCCTCGACCGGAAGGTCGGCGAAGACCTGGCCGCCCTGCGCGAGGTAGCCCATGCCGTCCTTGATGTTGTCGTACGGTGCGTGGTTCGTGATGTCGTGGCCGTCGAATGTGACTGACCCGCCGGTCACCCGCGCCACGCCGTACACGCCCTTGATGAGCGTTGACTTGCCCGCCCCGTTGTGGCCGACGATGGTCGTTACCTTCCCGGCATCCACGCCCATGCTGACCCCGTTCAGGATCTGCTTGGGGCCGTAGGAGACGAGCAGGTCTTGGGTCTCAAGTAGCGGCATTGGATACGAATCCCAGGAACGCGCTCGTGAGGCGTTCGTCGTTCTCGACTTCGGACGGCGGGCCCTCCACGACAACCTCTCCGCGCACGACCACGACGTAGTCCGACACGTCCATGACGACCTTCAGGTTGTGCTCGACGAGGATGACGGCCTTGCCATGGTCCACCGCGGCGGAGCGGATCATCTCGCTCAGCCCCGCGATGAGGTCCGGGTGGATGCCGGCCATCGGCTCGTCCAGCAGGAACACCTGCGCACGTGAGTTCAGCATCCGGGCGAACTCCAGCAGCTTCTGCTGGCCGTAGGAGAGCGCCTGCGACAGGCTGGCTGCCTTGGACTGGATGTTCAACTCGGTAAGGTGCCCCATCGCCTCCGCGCGGCGCTCACTCTCCTCCGCCGCGACCATGCCCGGACGCAAGAGCGCGTTGTACTCCAGCTCCCCGCGTTGGCCGGGGGACGAGACGACGACGTTGTCCAGCCCGTTCATGTAGTAGAGCACCTGCGAGTCCTGGAAGGTGCGCGCGATGCCTGCCTTGAAGCACTTGAACGGCGGCGACCCGATGATCTCGCGCCCGTCCATCACGACACTGCCCGAGTCCGCCTTGAGGAACCCGGAGACGATGTTGAGCAGCGTGGACTTGCCCGCGCCGTTCGGCCCGATGAGGCTCGTGACCTGGCCGAGCTCGGCGTTCATGCTCACGTCCTCGAGCACGAGGTTCCCGCCGAAGCTCTTGTAGACGTTTCTGACTTCCAGTATCGCCATGACCCGTTACTCCAGCCGGTACCTGCCGATGATGCCCTGCGGCCTGAACAGCATGAGGAAGAAGAGCAGCGCGCCCCACGTCATCGTGGTGATGCCTCCCGTCTTCTCGCCGGGGATGACCGGGAAGAGCGAGATGTAGGAATGGACCCACTCCGTCAGTTCCGGCACGTAGCGCACCACCTCCGAGATCGTGACAAATGCGAGCGCGCCCAGCACGGCGCCGAGCCACCGCCCGGAGCCGCCGAGCACCACCATGATGAGCAGGAAAGTGCTGAACTCCACGAGGTACTGCGAGTGCGCGGCGACACTGAAGTAGGAGACGTACACCGCGCCTGCCACCCCTGCGAAGAATGCGGTGATGACGTAGACGCGCAGCCGCACGAAACCGACGTTCTTGCCGATGCTCTCTGCAACGGGCGGGTTCGCGCGGATCGTCGTCAGCACGCGCCCGTAGGGAGACTCCACCAGTTGCCGGATGATGAAGATGCAGATGATGGCGACCGGGATGCTGAAGAGCATGAACTTCTCAGCGGTGTCGAACTCGTAGCCGAAGATGACCGGACGCGGCACCTCCCGGATGGCGAGCGAGCCGTTCGTCATCCACCGCCACGCCAGTATCACCTGCGAGAGGCTGAGCATCACCGTTACGGTTGCCAGCACGAAGAAGTGCCCGCGCAGCCGCAGGATGGGCGAGACGATGAAAGCCGCGACCGAGGCGACGAGTCCCGCAACCACGATGGAAGGCCAGTAGTGGAGACTGAACACTTCCGCGCCCGGAGGCGGGTTGAGCGTGTCCGTCGTGAGGATGGCGAAGGCGTACGCGCCTATACCCATGAACCCGGCGTGGGAAAGGCTCATCAGCCCCGTATACCCGACTGACATGTTCAGCGAGGACGCCAGTATGGAGTAGACGCTGGCGACCACGATGAGGTGGGCCATGTACTCGTCGCTCAAACCCAGTTCGAAGCGCCACAGCAGGGAGAGGACCAGGATGAAGAGTGCGAACCCGCCCAGTCCGTACCGCCGCTGCACGGCTGCGATAGCCAGTACCGCGACGCTCGCGATGGCGTGGAGCGTGGTTACGTGCACCCCGGTGAAATGCCCTGTGGCAAAGGGGGCCAACGCTATCAGCAGGAACGCTCCAAAGCCGATAAGCACCCGTCCCGGGGTCACGACCGCGCGCCAGCCCTCCAGGGGCTCGGCAACTTCGACCTGGTCGTCGTCCAGCTCTGCGCCGTCGCTGAGCGCTTGTGGTTCCTGAGCGTCGGTACTCACAGCAGCCTCCGCAGTTCGCGGTGTTCGCGTGTTCCGAGCAGGCCGTAGGGACGGAAGAGGATGACGAGCAGCAGCAGGATGAATCCCGCGGGTATCGCCCAGTTGCCGCCGAAGTAGTAGCTGGCGATGGTCTGCGCCAGTCCGAGCGCCAGTCCGCCCACGACCGCGCCGGGCATACTCCCGATGCCGCCGATGATGACGCCTCCCGCCGCCGTGATGGCCAGCCGGATGCCGACGTTCGGGATCACGCCGCCTTCATACGTCTGCATGACGCCGCCGATACCAGCGAGCGTCGAGCCGAGCACGAACACCATGAGGTAGACCTGCGAGGCGTTGATGCCGACCGCGACCGCGAGGTCAGGGTTCGAGGCGATGGCCCGGATCATGCGTCCCCATTTCGTGTAGCGGAAGAAGAGCGTCACCGCGACCACGAGGATGGCGACCAGGATGATGGTGTTGACCGAGTGCCACTTGACGAAGAGGTCGATGTCGAACGCCTCGATCTGCAGGTTGAAGGTCGGCAGCGGACCGCCGGGACGCGGCAGGCGGGCTGTCGTGCGGGCGAGCGTGAGCAGGAACCCCTCGAAGAAGAAGAGCGCCGCCAGTGAGCCGAGGAAGGAAACGAGGAAGCCCGCGCCGCGCGACCGCAGCCGCCGGTAGATGGCGAGCTCCATGAAGATGCCGGACGCGCCCGCGAGGATGACCGCGATGGATGCTGCAAGGTAGATGGGCAGCCCCTGCTCCTGCACGAGCCACCAGGTTGCGTAACCGGCGATGAGGAACGCCGCGCCGTGCAGCACGTGGAAGATGCGCACGGTGTTGTAGATGACTGCGAACCCCAGCGAGAGCAGGGCGTAGATCGCCCCGAGAGAGAGGGCGTTGATGCCTATCTGGATGAAGGTTTCCACTGAGTCCGTCTTCCGGTTTTCCCGCAGTGCTGGTCGCGGTTCGATCCTGTGTGACCCGGTTAGAGGCGCCTCGCGTTCATCGCAAGACTGCCGGTTGGCGGGCCGGGGGGCCAGGGGCTCCTCCAACCGGAGGAGCCCCTTTGTTGAACACTGACTACGGGATTTCCCGGTAGGGCTCGATCTGCGGAACGATGTTGACGAACTCACCGTTCTGCACTTCACCGATGCCAGGAGGCGCCCAGGCGTCTCCACCATCGTCGAAGACCCAGAGGCCGGCAACGCCGAGGATCTCGTCCACCTGCGCGATGTGGTCACGCATGGACTCGGAGGAGGTCGCGTCCGCGCCCAGCTTCAGCGCCTCGGCGATGACGAGCGTGCCGTCGTAGAAGTGAGCGGCGTAGGTGTCGGGCTCGTTGCCCTCCTTGGCCTCGTAGCAGTCGGAGAAGCGCGGAGCGCGCGGGTCCTCCTCGGGGTTGAGGCTACCGGGGGCGGAGTAGATGAGGCCGTTCGCGGCTGCGCCGGCCACGTCGATCAACTCCGTGTTGCCCTCGGCTCCACCACCGGAGAGTGTGTACTTGGGAGTGAGCCCCTGCTGGGCCATCGTGTTCAGGATGAGTCCCATCTCCTTGCCTAGCGACATCAGCTGAACGACGTCTGGCTCTGCGGCCTTGATCTTCGTGATCTGTGTGTCGAACGAGACATCGTCCTTCTGGAACGTCTCCTCAGCGACGACCTCGAAGCCCAAGGCGGCGGCGAGGACGTGCAACCGGTCGACCTGCAGGTCGATGGAGTCGTTGCCCTCTTCCTTGATGTAGGCGTAGCGAAGGCCGCTGAGGTCCTCGCCAGAACCGCCGGCGTAGTCATCCAGCCAGCGGACGAGCGCGTCAGCGTTGAGTGTCGTGTTCAGCGCGTTACGGAAGACCCACGGGCTGTCGTAGGCGAACATGGGGTTCTGGATGCCGGAGCTGAACAGCACCACCTCGAGCTCGGAAGCAACCGGCTTCTGCGCGAGGCCGATGCCGGTGAAGATGGTCATGACGACTGGAGCGTCGTTAACGGTGGCCAGCTTGCGGAGTCCGGAGACACCCTCTGCCTGGTCAGCCTTCGAGTCCTCGGGGAGGAGTTCGATAGTCGTGTTGCCGAGTTCGCCGCTGGCGTGCACCTCGTCGATGGCGCACTGCATGGCGGAGACGAGCCGCCCCCACCGGGCGTAGGAGCCGGATTGCGGAACGGTGAAGCCCAGTTTGAGCACCTGGGGTTCAGGTTCGGGGGTAGGCGTCGGCGGCACGGGCGTCGGCGGCACGGGCGTCGGCGTCGGGTCCGGCGTGTCGTCCATGGCCGGAGCCGAAGTTGGCGTTGCTGTCGGTGGCACGGGCGTTGGCGTTGCTGTCGGTGGCACGGGCGTTGGCGTTGCTGTCGGGTCAGCCCCGCACGCAACGACGATGAGCGCGGTGCTCACCAGTGCGGCGAACGCCAGCAGGATTCTTGTGCGAATGGGTCCGAAGTGCATCAGGTCCTCCCCCTGTTTTCCGGGTTATTTCTCTGGCCGGCTGCTAACCGGATATGAGCGGAAAACGAATACCAGCCGAGGGGGGAATTGTCAAGTGAAAGATTTCACGCGCGTACGAAGCGGCCACGCCTGTTCAGGCGTGGTGCTCAGGGCTATGTCGGCGCAGTGTTACGCGATGGAGATGATGAGGTTGCCGTAGTCGTCCACCAGCGCCTGCTGGCCGGGGTAGACAACCGTCGTGCTGTCCAGTTGTTCGACAATGGCGGGGCCTGCGACCTCATGGCCGGGCGCCAGCAGCGTGCGCTCGTACACCGGCGTCGGCGTCATGCCTGACGCACGGTCGAAGTACACCTCGCGTTCCCCAATCTTCGCGCTGTCCGCTGAACCGCTGGCGCGCTCGTGGCGCTTCATGGAGAACTTCGGCACCCGAACCGTCGCACGGACGCGGTAATTCACCGCCTCGACCGGCTCGGTCTTGGCGCTGTGACCGAAGAGTTGCTCATGCGCCTGGTCGAAGCGCTCCCGTATGTCGGCGATGGCCTGCGCGCTCAGGTTGACGTTCTCTCCGGCGGATACGTTCAACTCGTAGCCCTGGCCCTGGTACCGCAGGTCTACGGAGAACGAGCAACCGATGGAGTCCTCGTCGAAACCGTCCGCCTTGAACTCGCTGACCGCTTGGTGGCGCAGCGCCTCGAAGATGGAGCCGAGCTCGCTCGCGCCCAGCTGCTCCAGGTCGGTCAGGCGGGAGCGCACGAAGTCGCGGCGCGGGTCTGCCATGATGAGGCCGAGCGCCGAACTCACGCCCGGCATGGGGGGGACGACGACCTTGCTCATGCCGAGGTCGGCGGCGAGCCGTCCGGCGTGCACCGGCCCTGCGCCCCCGAACGCCACGAGCACGAAGTTGCGCAGGTCATATCCGCGCTCGGTCGAGACCTCGCGGATGCCTTCCTCCATCTTCGCGTTGATGATGCGGATGATGCCTTCGGCGGTGGCCATGGGCTCGATGCCGAGCTGCTTGCCCATGTCGGCGACGGCCTCGTACGCCTTCTGCCTGTTGGTCTTCACCTTGCCGCCCAGCAGGTACTCCGGGTGCAGGAAGCCGAGCAACAGGTTGGCGTCGGTCACGGTCGGCTGTGTGCCGCCCTTGTCGTACGCGACCGGGCCGGGGTCCGCGCCCGCGCTGTGCGGGCCGACCTGTAACGCGCCTCCGCCGTCTATCCACGCGATGGTGCCGCCGCCCGCGCCGATGGTGTTGATCATCAGCATCGGCGCAGCTATCTCCCAGTCACCGATGAGCACAGAGGTCTGCTCCAGCACGGAGCCGTTCTCGCCGAGCGCGATGTCGCTGCTCGTGCCGCCCATGTCGAACGACACCATGTTCGAGAACCCGGCGGAGTCGGCGATCTGCATCCCGGCCTCGGAACCGGCACACGGCCCGGAGAGCAGGGTGGTGATGGGGATGACGCTCGTGATCTTCGCCACGCCCCCGTTGCTCTGCATGATGTACAACTGCTCAGTCGTGATCCCGAGCCCGCGCAGACCATCGGCAAGCTTGCCGAGGTAGTCGATCATCGCCGGAGCCAGCCGTGCGTTCGCGACCGTCGTGCTCAGGCGTGGGAACTCGCGTATCTGCGGCAGTATCTCGGACGACAGCGAGACCGAGCCGTCCGGAAACTCCTCCTTGATCATCTCGCCGAGCGCCCGCTCGTGCTCCGGATTCAGGAACGAGAACAGGAGCACGACAGCGACGGACTCCGCTCCCTTCTTCTTGAGCCGCTTCACGGCTTCCCGCGCCTGCTCAACGTCCAGCGGCTTCTTCACGTTGCCCTGGTAGTCCACGCGTTCGATGATCTCCTCGCGCAGCCACGGCTCCACGGGCGGGTTCTTCTCTACGTAGATGTCGGACAGGTCGCTGCCGAACCGTGGGATGTGCCAGACGTCGTTCACACCGCTGAAGCCATCCGTGATGAGCAGGCCCACGCGTGCCCCTTTGTCCTGCACGAGGATGTTCGTGCCAACCGTCGTGCCGTGGGTGAACGAGGCGACCTCACCGGCATCGAGGTTGCCGTCCAGCAATTCACGGAGGCCGTCGATGATTGCGCGTCCCGGGTCCTGGGGAGTGGACGGCACCTTCAGCACGTCGACTTCGCCGGACTCATGCTCGAGCACGACCATGTCGGTGAACGTTCCGCCCGTGTCAACTGCAACCGTCTTCATCTGGAACCAGCCTCTCTGCGTGTGGAATCGAAGGCGAACTATAGAGGTGCGCGGAGCGTTCGCGCAAAGCGGCGCGCGTTTGACAGCCCCTCGCGGCGCGCATAGGTTATCACCACCTACGCGGGAGGGATGGTTGATGGCGACGGACGTCATTACGCAGGAAGTCATCCGAGCGCGCCTCGACGGCATCGTGCGCGAGATGCAGGCCGCCGTCCTCCGCACCGGCTACTCAACCATAATCCGCGAGTCCCACGACTTCTCCGCAGGCATCACCGACAGCGAGGGCAACGTCGTCGGCCAGCATTCGCCCCTGCCGACGCACCTCGGCGCGTACCCGGATTGCGTGCGGGGCGTGCTCGAGTTCTACGAC
>DAOUHT010000030.1:0-3463 GCA_034428375.1 Dehalococcoidia bacterium | reverse complement strand
CGGAACAGCGGCTCGTTGCCCTCGAACAGCTCTTTCAGCGTGTCCACGAGCAGGCTCTTGCCGAACCGCCGCGGCCGCGACAGAAAGTAGCGGTCGCCCTCCTCCACCAGGCGCCAGCAGAAGGCGGTCTTGTCGACGTAGTAGCGGTTCTCTTCTCGCATCCGCCGGAAGGTCTGGATGCCGAGCGGCAGCTTGCGCTTCATACGGCGCTACTCCTGGACCCCGTCGCGGTACATCACCGTCAACTCTCGCCCTTCAGGTTACGCCCCGGTGCCGTCGGCCACCAGACCCTGTCGCTGTCCTGGTCGCGACAGCCCCTGGGACGCCCAGTCGGCCGTGGCGTCGAGCCAGCTCAACCGATATCGTGGGCGCCATGGACGGCGAGCGACGCACTCACGTGGACGATGGCAGCGGGACCGTCCGTTTGCACGGGCTGGAGCAACCGCCGTACCACACGACCATGATGGGCGTCGCCAAGGGCGCCCTCGACTACTACGGCATCGCCAGGACGCCGGGTGAGGCGTTCGTCTCCTGCTCGGCTACGACGGAGATGGCTTCATGCTGGCGCAGCCCTGGGGCCCGGACGGTTCGGTGACGCCTGCGCGGCTCTCCGTCGGAGGTTGGCAGGAATCCCGTGACAAGCCGCCCGTGACGTTCTTCACGCTTACCTCCTGCTCGCCGCGGCCGGAGAGCGCCGTGTCGGACGCGATGGACTTCGCCCTCGATCTGTGGCGTCACCCGGAGCGGTACACCGAAGCGCCCTACGCGGTCGGCGCGCGCGTACGATACTTGGCTCGATGCCATCGATGGCGGCCATGGCTCCGGGTTTGGAAACTGGTGGAACGCGCTGGTCTGGGCGGAGTGCCGGGCGCGCGCTGCCGACTACCTCCAGGACCTTTCGGAGCTGCTGAACCGCGCTGCGGACAAGTCCGCCTCCGCGGACGACAAGCGCCGCCTGATCACCGAGGCGCGCGCGGCCGAGGCCTCCTGCGTCGATCGCATTGCCGAGATCCGCGATTGCTGAGAAGGCCCCGAACGCCGGCCTTGCCGTCTACGGCGCGGCTACATCAAGGCGGATGAGTCAGCCGGTGCGTACGCGAAAGGGCAGGATGTTCGTGATTCGGGCAACCGGCAGGGCGCACATGAGACGGAGGTGATACAATCGTGCCGGTACCGACCGTTCGTGATGTCTACTCTGCGCAACGAGGAGGACATGCTGAAGAACCATCTACACATTACTTTCGAAGGGCCCCGCGTCAGCGAAGACGGGTTGGCGCTGGAGGACTTCCAGAAGACGTTGACGCACGTGCAGAAGGCGGTGCGGCACATGGTCGCCCACTTGTCGGGAGCCGTTGCCTCCAGCCGAGGCCGACCTCCGAGGCTGGTTCGCGAGCAGAGCGGGCTGCGCTTGGCGCGCACGTCGCCCGGCTCACTGGTCGCCGAGCTGGAACTCCGTGCCCGACCCGGTGCGCAGGGCCACTTGCTGGACTACGGCGCTCGGGCGGTGCGCAGCATCCTGGACTGGAAAGGCGGGCAAGACGGGTCGCTTCCGCAAAGCGTCATCAATGAACTGTTGGCCGTCGGCAGGGACCTGTCGGAGGACATCGATTGCATACGGCTCAGAAGCCCCAACACCGGTGGTGTCTTGACCTTGACGCGGATGCAGCACGACCGCGAAAGGGCTGCATCAGAGGAACTCGAAGCGACCTTGCAGGGACGATTGATGATGGTCGACTGGAACCGTCGCACCGCTCGACTCCATAACTACGGAGAGGACTACGTGCGGCTACGATTCGACGCTGCACTTGATGGCGAAATGCAGCGTCTGGCAACGCAATACGTTGAGGTCAAGGGCCGCGGCCGGTTTCCTGCGGATGAGTCCCGCGTCGACTTTCACGTCGAGCAGGTCAGCGGGACACGCTCGTGGACGCAGCCGGCTAATCTGCACGAGGTCTTGAACGACCCCGACCCGAAGATCTTCGACCCTGAGCACGTCGTCAGGGCGAGCGACCCATTCGATGTCGATGACTTCATGCGCGCCATCCGGGAAGGCCGCGACGCTTGATCGCGTCTGCACCACGGCTCGTCGTCGTGGACACCAGCGTCGTCTCGATCCTGCATCGCAAGGATGAGCGGGCTCCTTACTACGAGCGGCAACTCACGGGCAGTCGAAGCTTCATCTCCTTTCAGACCTTGGAGGAGCTATGGTTCGGGGCACACAAGAACAACTGGGGTCCACAACGCAAAGCCGAGCTGACCAAACACCTCGGTCAATACGAGGTCGTGTGGGCAAACGATGAGTTGGTCCGCATCTCCGCGCGCCTGCGTAGTCAGCGCAGATCCGCCGGTCGCGAATTGAAGTCCGCCGACGCGTGGATTGCCGCGACCGCTCTTCTGCTGGGTTGCCCGCTGGCGGCGCATGACAGCGACTTCGCCGACATTCCGAGCCTCGATTTGATCCGCTCCGACAGCGAAGTCATCTGACCGCCGTCGCAAGACGACATGTCCGCAACGACGCTGCCTCGCAGGAGAGCTTGGGGCACTCCCGAAAGTGCTATCGAGCAGCCTGCGGAGTCAGCTTGGCTGTCTCCAGGAGACGACAGCCTCGTCAAGCGCCTGGTGGTGGACTTCCAGCCGCCGCCGGCGACCGAGGTCGCGTTCCGCGAGTCTCAGGTCAAACGGATAGAACGACGATGAACCGGCAAGCCCGTGGAGTGGGTACGCTCGGCTGGCGCCGTCCGTGATGCCGGCTTCGAGGAGCCAGGCGCCGACTGCCGCGTCGTGTACCGCGATCTTTGGCGCCGGCGCGATGATCCCGCGCTCCTCCGTCTCCACCACGAGGCCCCAGGCGACGAACGAACGGACGATTCGTTGTACGGCCCGCGTGACAGTGCTCCGCGTGCCCCAGGACTCGGTCATGCGCCGGACTATCTGGGACAGCGCAGCGCTGCCCTGCAAGGACAGGAGCCGTCCGGTGGCCGACGCGACGTCGCGGAAGAACGGGTATCCTGCCAAGCACATGCCCCAGTGGAGCGGCAGACGGCTATCCTCTCCCCAGTCACGGAGTAGAAGGAGCCCGTCGTCTCGTAGTGGCACGAGCGTGTCGGGTACCAGCACCCACACGTGCATTAACACGGTCATGGTCTTGCCGCGCGCGCTGTGCGAGCCGATGCCGGCGACCTGACCGTCGAGCAGGCGGTCGAGCCGCTGCCGTATGTCGGCTGCGGGTAGCCCCTGTGAGGCCCAGTCAGCCGTGGCGTCGAGCCAGCTCAAGTGGATCTTGCGGTCGAATCCGACGAGCTTGTGCTCCATGTCCGCGCTCACTTCCTGTCGATCCGTACCAGGGGAACGACCACCTCTTCCAGCGTGATCCCGCCGTGTGCCACCGGCCGCGCCGACGGCAGGACGAACGACGATCGACCGGGGGCGATCAACGCGAGGTAGTTATCCGGCAGCCCGACTG